>JAOTVR010000011.1 GCA_029863305.1 Gammaproteobacteria bacterium | reverse complement strand
TACTTTGATCTCTTGCACGGCACCTGCGGCAGATATCAGAAAAGGGTGCTCGCTGCGATCGGACGAGTCGCGGACGATGGTCGAAATGGGTCCTTTCAGTTCGATGTCGAGAACGCTGGCCTGACTGAACAGCGGCGAGACTTCCGCCTGCGCCGGGGCGATCAGAAATATCAGGACAAGAACTGTCATCATTACAGTCATGACGGCGGTGTCCTATAGGTAAAGCACTGCCACGACCGGGCGATTTTCTCCGGCAAGGACATTGAAAGTACGGGCCGCTGCGCGTGTATCCATGGCCTCAAGGCCCACTCCGCGACGGGCCAGCGCGAACACGAGTTCGCGAGGCGGGAATACATTTGTCATGCCGGTGCCGAGAACAATGATTTCCGGCGTTGTGCTCAGTAACATGGAAAAATCACTTTCGGCGAGGTCAGAAACACGGGTATCCGGCCAATCCTCCATGACGGTGTCACTGGTCAGCGCGATCGTGTGTTGGTAACTCTTGTCGCCTATGCAGATCGCCTGGTCGGAGACGCTGCGGATCATCACAGTCGTGGGAACTTCGCGTGTAAACTACAAGTGTGCTTTCCGTTACTATCGGCTTGTGCGTTACGTCATCATACAAAGCCCGTGCGAATGAGCAACCGTTGACCGATGCATTCGCAGAATCACTGGCCGTCGTGGTGCTGCCGGCTGTCGGTGGCGGGCGGCTCGAGAACCTGGCATTGAGGCGCTGGTTGGCGCGTACTGACCTGCAACAAGCGAGCGCGCCGGGAGAATTGTTGTCCGGCATTCTGAAGGCTCTGAATCTGCCGCATCCCGATACGGCACTCGGCGCGCTGCGCATGTGGGGGCAGACCGGCGAACGGCCCACCGTCTGGATCGCCGCGGCGGATCCCGTGTACCTCGAGCCGCGACTCGATCACCTTTGTCTGCATGCTCTGGGGAGAGCAAGCTTGCCCGCAGGCGATCTGCGAGCGTTGTTCGATCACTTGCAGAACACCGTGAATGACGGTGCGAAATACAGCTTTGTAACGGTAGGTACCTGCAGTTATTTGCGAGCGTCAGAATCGATTGCAACGGCGGCCGTACCACCTTACGTTGTGCACTTGGACAAGCCGAATGAGTACATGCCAACGGGCCCGGATGCCGCAGCGTATCGGCGTCTTGTGAGCGAGGTCGAAATGGCGCTGCACGAACATGAAATCAATACCCGCCGCGAGAGTGAGGGGTTGCCGCCGATCAATTGCCTCTGGTTTTGGGGTGGCGGCTACGCGCCCGAGCAACGCGCGCAACCGCATCCGCCATTGTTTGCAGACGATCCGCTGCTCAGAGGATATTGGCTAAGCAAGCTTGCGCCTGCGCGCTCCTGGCCTGGGAGCATCGCGGCATGCCTCGACGAGTCCTCGACCGGTTTTGTCGCGGTGGCGCCGCCAGACGACGACCCGCAGTTGTTGATGAGTTGTCTGCAAGAGCTTCGCCGGGCGCTTCGGTCCGGACGTCTCTCGCGTCTGCAGCTGATATTTCGTGATGGCGTTGAGGCCGACATTCTGCGCCAACACAGCTGGCGCATATGGCGGCGTAACACGGAACGACTGAATTGAGCGGCGCGTCATTGTCGAGACCCATCACGTTACGGCGCAGCCCGGCCGACAGCGCACTGGCGGATTTGGCAGATGTCGATCCGATTCTGGCACGTCTGTATGCGATGCGCGGCGTCACGGCGGCAACGCAACTCGATTACGGTCTGGCGGGTCTCGCGCCGGTTGGATCACTCGAGAACATCGATACGGCCGTCGATTTACTGCTTGAGTTCCGAGATAAGCGCATCGTTGTGGTTGGCGACTTTGACGTCGATGGCGCCACGAGCACGGCGCTGATATTGCGCTGCCTGCGTCAGTTCGGGTTTCGGGACGTCGATTACCTGGTGCCGAATCGGTTCGAATTCGGCTACGGACTGACTCCGGAAATCGTCCGCGTGGCCGCCCGCAGCTCACCGAACCTGATAGTGACTGTGGATAATGGTGTCTCGAGCATCGCCGGTGTCGATCAGGCGAAAGCGCTCGATATTGCGGTGCTGATCACTGACCATCACTTGCCCGCGGAGGAGTTGCCCGACGCTGACGTCATCGTGAACCCGAATCTGCAGGGTAGCCGGTTTGCGAGCCGCAATCTTGCGGGCGTCGGCGTTGCGTTCTACCTGATGGCTGCGTTGGGCCGAGTTCTCGATAAGCAGGGCATGGAGGGCGCCGCGAAAATTCCGGCAGGGTATCTCGACCTCGTCGCGCTGGGCACCGTGGCCGACGTCGTGCCGCTGGATCACAATAACCGCATACTTGTGCAACAAGGACTCAACCGCATCCGCGCAGGCAAGACGGTCGCTGGCATTCGCGCATTACTGACGCTGTCAGGCCGCCAACTGTCCCGCACGGTCAGCTCGGACCTGGGATTTGCCGCCGGTCCGCGTATCAACGCCGCTGGCCGTCTCGAAGACATGTCTCTGGGCATCGAGTGCCTGTTGACGGACGACGAGCACGTTGCAACGCGGCATGCCGGCGTATTGGATGAAATCAATCGTGAGCGACGCGATATCGAAGCGACGATGCGCGAGCAGGCGTTCGCCTATGTTGACTCGATTAGTGCTCGCAAGTGGCCGGCTTGCGTGTGCGTCTGTGAAGCATCCTGGCATCAGGGTGTTGTGGGACTGATTGCGGCACGCGTCAAGGAAAAGTGTCATCGGCCCGTGATTGCGTTTGCCCGGGAATCCGACGGCCTCCTGAAAGGCTCGGCACGTTCGATACCTGGCGTGCATGCGCGTGACCTGCTGGAAGCAGTGTCCAGTACCCATCCGAACCTCATCGTCAAATTCGGCGGCCACGCCATGGCAGCCGGACTGACAATTGCGGAATCGAACTACGACGAATTCGCGGCCGCGGCTGCCGAGCAGGTCCGGCGTCTGTATCCGGATGCGGATTTCAGCGGGGCAATTGTCAGCGACGGGGTATTGCCTTCGAGCGAACTGGACTTGCGATTCGCGCAACTGCTCCGGGAGGCCGGACCATGGGGCTCCGCGTTTCCGGAGCCAGTGTGGAGCGGCGACTTTGAACTGGTCGAACAGCGCACGGTTGGCGAGAAGCACTTGAAAATGCGCCTTCGCCCGTTGGATGGCGGCGGGGTCATTGATGCAATCGCATTCAATCAGGCGGGCCCGGCATATCGGGGCATCGTGCAACTGGCGTACCGACTGGACGTCAACGAGTATCGTGGCGCGCAATCACCGCAATTGATTGTGGAGCAAATTGCTGCGTTGCAGGCCGGCGGCGCGTGATAAGATCGCGCGCTGCAAATGCCGGGTAACATGATGGAAACGAGTCAGATCAATCAAACCATAGCCGATCTTGCTGAACGCACCGCTGCGTTGAGGGGGTATCTTTGACTACGAAGGCAAAGCGGAACGGCTGACTGAAGTTCAGCGTGAGCTCGAGCAACCCGACGTGTGGAACGAACCCGAGCGTGCGCAGGCCCTGGGCCGGGAGCGTGCGCAACTCGAGCAGATAGTCATTGTGCTCGACGAACTCAAGACCGGCATCAATGACGCCGGCGAGCTTCTTTCAATGGCGATTGAGGAAGACGACGCTGATACGGTGGCTGAGGTCGTCCAAGACATTGCCACATTCGAGACAAGACTGGCCGCGCTGGAGTTTCGCCGCATGTTTTCGGGCGAAATGGATATCAATAACGCCTATCTCGATATTCAGTCCGGTGCCGGTGGCACCGAGGCACAGGATTGGGCGGAAATGCTGCTGCGCATGTACCTGCGCTGGGCCGAAGCGCACGGCTACGACGCTGAGGTGATCGAGGCCTCGGCCGGGGAGGTCGCCGGCATCAAGAGCGCAACGATTCACATACGGGGTGAGTACGTGTATGGCTGGCTGCGGACTGAAACCGGCGTGCATCGACTGGTGCGCAAGTCACCGTTCGATTCGGGCAACCGGCGGCACACGTCATTCGCCTCGGTGTTCGTATCGCCTGAGGTCGATGACGACATCGACATCGAGATCGATCCGTCGGAGCTGCGCATTGACGTCTATCGTGCCAGCGGCGCGGGCGGACAACATGTCAACAGAACCGAGTCGGCCGTGCGTATCACACATCTGCCGACCAATATTGTCGTGCAATGCCAAAACGACCGCTCGCAGCACAAGAACAAGGCGCAGGCGATGAATCAGCTCAAGGCCAAGCTTTACGAATTCGAGTTGCAGAAGCGGCGGGCTGAAGCCTCTGCGGTGGAGGAGAGCAAGGCCGACGTTGGCTGGGGAAGTCAGATCAGAAACTACGTTCTTGATCAAAGTCGTATCAAGGATTTGCGAACCGGGATCGAAACCGGTAACACTCAGGCGGTTTTGGATGGCGGCCTGGATAATTTCATCGAGGCGAGCCTCAAGCAGGGACTGTAAGTAAGTGACCGAAGAAACGAAACAGGACGAGGGCAAGCTCATTGCCGAGCGGCGCGGAAAGCTCAATGCATTACGCGAGCGGGGTAACGCGTATCCGAATGACTTTCGGAGAAACGCGACAGCAGACGAACTGCAACAGACATTTCATGAACACGACGATGCAACGTTGCGTGAGGAAGATGTTCACGTAGCCGTGGTTGGGCGCATGATGGTCAAGCGCGTCATGGGCAAGGCGAGCTTCATAAAATTGCAGGATCGGTCCGGACAGATTCAGGCGCGCCTGGAGCGCGATCGCCTTGCCGAGGGTGTCTACCAGGACTTCAAGAAGTGGGATGTCGGGGACATCGTTGCGGCCGAAGGCGTGTTATTTCGAACCAAAACGGGCGAGTTGACCGTGTTGGCCGATCGGGTGAGACTGATTACGAAATCGTTGCGCCCGCTACCCGAAAAATTTCATGGCCTCGCCGATCAGGAGACGCGCTATCGACAACGATATGTCGACCTGATCATGAATGCGGACAGTGCTGCGGTATTCAGAACGCGTTCCGCAATTGTGGCCTATATTCGCGCGTTTCTCGATGCACAGGATTACCTCGAGGTCGAGACGCCAATGATGCAGACGACGCCGGGTGGTGCAATCGCCCGGCCATTCACGACACATCATAACGCGCTCGATATGTTGCTTTATTTGCGCATTGCGCCTGAATTGAATTTGAAGCGCTTGATTGTGGGTGGCTTCGAGCGCGTCTACGAGATCAACCGCAGCTTTCGCAACGAAGGCGTTTCGACGCAACACAACCCGGAATTCACGATGCTCGAGTTGTATCGGGCCTATGCCGATTACGAAGACCTGATCGACATGGTAGAGGCCCTGATGCACGGTATGTCAGACGCAGTACTCGGCTCGACGACCGTGACATACCAGGGCGAAGAGTTTGATCTCGGTACCGCATTTCCTCGTATGACCGTTGAGGAAGTTATCCTGCATTTCAATCCGGATCTCGAAGCATCAAAGCTGCGTGATCGCGATTACCTTGTCGGTGTCTGCGATGCGCACGGCATCCCGGTCAGGGACAACTATGGGCCCGGAAAACTGCAGATCGAGATATTCGAAAAGACTGGTGAGGATAATCTGCGCAAACCTACCTTCGTAACTCAATATCCGACCGAAGTATCACCCTTGTCACGTTGCAACGATGCCGATCCATTCGTTACAGACCGATTCGAGTTTTTCATCGCCGGGCGTGAGATCGCCAACGGTTTTTCGGAGCTTAACGATCCGGAGGATCAGGCGGAACGTTTCCGCGCGCAGGCGGCAAGCCGCGACGCCGGCGATGAAGAGGCCATGGCGTTCGATCACGACTATATACGTGCGCTTGAATACGGCATGCCGCCAACGGCGGGCATCGGCATCGGCATCGATCGGCTCGTGATGTTATTTACGGATTCGCCGTCGATACGCGATGTCCTGCTGTTCCCACACATGCGGCCAGAAGTTTTTGACTAGCTGTCGAGCGGAATATGCCTTAACGGAATGCCACCGACTGAAAGTTCCATGCCTGTGCCGTCGGTAGGCACAACGGCAAGCAACTCATTGCCGATGACATTTACGACCTCGCCGACATCTCGTTCGCCGTCGAAAACCTTGTCGCCGGGCGAAACGGGTTCGCTGCTTTCGAATCGCAGGCAGCGTCGCTTGGTGGTTCCGCGGAAATGTGTACGGGCGACGATCTCCTGCCCGGGATAACAACCCTTGTCGACGCTGACTGCGCCCAGCAGGTCCAGATTGAGCATGTGCGGCGTAAACTTTTCGGACTGCGCCTGCAGAATCTCCGGAACGCCGGCACGCAGATTCTCGAGTTGCCATGTATCGAAAGTGCCCTTGACGCCGAGCTGCCGAGGTGCCGTCTGCGTCACGGCGAATTCGACCCGGGCGCGAAACCGGAACATCGTCAGGCGCTTCACGACCTCCTCAGTCAGTTCGGTCGGCAGTGTCAGCGAATAGGCCCCGTCAGCCTGAGCAACCCGCAACAGGCAAATCACGCGACCCTTCGGGTTGCACCAGGCTGAAAGAACGGCATTGCCCACTGTACGACCCTGTTCTTGATCGGTGCGTGCGCGGGAAGGTGAGGTGCCGTCACTCAAACGAGACAGGTCAGCAGCGAGCTGCGCCTGCAGGAAGTCGAAAGCGTCGTCGCCGCTGACGATGATTGTTGAGTAGGGAAGTTGAGACATAGTCATGAATTCTAACCTGTTACATCCGGATGCATGTTGCTCATGCAGGTGCATGCGGTGTCTGGCATACTGCCGCCATGCCCGCCGAGGATACAAAGGATAAGGTCGTTGCCGAGATTCGCAAGCCGGGTCGTTCGGCCGACGATGATAAGTCACGAGAGCCCGATGAAAAGGCGCAGGCGAAAGAAATCGGTGGTCGCGAGGGCCCCGATCCGACGCGTTACGGGGACTGGGAAAAGGCCGGACGTTGTATAGATTTCTAGAGAATTAAATAATAAAAATCAAAAATTTATGACAAATACTCGAAGACCTTTATCACCTCACTTATCGATCTATCGCTGGCCGATCACGATGACATTGTCAATCCTGCATCGGGGCACGGGTATTGTCATGGCGGTGGGGCTCCTGCTTCTCACGGCGTGGCTCGCCTGCGTCGCCGCGGGTCCTGCAGACTACGATCGGTTTGCGGCAATGATGTCGACCCTGTTCGGACGGCTACTTCTTATCGGCTGGAGCTTCGCGTTTTTCTACCACCTCGCGAACGGTATTCGGCACCTGGTGTGGGACTCAGGGCGCGGGTTTGAGAAACGGCAGGCAAATGCGTCAGCGTGGTTCGTGCTGATCGCAGCCCTTGCCGTAACCGCTGCATTCTGGGCGGTGCTGCTATGAGCCTCAGAGCACCGCTCGGTCGCGTCCTTGGGCTCGGCTCGGCCAAAGACGGAACCGGCCATTGGTGGGCGCAGCGCGTATCCGCGGTGGCTTTGACCTTTCTCGGACTATGGTTTGTGGTGCGCATCAGCGCGGTATCGATCCTCGACTATGGCAAGGTTGTCGAGTTCGTCGGCAATCCGCTCAACAGCGTGTTGTTGACCCTGCTATGCCTGGCGGCAGCCTATCATTCGTATCTGGGCGTACAGGTGGTTATTGAGGACTATGTGCATGCGGCAGGTCCGAAAGTCGTTTCCCTCATTCTGTCTCATTTCGCCCATATTATCGTGGCAGTCGTATCGATTTACGCCATTCTCAGGGTTGGATTGGGCGCATGAGTGATTACGCATTCATTGATCACAGCTACGACGTCGTTGTGATCGGCGCGGGCGGTGCCGGTCTGCGCGCAACGTTTGGGCTGGCGCAGTCCGGATTCAACACTGCCTGTATCAGCAAGGTGTTCCCGACGCGCAGCCACACAGTCGCGGCTCAGGGTGGCATCAGTGCTGCGCTCGGTAATATGGGCGAAGACGACTGGCGCTGGCACATGTACGACACCATCAAGGGCTCGGACTGGCTCGGTGATCAGGACGCGATCGAGTACATGTGCAAAGAGGCGCCCGATGCGGTCATCGAGCTCGAGCACTACGGCGTACCGTTTTCGCGCACCGAAGAGGGCAAGATCTACCAACGGCCGTTCGGTGGCATGACGACGCGATATGGCGAGGGCACGGCGCAACGTACCTGCGCAGCAGCCGATCGCACCGGTCATGCGATGCTGCATACCTTGTATCAGCAGTCTCTGAAACACGACGCCGAGTTTTATATCGAGTATTTTGCTGTTGACCTGATCATGGAAGATGGTGCCTGCCGCGGTGTTGTCGCCATCGACCTGGCAACAGGCCGCCTGCACCGCTTCCGCTCGCATCAGGTCATCCTCGCGACGGGTGGTTACGGCCGCGCGTACTTTTCGTGTACATCCGCACACACCTGTACAGGCGATGGCAGTGCCATGGTGCTGCGCGCGGGCTTGCCGGTGCAGGACATGGAATTCGTGCAGTTTCATCCTACCGGCATTTACGGCGCGGGTTGCCTGATCACCGAAGGCGTGCGTGGCGAGGGCGGGTATCTGACGAATTCGGATGGTGAACGGTTCATGGAGCGCTATGCGCCGAATGCGAAGGACCTGGCGTCACGCGACGTCGTCAGCCGCTCGATGATCATAGAAATCCGCGAAGGTCGCGGTGTCGGTGGTGAAAAGGACCACATCCATCTGCATCTCGAGCACCTGGGTCCGGAAGTTATCGAAGTGCGCCTGCCGGGCATCGCCGAATCCGCGAGGATTTTCGCGGGCGTCGATGTCACCAAAGAACCGATTCCGGTTTTGCCGACCGTGCACTACAACATGGGCGGCGTGCCGGCGAATTTCAATGGTGAGGTCCTTACGAGCAAAGACGGCGATGCCGAAGTGGTCGTTCCGGGCCTGATGGCCGTTGGTGAAGCCGCCTGTGTCTCGGTGCATGGCGCCAACAGGCTCGGTTCCAACTCGTTACTGGATCTCGTCGTCTTCGGCCGGGCAGCGGCGCATTTCTGTGCCGATACGATGACGCCCGGTGCGCGCCACAGGGCCTTTGCTGCCGATGCAGGGCAGAACAGCGTTGCCAGAATCGACAAGCTGCGCAATGCCGACGGCAGCCGGCCAACGGCAGAGATTCGCCTGGAAATGCAGAAGATCATGCAGAGCCATGCGGCAGTATTCCGCACCGGTGAGACCCTGCAGGAGGGTGCTGATCTGCTGAGCAAGACCTTCGACACATTGAGTGACGTCAGAGTTTCGGATCGTTCAATGATCTGGAATACGGATCTGGTCGAAACGATGGAGCTGGAGAATCTGATGCTCAATGCGACTGCGACGATTCGCTCAGCTACAAATCGTCTCGAGAGTCGCGGCGCACACGCCCGCGAAGATTATGCGGATCGCGATGATGTGAACTGGATGAAACACACGCTGGCCTGGGTCGACGAGCTCGGTCACGTCGAATTCGCCTACAGGCCCGTTCACGAGAATACGCTGACGGACGAAGTCGATCCGGTCCCGCCGAAGGCTCGAGTCTATTAGGAGCAGCAAACTTGGCTGAATTCAGACTTCCACCGAATTCCAGAATCAGGAAAGGCCGGCACATCGACGCGGCCAACGGTGCATCTAATGTGCGGCGCTTCGCGGTATATCGCTACGATCCCGACAGTGGCGAGAATCCGCGCGTCGATACCTACAGCATTGACGTCGACGGCTGTGGCCCCATGGTCCTGGACGCACTGATCAAGATCAAGAACGAGGTTGACCCAACCCTGACGTTTCGCCGTTCATGCCGCGAAGGTATTTGCGGCTCGTGCGCAATGAATATCGATGGCGGCAACACGCTGGCCTGCACACGCTCGATCGACAGTATCAAGGGGGACGTCAGGATCTATCCGCTGCCGCATATGCCGGTCGTAAAAGATCTCGTTCCCGATCTCACGAATTTTTATGCGCAGTACGCGTCGATCAAGCCGTGGCTGCAGACGCGTACGCCACCGCCGCCCGACCGTGAACGTTTGCAGAGCAACGACGACCAGGAACTGATTAACGAGCCGGCTGCATGCATCCTCTGCGCATGTTGCTCGACGAGCTGCCCGAGCTACTGGTGGAACAGCGACCGCTATCTCGGGCCGGCCGCGCTGCTGGCAGCCTATCGATGGTTGGTCGACAGTCGCGACGAGGCAACGGGTGAGCGGCTGGACGAGCTTGAAGACCCGTTCCGCCTGTATCGATGCCACACGATCATGAATTGCACGCAGACCTGCCCGAAGGATCTGAACCCGGCGCAGGCGATTGCGGAGACCAAGAAGATGCTGGCCGAGAGGCGCTATTGAGCCAGCCGACCTGGCAGTGCACGTCGCACAGACGGTAGATGCAGAAGTCCCGACTCAAGTGGCAGTGCAGGCGTGGCATGCGCGAACTTGACGAACTGTTGCTGGGCTATCTCGAGCATCGCTACGAGGCCGCGCCCGAACAGGATAAGCAGGCGTTCTGCTCACTTTTGCAGCTGTCGGACCCCGAACTGTTGGGCTATTTGTTACAACAGCAGCAACCGACCGCCGAACTAGCCCGTGTCGTCGCGCACATACTCGACCGAACTTGCACCTGATCCGTTGCTGCGCCGCGTCGTCATCACGACCGGCGTGGTCGCGACCATGCTCGGTACTGCGATGATCCTGATTTTGCCAATCCAGCCAGCGTGGCGCTTGCTCGCGGGGGTCGTCTGGCTGCTGCAGCACGGCCGGGCGGTGTTGCTTATTGCCAGAGGGAATAAGCGTTGTGAGCGCCTCCGGATCGCGCATGACGGTGCGGCCAGCATCATGACCGGGGGGCAATTTCGGACGCCGGCCAGGCTCGTTGCCGGCAGCATTGTGCTGCGCCGCATCGCGTGGCTCAGATTCGAGACCGAGGACGGCCAGCGATTGGCCGAGCTGATTCGGTGCAACGGGGCGCAAAACGAGAACTGGCGCCGTTTGCAGGTGATCTGGCGACACTTGGGAGCGGAGCGTTGAAACTGCTACCATGCCCCGGCCGCGAACTGCGTCACATAATGCCCATGAATACGATCGTTTCAGGAGAACTTTCAAGAGCCCGGCCGGTCTATCCCGGTGTCGAGCGATTGCGTCTCGAAAACGGCGGGACGCCACCGTATGTCGAATGAGTCGACCGACAAGGAACTGGTCAAACGGGTCCAGAAAGGTGATAAAGGCGCGTTTGACCTGCTGGTGCTGAAGTACGAGCACAAGATTGTCAACCTGGTGATGCGATATGTACGTGACCCGGAGCAGGCGCTGGACATCAGTCAGGAAGCCTTCATCAAGGCGTACCGGGCTTTGCCGAGGTTTCGCGGCGATAGTGCGTTTTACACCTGGCTGTACAGGATCGCCGTGAATACCGCAAAGAACTACCTGGCGGCACAGCGCCGCCGGCCGATGGACATCGAGCTGGATCTGCAGGACCCGGAACAGTACGGGCTGCACGCCAAGCTCAAAGAGACAGATACTCCTGAGGCAGTCACACTGAGTCAGGAATTGCAGGACACGCTGGAACGTGCCATTGAAGCACTGCCGGATGATCTCCGAACAGCGATTATCTTGCGCGAGTTGGATGGTATGAGTTATGAAGAGATTGCGCAGACAATGGATTGTCCCGTTGGCACCGTGCGATCGAGAATTTTCAGGGCCCGCGATGCCATTGGCAAGAAAGTCGGGACGTTGGTGCGATAGATAGGCGGGGACCTATGAACGATGCAATAAAAATGCAAATTTCGGCGTTCGTCGACGGCGAATTGCCGCAGAATGAAGCTGAGTTACTGTTGCGCAGGCTTTGCCAGGATCGGAATCTCAGGCAGCAGGCTGCCGAGTATCTGGCAATGGGGCGCGTCATGCGTGGCGAACGCACGATTGCCGGCATGTCGATGCTGCGAGAGCGTATTTCGGCTGTGCTGGACGATAAGTCTCTGCAGGTCGAATTTGAAGCGGTCGAGTCGGACCGACCACGGTATTTGCGGCCGATAGCGGGCGTAGCGATAGCTGCGACTGTCGCTGTCGCGGCGCTGCTCGGATTGCAGCAACTGTCCACCGTGCCCGATGTCGATCCGCTGTCGGCGGGCGATAGCGTCGCTGCCACAATTGATGGCGGCTACACGGTGCCCGGGCAAAATGATGATCAGTTGCGGGATTATTTCCTGCGGCACAGTGCAGCTTCCGCGTATTTCGGCGTGAATAGCATCAATGCCCGGCTGGTTACCCTGCAGCTCAGAGAGGATGTGCTGGTTGACACGGAATCGGCCACGCAGCCGCTCGACGAGGGCGGGGACATGCCGGACTCGACCGACGCGGCGGACGCGCAGACGCCGTAACTCCGATGATGAGCCTGCGACGACATACGACCGTGACCGCCCATGTCGCGATTGCTGGCCTGATCATGGGCAACACGGTCCTTATGGCTCAGGAGACAGCGCCGCAAGACTGGCTGAACAGGATGGCGAGCGCCGTGCAGTCGACCAATTACCAGGGCACGGTCATTCGCTTGCAGGATGGCAGAGTCGAGGCGCTCAAGGTCGCGCATTCCGTCTCTGACGGCGTGGTTCGTGAAAAAGTCATCATTCAGGAAGGCAACGGCCTGGAGATCATCCGCCACGGCAACGAGGTGCAGTGCATCCTGCCGGACAAGCAATCCGTGCTGGTCGAAGAGTGGGACGACCAAAGCACGCTGTTCTCTACGTTGCCGTCAAGTGACGTGCGCTTCGGCAGTGAATACGATGTGTCGGTCGTTCGCGAAGAGCGGGTAGCGGGGCGCAAGGCCGTGTTGCTGGCGATTCGTCCACATGACGGCTATCGCTACGGACATCGTATCTGGCTCGACACAGAGACAGGCTTTCCGTTGCAGACAAAGCTCATTGGCGATGACGGCGAGGCTATCGAGCAGATCAAGTTCGCCGACATCACTCTCGATGAGGAGATTCACGCCAGCGCACTGGCGTCATCGATCAATACCGACAATTTCCGCTGGTTCACGCAGCCACGGCGCTCGATCGTCGCGGCCGTCGATAGTCGATGGAGCAACGATAATTTGCCGTCCGGATTTCGCCTTGTATCGAATACGGAGGAAGAGTTGCCCGGCCGGGACGTACCGGTTACGCATATTCTCTTCAGCGACGGCCTCGCTAATGTGTCGGTATTCATCGAACCGGCCGACCGGATTGATATTGCGCGCCGCTCGCGCGTCGGCTCATCCCATTCGTACAGCATCGAGACCGGCGGGTTCCAGGTAACTGCCGTGGGCGAGGTGCCGGCAGCGACTGTGGAGCAGATTGCGACCTCCATGCAATACAAGTAGTTCCCCGATGGACAATCCCCACGGAAGAGTTGTGTCACTCGTTGACAGTGCCGATGGTGTGCACGCGGTCGTCGCTGTCGAGATTACGTCGGCTTGTCCACGCTGCGCCGCGGGCAAGGGTTGCGGCGCCGGCATATTCGCACCCGCCAGCGGGGACCGACATGTCGAGGCCAGCATTCGGCCGGGACTGGCTATTGCCGTGGACGATATCGTCGAGATATCGCTGGCACCGGACAATGTGCTGCGGGCTGCGGCAATAGTATATGGGCTGCCGATGCTGGGAGCCGTGATTGGCGCGTCGCTGGCCTACACAGTCGGGTTTGGCGACGCCGCTGCGGCCGTGACTGCTTTACTCGGCCTCGCCGCCGGTCTGGCTGTTGGCCGTTGGCGCCTCGGGCAGGCGCATTGCTTGCGCAGATTTGTCCCGACAGTGGAGCGCGTTCATTGAAATCACTTGACGTATACAGTCGTCAGGGATGTCACCTCTGCGAGGTATTGATAGAGGAGATGATGCCTCTCCTGCGAGGCCGGCTCGAGGTGGTCGTGCACGATATCGATGGTCGGGAGGAGTGGAAGCGCGAATACGATACCCGGATTCCGGTCGTTGAGTATGACGGCGAGCTCATCTGCCAGTATCATCTCGATCGCGATGCGCTGGCACGACTATTGAGCAACATTCCATAATGAACAGAATTCGTAATTTCTCGATCATTGCACACATTGACCACGGCAAGTCGACGCTGGCGGATCGATTTATACAGCAGTGTGGAGGACTCGCCGATCGGGAGATGGCAGAGCAAGTGCTCGATTCGATGGACCTCGAGCGTGAGCGCGGCATCACGATCAAGGCGCAAAGCGTTTCGCTGAGCTACACCGCGCGGGACGGCCACGCCTATCAGTTGAACTTCATCGATACGCCGGGTCATGTCGACTTTTCCTACGAGGTATCGCGATCACTCGCCGCGTGTGAAGGCGCGCTGCTGGTTGTCGATGCTGCTCAGGGTGTTGAGGCACAGAGTGTCGCCAACTGCACGACTGCGATCGACCAGGGACTCGAAGTGTTACCGGTGCTGAACAAGATCGATCTGCCCGCGGCAGAACCTGATCGCGTCAAATCAGAAATTGAAGACATTATTGGCGTTGATGCATCGGATGCGGTTGAGGTCAGCGCCAAGACGGGTGAAGGCGTGCCGCAGTTGCTCGAGGCGATCGTTAATAAGATTCCTCCTCCACAAGGAGATGCAGACGGCCCGCTGCAGGCGTTGATCATCGATTCGTGGTTCGATAACTACGTCGGTGTCGTGTCGCTCGTGCGCGTTGTCAACGGCAGCCTGCCGAAGCGAAGCAGGATCACCATTATGTCGACAGGCGACTCTTACGTCGCGGATCGTGTTGGCTGTTTTACGCCGAAAATGCAGGATCTCGATGCCCTGACTACAGGCCAGGTTGGCTATGTCATTGCCGGCATCAAGGATATCTACGGCGCGCCGGTTGGCGACACGCTGACTCTTACGCGTGCGCCCTGCAAAGGCCCTCTGCCGGGATTCAAGCAAGTGCAACCTAGAGTATTTGCCGGGTTGTTTCCGATCTTGTCTGACGACTATGAGAACTTCCGTGAGGCCCTGCAGAAGTTACGTCTTAATGACGCCGCGCTGCATTTCGAACCCGAGACATCGGTAGCCCTGGGTTTTGGATTTCGCTGCGGCTTCCTCGGCATGCTGCACATGGAGATCGTGCAGGAGCGCCTGGAGCGCGAATACAATCTCGAACTCATTACGACTGCGCCGACCGTAATCTTCGAAGTTATCGATAACGACGGTAAAATCAGCTATGTCGACAACCCGTCGAAGCTGCCACCGGTCAACGAGATCCACGAACTTCGCGAACCGATAATTACAGCCAATATTCTTGTGCCTGAAAAACATGTTGGTGCCGTGATCAAGCTGTGCATCGAGAAGCGCGGAGTGCAAAAGCATCTGCGCTATCTTGGCAGTCAGGTGTCATTGGAATACGAGATGCCGCTGGCAGAAGTCGTGATGGACTTTTTCGATCGCCTCAAGTCGGTGAGTCGTGGATATGCGTCATTTGATTATCATTTTGAACGATTCGAGCCAGCCAATCTGGTACGGCTCGATATACTCATCAATAAGGAACGAGTCGACGCATTATCAATTATCGTGCATCGCGCAAATTCGCAATCGCGTGGCCGCGAACTCGTCGAGCGCATGCGCGAGTTGATACCTCGGCAGATGTTCGACGTTGCAATTCAGGCGGCGATTGGTGGTCAAATCGTCTCAAGAAGTACTGTCAAGGCGTTACGCAAGAACGTCACGGCCAAATGCTATGGCGGTGACGTTTCTCGCAAGCGCAAGCTGCTGGAGAAACAAAAGGCCGGCAAGCGCCGCATGAAACAGGTAGGATCCGTTGAAATTCCGCAGGAAGCATTTCTTGCCGTCCTGCGAGTTGATAAGTGAGAGTTTTGAATTGAGCATAAATCTGGCATTGATACTCACCGCCCTGACATTCGTGACGGGGCTTTTTGTCGCGCTGGACAAGTTCGTTTGGCAGAAAGATGAACGAGAAGGTAGCGCATCGACTGCTCGAGATACTCTGGTGGAGTATTCGCGCTCCTTCTTTCCCGTACTATTGTTTGTGCTCGTTATTCGTTCTTTCATTTTCGAACCTTTTCGAATTCCGTCGGGTTCGATGATGCCGACGCTCTTGCAGGGCGACTTTATCTTCGTCAAAAAGTACGCCTACGGATTGCGGCTCCCGGTGACGGAAACGAAGATCCTCGAGACGGGCGAGCCGGATCGCGGTGACGTCGTCGTATTTCGTCTGCCCGCCGATCCGAGTATCAATTACATCAAGCGTATTGTTGGCCTTCCTGGCGATGAAGTCAGTTATGAGCGCCATCGGCTGACCATTAATGGAGAACCGGTGGACCTCGAACAACATCCCGACGCGACGCGGTCGCAGCCGAGATTCGTCGAGAAGCTGGGAGATCGGCGCCACGAGATCCTGATTGCCAACGAAGGATACGCGGTCAGGGACGGTGTGTACCGCGTGCCGGAGGGGCAGTACTTCGTGATGGGCGATAATCGTGATAACAGTCGCGATAGCCGCTTTATCGGCTCGATTCCGGAGACGCACCTTGTCGGCGAGGCGGTGCGTATCTGGATGCACATCGACGGGCTGAGCTGGCCGCGCTGGGATCGGGTCGGCAACAAGATCCAATAATGTGGTGCAAGTCACTGAATTGACCGTTAAAATTACGTTAAATTTGATGTGATTTTGGCACCAGACGGCGCCCGTACTGGGCTGCAGAGAGTTCGCTATGGACCGCATGAGACGACTACGACACGGCAATGCCCGGCGCCAGGCCGGTGTCACGACGCTGGGATACATCATTCTCGCCGTTCTGGTCGGCATTTACGTGTTTGCCGCACTGCGCCTGACGCCGGTTTATCTCAACTACATGAAAGTGGTTGGCGTCATTGAAGGCGTGCGCTCGGAATTTGATGGGCAAAACGCGACCCGTGCGGCAATGCGAAATTCGATCTTGCGTCGCTTCGATGTTGAAAGCGTCTCCACGATCGAGTATCGCGATATCACGGTCACCCAGGTGGAGGGTGGTTGGGAAGTTGCTGCTGTGTATGACCACACGGCGCCATTCATCTCCAACATTTCGTTTACCGTGCACTTTGACAAAAGCGTCCTCGTGCGCCGCTAGTAACGCGACGCGCTTAGCGCGAGATAACAATAACGAGCGATAGTGTTAAAAAAAGCCGAGACGTGGCTCAAGAACTCGTTGGACTACGAATTCAACGACGTGCGGTTGCTTGAGCAGTCGCTGACACACCGCAGTGCCCCCGGAGACAATAACGAGCGTCTCGAGTTTCTTGGCGACGCGGTGCTTGATTTCGTGATATCCGAAGTCGTGTTTCGGGCGCATCCTCTGGCTGCCGAAGGTGACCTCAGCCGGCTGCGCGCGTCGCTGGTTAAAGACACATCACTTGCCGAACTTGCAGCGGAATTGGGACTGGGTGAACAGCTGATTTTGGGCAGCGGAGAGCGCAAGACGGGTGGTCATCGCCGCGAATCAATACTCGCTGACGCACTCGAGGCTATTTTTGGTGCGATCTACATCGATGCGGGCTTCGACGCGGCACGGCGCGCAATCGAACGTGCTTTTGGTGCGCGGCTGGAGGAATTCCCGTCGGTCGCGGAACTACGCGACCCCAAGACCCGCTTACAGGAATGGCTGCAGGCGCGGCAGCTGGGATTGCCGACATACGAGCTCATCAGAGTCAGTGGGCAGGCACATCGACAGACATTCGAGGTTAGTTGCAGCGTTGCAGGTCGGCAGGAACTGACCAGCGGGAGCGGCAGCACTCTCAGGAATGCGGAACAGGAGGCTGCGGAACGAATGTTCTTGGAGTTGAATCAGGATGCAGCAGGTTGAGTGACATGCGCTGTGGATTTGTAGCCGTTGTCGGTCGCCCGAACGTCGGCAAGTCGACGTTGATCAACGCCGTGATGGGAACCAAAGTCAGTATTGTCACGGCCAAACCACAGACAACGCGGCACCGCATTCTTGCTGTATACACGAGCGGGGATGTGCAAATAGTCTTCGTCGACACACCGGGCCTGCACCGAAAAGCCGGCAAAGCGATGAACCGCATGATGAATCGAACAGCGGCGAACGCTCTTGCTGATGCGGAATTAGTGCTGTTTGTCACCGAAGCGGGTCGCTGGACGGACGAAGACGGTGATGTACTGCGGCGTTTGCAGCAGATCTCGGCGCCTGTAATTGCGGTTCTCAATAAGGTTGATCTCGTGCACCCGAAAGAGAAACTGCTGGAGGTAATCGCCGAAGCGTCTGCACGACACGAGTTTGCTGAAATTCTGCCAGTCTCCGCCAGGAAGCGCGACAATCTGGATACGATGTTATCGCTGATTCCGAAATACCTGCCGGAGTCGCCACAGCTGTTTCCCGCGGACATGCGAACGGATCGAAGCGTCGAGTTTCACGCTGCCGAAGTGATACGCGAAAAGCTGACATTGTCACTGCATCAGGAATTGCCATACGGTCTGACTGTGCAGATCGAACGGTTCGAGGTCGAGGCGGAGAGGACAACGATCAACGCGATCATCTGGGTTGAACGAAACAGTCAGAAAGGTATTGTCGTCGGCAAGGGCGGCAGTGTGCTCAAGCGTGTCGGCAAGGCGGCGCGGCTGGAACTCAAACAAAGTCTCGGCCGGCCGGTGCATCTCGAGCTCTGGGTCAAGGTCAAAGACAATTGGGCGGACAGCGAGAAGGACCTCCTCAGCCTTGGCTACGAGTCGCCGTAGCCAACGGGCAGCGTTACGATGACTTCACAACGACGAGTCCAGCAACAGTCCGCGTTCATCCTCCATCATCGAGCGTTTCGTGATTCGAGCCAGCTTCTTGATATTTTTACCCGTGACCACGGCAAACTTGCGCTGGTGGCAAGAGGCAGTCGCGGTGCTCGCTCCAGGCTGAAAGGCGTGTTGCGGCCATTCATGCCGCTGTCGATGTCGTGGTTCATGAAGTCGGATCTGGGCACTTTGACGGGAGCCGAGGTCAATGGCGCGCCGCTGCGCCTGAGTGGCGATGCCTTGTTGTCCGGCTACTACGTCAACGAGCTCATACTGCACTTCCTGCATCGGCACGACCCGCAGCCGGAGGTGTTCGATACGTATGCGCGGACTATCCAGTCCTTGGCAGCGGCGGGCGACGATATTGCACCGTGTTTGCGGCAATTCGAGGTCGAATTGCTGCGCCAGATCGGCTATGCGCTGAATCTCGATCATGAATACGGTTCTAATACGGTGCTAAGCGCCGAACGGCACTATGAGTATAGGGTCGAGCAGGGACCGGTCGCCGTCAGCCGAACTGAAGGGCACCTGGTCTTTCAAGGCGAGATGCTTACCGCTATTGGCGCACAGCGATTTGATGAGCCTGAAGTACTGCGTGCCGCCAGCAGATTATTGCGCGAAGTCATAGCCTTTCACCTGGGCGGCAAGGAGTTGAAAAGCCGCAAGGTGCTACTCGATATCCATAGGCGTTAGAATACGGCAATGAATTCAGTTCCCCCGCATCTGGGTGTCAACATCGATCATGTGGCGACGTTGCGGCAGGCCCGCGGCACGCCTTACCCGCGGCCCGTCGATGCCGCCATTATGGCGGAGCAGGCCGGGGCGGACAGCATCACCGTGCATCTTCGGGAAGATCGTCGCCACATTCAGGACCATGACCTGTTGGCCATCAAGGACGTGATGCGCACGCACATGAACCTCGAAATGGCTGTCTCCGGGGAAATGTTGCAGATCGCGGCGCAAATTCGACCGAGCGACATCTGTCTGGTGCCGGAGAATCGGCAGGAGCTGACCACAGAAGGCGGCCTCGATATTGTCAGCCAGCAGGACAAGGTGCGCAGCGCCTGCGCACGGCTTGCAGAACTCGATATTCGAGTATCGCTGTTCGTCGACCCCGACCGGGCGCAACTCGATGCTGCCGTCGCGGTCGGTGCGCCCGTGGTTGAATTGCACACCGGCAGTTACGCCGATGCTGAAGGCGCAGAACAGGATGCGGAACTGGAGCGGATTGTCGACGCCGCTGACTATGCGAGCAGCCTCGGACTGATTGTCAACGCGGGCCATGGCCTGCACTACGGAAACGTCGCGGCCATTGCCAGAATACCGGTCATCGAAGAGCTGAATATCGGGCATGCCATTATTTCGCGTGCCGTTTTCGACGGCCTGGCGACGGCTGTGAGAGAGATGAAACGCAGTATGACCGAGGCGCGCAACGCGTGATGCCGGGATGATTTTCGGTGTCGGCACTGACATCGTCGAGATATCACGCGTCCAGGCCACCTACGATCGTTTCGGCGAGCATTTCGTGCATCGGATTCTCATGGAAGAGGAACTCGAGTTGTTTCGCAAGAGCAAATGGCCGGTGCGCTTTCTGGCAATGCGGTTTGCCGGCAAGGAAGCAGCCGCCAAAGCAATGGGTACGGGATTTCATCATGGCATCTGGTTGCGAGATGTCGGTATCAGCAACAACGATTGGGGCCGCCCACTGATCATCTGGTCCGAGCGCAGAAAGGTGTGCAAGGCACTCGGTATCGGCAATGGGCATGTCAGTCTGAGCGATGATGCAGGACTGATTATTGCGTTCGCTGTCGTCGAGACCGCACCGTGATCGTGTCTGGCAAGCAAGGGATCTGGATGAGTCATGCATTGTTTTTCGTTTGATATTGAGACCGTTCCTGACGTCGAGTTTGGACGACGTCTTTGGGACCTTGACGGCGTATCCGACGAGGATGTCGCGACGGCTATGACGTTCAAACAGCTGCAGAAGAGTGGCCGTGATTTTCTGCCGCTGCATCAGCATCGCATCGTCGCCATCTCGGTTGCCTTGCGGACGGGAAATTCGTTCCGCGTGTGGAGTCTCGGCGACGAGGATTCGGACGAGGCCGAACTTGTACGCCGGTTCTTCGACGGTATCGACCGCTATACGCCGGATCTCGTCTCGTGGAACGGTGGTGGTTTCGATTTACCGGTCTTGCATTATCGCGCGCTCAAACACGGCATCCAGGCGGCGCGTTATTGGGAAAGCGGCGAGTCGAATCGGGATTTCAAATGGAATAACTACCTGAGCCGCTTTCATTCTCGCCACACCGATCTCATGGATGTACTCGCCGCCTATCAGATGCGTGCGACAGCCAGCCTTGATCAGGTTGCGGTGCTGCTCGGCTTTCCGGGCAAACTGGGCATGAGCGGCGACAAGGTCTGGGACAAGTTCCAGCAAGGTGGCATTCGCGAGATCCGCGACTACTGCGAAACGGATGTGCTCAATACCTGGCTGGTCTACCTGCGTTTCGAACTGATGCGCGGGAATCTCGACGCGGCGGATCTTGCGCGCGAGTATGCCCTGGTACGTACGACCCTAAAATCGCTCGACCAGCCGCATCTGAACGAGTTTCTCGAGGCCTGGGCGGAATAGTGTTCCCCGCTGGCAGCTGGCTGCACCTGTAATGGCCCGCCGTCGCCGCGAGCCCGAAACGGCGCGCATCGAAGCCGTCACGCACGACGGTCGCGGTATTGCCGCGATCCAGGGCAAGAAGGTCTTTGTTTCCGGGGCGCTGCCGGGCGAAGAAGTGCGTTTTCAGCGGCGCAAGATGCGACGCAATTATGACGAAGCCGAATTGCTGGAGATTCTGCAGGCGGCTCCTGATCGAATCGAGGCACGCTGCGCCGCCTACGGCCGATGCGGCGGCTGTGCGCTGCAACACGTGTCGCAAGAGCAGCAACGCCAGATCAAGTCGCAAACCCTGAAGGACAATCTAGAACGCATCGGCCAGGTCGAACCCGAACGCTGGCTCGATCCGATCATCGGCCCCGGATGGAATTACCGGCGTCGTGCCCGCCTTGCGGTCAAGGACGTGCATGCGAAGGGCAGAGTGCTCGTCGGCTTTCGCGAGCGCCACGCGCCCTACATCACCGATATGCACCGCTGTGAGGTCCTGGCGAATCCGGTCGACGGCATGATCGACCCGCTGAGCGAGTTGATCGGCCAATTGTCGATCAGCGCGCGGCTGCCGCAAATCGAGGTCGCGGTTGCCGATAACGCCGTTGCGCTGGTGTTTCGCGTTCTTGACGCACCGTCGCAGGACGACAGAGCCTTGCTCAGTACCTTCGGCAAGGCCAACGACGTTCGTATCTACCTGCAGCCCGGCGGGCTCGACTCGATCACTCAGTTGTATCCCGAAACAGCGCAAGATGCGCTGTATTATGACCTGCCCGAGTTCGAGGTGCGCATCGCGTTCGACGCGACTGGCTTCGTGCAGGTCAATAACGAGATCAACCGGCTCATGGTGAGCAAGGCGGTTGAACTGCTGAACCCCGGTGCCGATGACCGGGTCCTCGATCTGTTTTGCGGCATCGGCAATTTTTCATTGCCCCTGGCACGGCGTGCGGCATCGGTTCTGGGGGTCGAGGGCGAAGCGTCGCTCGTTCGTGCGGCCGGCGATAATGCGGTGCTGAATGACCTCTCAAACGTGTCCTTTCGACAGGCAGACCTGAATGGCATCGATGGCTCCGAGTCCTGGCTGCGTCAGGGCTGGGATCTTGTCTTGCTGGATCCGGCTCGCAGCGGTGCGGCCGAAATTGCCAATTGCATCGCGACAATTGGGCCACGGCGCATTGTCTACGTCTCCTGTCACCCGGGCACACTGGCGCGCGATGCCGGCACACTGGTGAACGAAAAAGGCTATCGCTGTGAGGCAGCAGGTATTATTGACATGTTTCCGCATACAGCGCACGTTGAGTCAATTGCAGTTTTCGATAAATAGTTAAATTTCATATATTTATTATATTTTTATAGAATAATTCTATGTCGCTCGGACCCGTGATGCTCGATATTGAAGGACTCGCGCTGACGCCAGCGGACCGCGAATTGCTGCGCGAGCCGGCTGTCGGTGGCGTGATTCTGTTCAGCCGAAACTACGAGTCGCCGGGCCAGATCGCGGATCTCGTGGCTGAAATCCGGGCCTTGCGCAGCCCGCCTGTGCTCATCGCTGTCGACCATGAGGGTGGTCGGGTGCAGCGATTTCGCGATGGATTCAGTGGAATTCCGCCGATGCGGCACCTCGGTCATGAATACGATTCAAACCCGGACGCGGCGACGGCGCTGGCACGTCAGGCGGGCTGGGTCATCGCGTCTGAGCTGCGTGCCGCCGGCATCGATCTGTGCTTTGCTCCCTGTGTGGATCTGGACTGGGGTGTGAGTGAGGTCATCGGCGACAGGTCCTTTCACAAAAAGCCTGATGTTGTGGGTGAACTGGCGGCCGCCTTTTCGCGCGGCTTGCGCAGCGCCGGCATGGCGGCCGTTGCCAAGCATTTTCCGGGTCACGGTGCCGTTGTTGCGGATTCCCACTTGCAGCTTCCGGTGGACCGGCGCCGGTACGGGGATGTGCTGGACGACATGCGGCCGTATGAGAAGTTGATCGGCAATGGCCAGATCGCCGGCGTCATGCTCGCGCATGTCGTCTACCGGGAAATGGATGATTTGCCTGCCGGCTTCTCGAAATTCTGGATCGAGCGCGAATTGAGATCGCGGCTTAATTTCGGTGGCGCCGTGTTCTGCGATGATCTGAGCATGAAGGCCACCAGTGCGTATGGTTCGATGCGGCGCAGGGCCAGGCGGGCACTCGACGCCGGTTGCGACATGGTGATTATCTGCAACGATCGCCGTCGCGCCGAGCAGGCCGTGCTGTCACTCAGCGATTACTCCAATCCTCTGTCGTTGGTGCGTCTGGCGCGGCTGCACGGCACCGGGCATGTATTGCGTGAGTCACTGCGTGCCAGTGACGAATGGCAGCAGGCGACCGCAGCGCTGGCGCACTGCAGCGATCGGCCAAAATTGGAGCTCGATGCGTGAGCGCCCAGCCCGAATCCAGTACCCTGTCGGACAGCATGTCCGTCAATCGAAAAATTCTCGAACAGGTTATTGCAGCTTCGGCGGAACCGCTGGTCATTGTTCGTGTCGATCATCCCGACTGGCCCGTGGTATTGAGCAATCAGGCGTTCGATGCCATCGGTGGCGAGGATACCCGTCAAAAACCGTTTGCGGACGTGATTGAACAATTGGTCGGACGCGAGCTCGCGCTTGAGATTTCCGAAACTGTCCGCTCACAGCAGGAGACGAGTTTCCCGGTGGAACAGGGTGGTAAAGAATATTTGCTGGCACTGAAACCATTGCTGCTGCCGAACGAGTCGGATGCGCGCTTCTACGTGGCGTTCTGGCGCGGCGGCGGCGGTGCGGGTGCGGTGGCCGGCAGCGACATACACCATGCTCTGCTCAAGGCGAAGCGGCGGATTCGTGACTTGTCCCGCGACGATGCGGTGACCGGCTTGTTGAACGGCAGGGCGTTTCGCGAGGTGCTCGAGCACGACTGGGCCGTGGCCGCCCGGGAAAAGAGTACGCTGTCCATCGTCTTGTTCACACTCGATGATTTCGACGCCTACGTCGATGTCTTCGGTCGACATGCGGCAGACTCATGTTTGCGGCGTGTCGGTCAGGCGGTGCGTCGCTGTTTGCGCCGTGCAAGTGATGTTGTCGGGCGGCTCGGTGGTGCCGAATTGATCGTTCTCTCGCACGCCTCCGACGAAGATGGGGTGCGCGAGTTTGCGGCCCGAATCTCGAACGCTGTTCGAGAGCTCGGATTGCACCATCCGCGCTCGACGGTCTCCAGGTTCGTCACTGTGTCGTTTCGCATCGCGGTTGGCAATGCTGCGGAAAAGGGCGCCACCGCCAGAAAATTCATTGACGATCTACTGACCGGTGCCGGGGACTAGCGAGCCTGGCGTCTTATTTTCTTCGTCTTCTTCGACGCGAGTGACTTTCGCCAGTACGCCGAATTTTGGATGGTCGAAGTAGCGCAACTCGCCGTTTTTCAAGATCCGATTCTCCTGAATTCGATACCGCAACGATTGCGTCGCCGAACCGAAGTTGTCGTCACGTGTTCGAGAATCTCCGAAACGGAAGAATGAACCGTCTACGTCAACCGGCTGTCTGGAATTCTCCGATGCGTCGAGCGCCAGATCGACAACAAGGTGCAGGTAGCGGCTCAAATACAGCTTGAACGTGCCGTCGAGACCCTGCGGAGGATCGCCGAGAACGCGCAGCTCTAGCGGCGGCGTCTCTTCCTCCGCGTACGTTGGCTGAGTCCAGCCTACGTGCATAATCGTCGCGTAAACATCGAGCAACTCGAACTGACGGGCGATCTTGTCCAGCGTGAACTCATCTTCCTCCAGCATGACGAATTCGAGTTCCCGGATTTCGGGCCCGGCATCGTCCTGGCCATCGTCAATCGGTTCGACGCCGGACGCGCGCGGCTCGTCCAGAGTGGCCATTGTCTCATCGTCACTGAGTAGATCCGGCTCGACGGGCGGCCTGTCGGGTAGAAATACCTCGGTACCAACAGAGACATCTTCCTCGTACGAAAAAATTATGATTTCGACGGTATATCGGCGTGCCTCTTCTTCGGGGAGTTCCTCGAGCCTATTGTCCTGTGCGACCGCGGTCGCAAGGCACATCACGAAAATCAGAAATGTCCCTGTCTTTTTCATAAGCTTACTCTTGAAATATCCAATTGCTAACCGGCCATCGCCCGAGACTCTTTGACCGCGAGCTGTTCGAGCAGTTTCTCGATCGCCACAAATCGATTCTCGATAAGGGTGAGGTCCATGCGAAACCGCAAGCGGTGCGAGCCCTGCAATTTGTAGCTGCGGCTGTCATTTTGCACTAATTGCACGAGCGCGACAGGGTCGATGTGGCTCTGCTGGCCGAAAACCAGGTAGCCGCCCTTATCGGCTGCATCGATCTTCTCGATACCGAGACTTGTACCGGTCTGCTTGATCGCTGCAATGCGCAGCAGATTCTTTGTCGCAGAAGGCAACAGGCCAAAGCGATCGATCAGTTCGACCTGTAACTCGCGCAGATCCTCATGTGTCCTGCAAGCGGATATGCGCTTGTACAGAATCAGACGCAGGTGCACATCAGGTACGTAATCGTCCGGCAGCAGGGCGGGTACGTGCAGATTGATATCGACGCCAGTATCGAGCGGCTCTTCGAGATTCGGCTCGATGCCATTCCTGAGCGAGTCGACCGCGCGACCGAGCAGCTCGGTATACAGTGAGAACCCGATCTCCTGTATTTGCCCGCTCTGCGTATCGCCCAGTAACTCACCGGCGCCGCGGATCTCGAGGTCGTGTGTTGCAAGGGTGAAGCCCGAGCCAAGGTCCTCGAGCGAGTCAATTGCCTCAAGTCGTTTGACGGCGTCTGCGGTCATCGTCGCCTTTGGCGGCGCGATCAGGTACGCGTATGCGCGGTGGTGCGAGCGGCCGACCCTGCCGCGCAGTTGATGCAATTGCGCCAGGCCGAAACGGTCCGCACGGTTGATGATGATCGTATTCGCTGTCGGAACATCGATGCCGCTTTCAACGATCGTCGTACATAACAGAACATTGAAGCGTCGATGATAGAAGTCGAGCATTACCTGCTCGAGTTCGCGTTCCGGCATTTGCCCGTGACCAACGCGGATCTTTGCTTCGGGCACGAGTTTGCTCAGTCGTTCGCCGATACGGCCGATATCTTCGACGCGATTGTGAATGAAAAAGACCTGGCCACCACGCTTGATCTCTCTGAGGCATGCTTCACGCACCAGGACATCGTTCCATTCGGTGACGAACGTCTTGACGGCGAGGCGCTCGGCAGGAGGGGTGGTAATCAACGACATGTCCCGGATGCCGCCGAGGGCCATATTCAGGGTTCGTGGTATCGGCGTCGCCGTGAGCGTCAAGACATCGATTTGACTGCGCAGCGACTTGATCGCCTCTTTGTGGCGCACGCCGAAGCGATGTTCCTCGTCAATGATTACAAGGCCGGCATTCCTGATGTCCTTGGTGTGCTGCAACAAGCGGTGAGTGCCAATAACGATGTCGACATTGCCCGAGCGCAGACCCTCGACGATGGCCTTCACGGCCTTGGGAGTCTGAAACCTCGATAGCACCTCCACGCGGACCGGCCAGTCGGCAAATCGATCGTTAAAGTTCTGTCCGTGCTGTTGCGCGAGAAGCGTGGTTGGCACGAGAATCGCGACCTGCTTGCCCCCGTGTACCGCGGCGAATGAGGCGCGTAATGCGACTTCGGTCTTGCCGAAGCCTACGTCACCGCAAACAATTCGATCCATCGGTTTGGCGGACGACAGATCCGCGAGAACCTCCTCGATCGTGCGTGCCTGGTCATCGGTTGGATCGAAAGGGAAGTCGGCCTCGAAAGCGCGGTAGTCTGTTTCGGGCCATTTGAAGCTGTGGCCGGGGCGCGCCTCGCGTCGCGCATAGATGTCCAGCAGTTCCGCCGCTACGTCACGGATCTGGCGGATGGCGCGCTTGCGTGCCTTGGCCCATTGATCGCTGCCAAGGCGGTGCAGCGGGGCATTGTCTGCTGACGCACCGGTGTACCGCGAGATCAGTTCCAGCGCGTGCACGGGAACGTACAGTTTGTCTCCATCGGCGTACTCGAGCTCGAGAAACTCGGCGGTTATGCCGCCTGTCTCCAGTGTTGTCAGGCCGAGATAGCGTCCGACGCCGTATTCGGCGTGCACGACCGGCGAGCCACTCTCGAGATCATTCAGCTGTCGAATGATCGTTTCCGGGTCGCGCTCGATGCGTCGACGTCGGCTGCGCTGGTGCACTCGCTCACCGAAAAGCTGTTGCTCACTGATGATGGCCATGCCGGCGTTGGGGAGCAGCACGCCACTTTCAAGCGGTGCGATGGCGACGCCTATTCGTTGTGGGCTGTCGACAAAATCGCGCCAGCCATCGACACGAATCAAATCGAGATTTCGGCCTGCGAGCATTTCGTGGACCTGTTCACGACGTCCAGCCGAGTCGCTAGTGAATAGCACCCGACCATCGAAGCTCTGGAGAAACTGCATGAGCGTTCCAGCAGCGTCTTCATAGCGCGCCTCGATTTTCAGCGCAGGCGGCATGCGGGTCGGCAAATTCCGATTGTTTCGATGCTCCGCAAGCGACTGTGCGGAGTAGCGAATTTGCGGGAAGTCCTGGAGATTCTCCAGCATTGCTGCCGGCGTGCTGAATGTCTCCTGCGCCGAGAGGATCGGCCGCTCCGGATCCAGCCGGCTGATCTCGTACCGTTCTTCGATCTCGGACCATGATCGTTCAAGAACCGACTCGAGGCCCTGTGGTGCGAGTATGACGCAGCCCTGTGGCAGGTAGTCGACCAGGCTGGCGCTCGCCTCGAAGAACAAAGGCAGGTAGTACTCGATGCCTCCGTGCGCGATACCGTCGGATATGTCCCGATAGACGCGGGACTTTGAGGGCTGACCCTCGAAGCGCTCGCGATACCGCGCACGAAACGCCTTGATCGAATCCGCATCGAGCGGAATTTCGCGAGCTGGCAACACGTCGACGCTGTCGATAACGTCACCCGAGAGTTGCGACTCCGGTGAAAAATATCGCAGCGACTCGATATCGTCATCGAAAAAATCGATTCGTACCGGCTTGGTCGAGCCCATCGGGAACATGTCGATCAGCGAGCCACGCACCGCGAATTCTCCGTGTTCGCTGACCTGCGGAACTCGCAAGTAGCCCGATGCCGACAGTGAATCGATGAACTCCGCTCTGGGCAGTGTCTGTCCGGTGCGCAATGACAGCGAACGAGCCGCTACGTAGTCAACCGGTGGAAGTCGCTGCAACAATGCCGGGGCTGATGCGACGACAATGCCGCGGCGCATTTCCCGCAGCGTCGCCAGCACCGACAGGCGCTCGGAAACGATGTCCTGATGCGGTGAAAAACTGTCCCATGGCAGCGTTTCCCACTCGACGAAATGGCGCACCTCGATGTCGCCGTTGCAGAAGAATCGGATCTCGGATTCGAGCCGATCGGCCTGGCGTGGATCGTCGGCGATAACGAGGAGCGGTGCGTCGATTCGCGAGGCGAGTTCGGCAGCAGCGAGAGCGGCGCTGGCGCCGATCAGTCGGCCCCAGCCATAACGCTGCCCGGTCGTCGGCAACGTCGGTATCGTGGGAATGAGGAGGTTTGCGTGGGCCACGGCCAGGGTCGGTCTGATAAGGGCCCGCGATTATCACATATAGTGAACCGGCATATCCTCGTCCGGCACTTCACGGGCCGGCTGGCTGTACAACGAAAAACGCCCGGGCAGATAACCGCCCGGGCGCTCTTACGAATTATCTAGCTGGATTTGCCGCGTTTCACAACGGCATGGATGACGCGGTCATACTCGAAAAAGACGACGAAATCCTTGTATTCCCAGCGCGAGATCGGGGGATCGCCGACCGCCGCCTGCTTCGCTTGCGGCGTACCGAATCTGGACTCGACGCTCGCTGCTGTCATGCCGCGTGTCGGTCGGGCTGTACTGGAGTCCGCCATGCCCTGCATATCGAGTGTATCGGCAGCGCTCACGCCAAATGCGCCAAACAAGAGGCCAAAAACGGTCAAAATTCGCAGCTTCGTCATCGCAGCTTCTCCTTCAATTGCTTGCGACTATATCACTCTAACTCACGCCAAAAAATAGTTGATTTCAAAGGTTTTATTACTTTCGCCAAAACTGTGACTCTCGTCACGATTTGCGCCGAATCCGATGCTGGCGGGGTAATACACCAATGCGTCAGAGCCCTTTTCGAGGAAAGGGCTCTGAGCCCCCCTGGATATGGTTTAATGCGTGGCGATGATCAACCCCGTTGAATTGTTTGTCGGGCTTCGCTATCTGCGGGCGAAGCGCCGCACCCGCTTTGTGTCCTTTATCACGCTGATTTCGCTCCTCGGTATTGCACTGGGTGTGGCGGCGTTGATCGTGATTCTGTCAGTGATGAATGGCTTCGAGGGTGAATTACGCACGCGGCTGTTGAGCATGTCGGCGCATGGCCAGGTCACCGGATCGGAGCACAGGACGCACGACTGGCGCGCGCTCATCGAAGAAGTCGCGGCCGAACCCGGGGTCGCCGCGGCTGCGCCAATCGTGCAGATGGAAGGCATGATCCAGTCCGGTCGAGACCTTCGCGGCGTGTTGGTGCATGGCGTTGACCCGATTTATGAGCGAGCATTGTCCGCTGGTGTCGTCAACCTGCTTGACGGCGACCTCGATGTGCTGCAAGTGAACAGCCGCAGCATTATCCTCGGACGATTGCTGGCACTCGATTTGGGTGTCCGCATCGGGGACGGCGTCACACTTCTGATTCCAAGACCGGTGGGCGACGGTACCCTGCAACCGGTGCTTGAGCGCTTTGTGCTGCGGGGCGTGTTCGAGGCCGGCCTGGCGGATCACGATCGTCTGCTGGCGCTTGTCAACGCACAAGATGCTGCAGGAATCCTCGGTCTGCGCGACGAGATGACAGCCATCCGCTTTCGCGCCGACGATGTGATGGCTGCTCCGGCCATTGCGCGGAGCCTTGGCGAGCGGCTGGGCGAGGATGTCATCACGAGTGACTGGACGGTCGAAAACGCGAGTTATTTTCGTGCCATTCGGCTCGAGAAAATGATGATGTCGCTGATTCTCTCGCTGATCATCGGCGTTGCGGCTTTCAACATCGTGGCGAGCCTGGTCATGGTCGTGACTGACAAGACCAATGACATAGCGGTCCTGCGGACGCTCGGTATGAAATCCGGCGGCGTCGTGCGTGTCTTTTTTGTGCAAGGCGCGGTGATCGGTTGGGTGGGTGTTTTTGTCGGTGTATTGCTGGGCATCGTTGTCGCGATCAATGTGCCGGTCATCGTTCCCGTACTCGAACAACTGTTCGGCTTCCAGATCATGCCCGGTGATGTGTACTACGTGACCCGGATTCCCTCCGAACTCGAAGTAGCTGACGTCGTCACCATTGCGGTTTCGGCCTTTGTGCTGACCTCACTGGCGACACTGTATCCGGCGCGCCGGGCGGCCATGGTCAATCCAGCCGCAGCTCTCCGGTACGAATAGAACGGATGAGCGGTCAGTTCGAATTCTGGATCGGTAATCGTTACGTTCGCTCGCGCAGCAGCAACGGCTTCGTATCGCTGATTTCGGCAATCTCGATGCTCGGCATTGCGATTGCCGTATCAGTCCTGATTCTGGTGCTTTCGGTGGTAAACGGATTCGAACGTGAACTGAAAGATCGGCTGTTGGCGATGACTGCGCATGCGAGCATCGAAGACGTTGATGGACGACTGGCCGATTGGCAGACCCTGTCAGCCGTTGCCGATGCAAACCCGCGTGTCAGGGCGACAGCACCGTTCGTCAATGGGCAGGCTCTGCTTGTGTTCGGTGAGCAACTCAGCGGCGCCGAGCTTCGTGGTATCGATCCGCCTGCCGAAGATGCGGTGTCGGGCGTGGGCAGCACAATGATTGACGGCGAACTGAGCAGCCTGGCAGAGGGTGCGTTTAACGTAGTGCTGGGCGTCGACCTGGCAAGGCAATTGCAGGTCCGTGTCGGTGACAAAGTGACAGTGACACTCGCCGAGGGAATCGTTACGCCGGCGGGCGTGGTGCCACGAACGAAACGCTTTATTGTCAGTGGCCTTTATCGGGTTGGTATGTACGAATTCGATCGCCGGCTTGCGTTTATCAATCTTGCGGATGCGCAGAAGCTGTATCGCAAGAAAGGTTTTGTCAGCGGTGTGCGTCTTGCCGTGACAGATATCTATGCCGCACCAGCCATAGTTCGCGAAGTGGCGCTTGAGCATGGCGCAGTTGTGCTCGTGAGCGACTGGACGCGGCGACACGTCAATTTCTTTCGTTCGATTCAGATAACCAAATCGATTTTGTTCGTGATTCTGCTGTTGGTGATCGCCGTCGCTGCATTCAATATCGTCTCGACACTCGTCATGGTTGTGAAAGACAAGCAGGCCGATATCGCGATATTGCGAACCATAGGTGCGCGTCCATCGAGTGTGCTGAGGATATTCGTCACTCAGGGCAGTGTAATCGGAATTGTCGGAACTTTAGCGGGTGTGCTGTTTGGAATTCTGCTCGCTCTGAACCTGGAGAGTATTGTGGGCAGTCTCGAAGCACTATTCGGCATCAAGTTTCTTGCGGCCGATGTATATTTCATCAGCGACCTGCCGTCCGAGTTGCGGTTTGCAGATGTTGCCAGGATCGCAGCTATTGCCCTGATGCTGGCATTGGGCTCTACAATCTACCCGGCCTGGATTGCCGCGCGGACTGCGCCGGCGGAGGCGTTACGCTATGACTGACAGCGCACATCCTGTTTTGCAGTGTCGCGGCGTCGTGCGGCAGTTCCGTGAAGGAGGTTCGTTACTCGAAGTGCTGAGTGGCGTCGACCTCGAGGTGCAGGCGGCGGAACGGGTCGCAATCATTGGTGCATCCGGTTCGGGCAAAACGACGTTGCTGCAGATCATGGGCGGGCTCGACGACCCGACCGAGGGCGAGATTTTCGTAGACGGTCAAGCGATGCACGACGGCAGCGAACTCTCCAAAGGCGATTTGCGCAACCGCTATATCGGTTTCGTGTATCAGTTCCACCATCTCTTGCCGGAGTTTACTGCTGCCGAGAATGTTGCGATGCCGTTACTGATTCGGCGCGAGCCCAAGCCGGTCGCGCTCAGCAAAGCGGCCGAATTACTGGCAAGAGTCGGGCTCGGCGAAAGGCTTAGCCACAAGCCAGGCGAATTGTCCGGCGGTGAGCGTCAGCGAGCGGCCGTCGCCCGCGCGTTGATCACACGGCCGCAACTGGTGCTGGCCGACGAACCGACCGGCAACCTCGATGCCGGCAATGGCGAACACGTACTGAACCTGATGCTCGAGTTGAACCAGGAACTGCGCACGAGCCTCGTAATCGTTACGCACGATCATTCGATCGCCGACCGCATGGACCGAGTCCTCGTTCTCGAAAACGGAATTCTGCGAATGCGCTAAGGCCAGGGGCGCGACCTTGCTGACCTCGTTACGGCGTCCGTCCGTTCCGCTTTTTTGTCTTGTAACGGTGGATGGAGTAGCGCCAGATTCCGTCGAGCACGACATACCCGATCAGGGCGGCAATCGAGCCGAGCAGTACGCAGCCCAACAGCAACGGCTGCCAGACTGATATGAACACGTTCGTCAGCCAGTCGACTGACAACTCGACGTAGAACGGTCCCGGTTCAATCCTCAGCAGTACTGCGCCGACGCGGTAGGCGAAATAGAATAACGGGCCGACCGTCAGCGGATTGACAACAAACGTCGCTAACGCAGCGACCGGAACGTTGATGCGCAGGGCCAGGGCGGCCAGTGCAGCGAAGATAAAGTGACCCGGAAACGGCAGGAATGAGATAAACAGGCCCAGCGAGAGGGCCGGGACGACATTCTTGCGGCGTATGCCCCACAGCCGGTGGTCATGAAGCATGTGTTGGAAGGGCGTCATAAACCACCGCTCACTGAGCGCATGTCGTTTGACTGCAAACTTCCTAAAAAACCGCCTTGGCATTCCTTGTGTGTTCCGTTTCGATGATCGTTGGTGAGCAGAGCCGGAGAGGCCGCGATGATTCATGCCTGCCTGCTCTTTCTGGCGGGCGTCTACGCGCTGCAGCTTAGCAGCTTTGCGTCTGACTCTGACCCGCTGACGGGATCATTTGTTGCAATTATCCTCGTGCTTCTATGGTGGCGAGTCCGCGCAGTGTTAGTCGCCGCCGCCGGCGTTGCGCTGTTTGCGTTTGCCGCCACGAGCGTCATTGATCAGCGCATCGCCACGCAGTTTGTCGGCGACAGCATGGTGGTTGAAGTACGTATCATCGATTTTCCGCAACGCAAGGGCCTGAATGTCAACTTTGCTGCGGAGAACCTCAATAACTCCCGCGTGCCGCGGCGTATCCGGCTTAGTTGGTACCAACCGCCTGTCGGCATCCGGTTCGGTGATGTGTGGCAATTGGAGCTGCGATTACGGCGACCGCGCGGCAGCAGCAATCCGGATGATTTCGACTACGAGGCCTGGTTGCTGCGTGAGCGAGTCGGCGCGGTCGGCTACGTCGTTGACGGTCACCGCAACCTGCTGCTGCGATCCGGCGATCTGCATGCCATCGGGCGATTGCGTCAGCGGGTAGTGGACCGCGTCATGGCGTTGGTTCCGGAGACTGAAACTGCCGCCGTACTGGCTGCGATTTCGGTTGGCGCCCGGCATCTGCTGACGGCCGAGCAGTGGCAGCGATACGCTCGCACCGGGACGAGTCACCTGATGGCCATCTCCGGCTTGCATGTGGGGCTGGCCGCGGCCGGAGGGTACTTTTTAGCGGCGCTCGGCGCCGGCTTGCTGAGACTCCGCAAAAATCAGCACTTCATCGCGACCATCGTTGCCGCGTGCGTGGCAGTGGGCTATGCGCTGCTGTCCGGGTCCGCCGTACCGGCACAACGAGCCAGTTTGATGATCGCCATAGTCGCCGCATCGGTCTTGTGGCGACGCCAGGTCCAGCCGCTGACGACGATCGCTGCAGCCGCAACGCTAATCGTGCTCGGCTCACCGCTTGCTTCAATGGCCGCGGGATTCAAGCTGTCGTTTTCGGCGGTACTCGTGTTGATCTGGCTGGCGCAGCGTTATCAGGGTGACGTTGTCGGCAGGCGGCTACTCAAACCGGTCGTAGCAGTGCGCCAGCTTGCCGGCGTGCAGATTCTGCTCCTCCTCGGGCTCTTGCCACTGACCGCATTGATGTTCGGTCGAGTCGCGCTGCTGGCGCCGCTTGTAAACCTTGTGGCGGTGCCGCTGTTCAGCGTGGTGACTGTGCCACTGACACTCGCCGGGCTGCTGCTGGATGGCTCCTTACAGCCGTTCGGCGATCGAATCCTGCTACTTGCGGGTTCCAGCATCGGCCTGATACAAATGCTGATCGACCGCGTTGCAGGCTGGCCCATGGCGAGCACTACGGTCGCAGCAGTCTCAGGTCACGCGTGGTTGATTATTGCGGCACCGCTGTTGTGGGTCGCCTTGCCGCCAGGATGGCCCGGCAGGGCTGTCGCGTTTCCTGCGATGATCGCACTGCTCTGCTATCAACCGCAGCGGCCACCAATCGGCTGTGCCGACATCGACGTGCTCGATGTTGGTCAGGGCTTGTCGGTCGTCGTTAGTACCCGGCAATACGTGCTGTTGTTCGACACCGGGCCGTCGTACCGTGGTGGCAGCGACGCCGCGAAAACTGTCGTCATGCCATTTCTGCAAGCACGCGGAATCGATCGCGTCGACCTGCTCGTTGTATCGCACGCCGACCTGGATCATTCGGGTGGATTCGAATCGCTGGCCACCGGAGTAGACGTTGTCGACACGCGTCTCGGTGAGATGCTGACGAAGGAGACGCACGCCACCGACTATTGCAGAGCGGGCGAATCATGGTACAGGGATGGCGTACGTTTTTCGTTTCTTCACCCGCAAACGGACTCGCTCTATCAGGGTAACGACGCGTCCTGCGTGTTGTTGATCGAGGCGGGTGCTCATCGCTTGCTCTTGACTGGTGATATCGAACGGCCGGTGGAAGAGCATCTGGTTCGTGATGGCCAATTGCCGCCGGTCGACGTGATTATCGTGCCACATCACGGTAGCCGAACCTCGTCGAGCCTGCCGTTTGTGCGCGCATTGAGTCCGCAAATCGCGGTCGCATCAGCCGGTTTTGGCAATCGCTGGGGTTTTCCAAAGGACGAGGTCGTCAGGCGCTGGCGGGAGGCTGGGGCAACCGTGTACGCAACCGCGACATCCGGAGCTATCGGAATGCGACTGTGTGACGGCGGTGGCCTGGTCTCGCTGACGCAGAACCGGGTTCAGGAGCGTCGAATCTGGCATGAATAAACTGTATATTCCTTTTTTCCCCCGAGTCAGCTTGTATGGTAGAGATAGTCAAGTCCGGCGGCTTGTTAATGGCGCCTATAATCCTCTGCGCAATTATCGCCATGGGGATCATCCTGGAACGCTATTGGACGCTGCAACAAAAACGCGTCATTCCCGAGGATCTGACCAGCAAAGTATGGGGCTGGGTCAAGAAGGACCAGCTTGATCAGAAGCAAATTCAGAGCCTGCACCAGGGTTCAGCACTGGGCCAGATTCTCGCGGCCGGCCTGATCAATCGCGATCGCGAACGGTCGGTGATGAAAGACAGCATCGAGGACACGGGCCGTCACGTCGTGCACGAGTTAGAGCGTTACCTCGAAACGCTCGGGACGATTGCGGCCGTATCACCATTGCTGGGCTTGCTTGGCACGGTCATTGGCATGGTGAAGGTATTTACCGCGATTACGACGCATGGTGTTGGCAATCCGACGATTCTTGCCGGCGGCATCGCCGAGGCACTGATTACAACAGCGGCAGGCCTGACCGTGGCCATTCCCGCATTGATCGGCTACCGCTATTACCGGACGCGTGTCGACACGCTCGTCGTCGATATGGAAAAGGAAGCGATCAAGCTGGTCGAGGCCCTGCATCGGCGCCAGGAAAAGGCCAACGGATGAAACTCAGCTTGAGGCCGAGAACACAGCCCGAGGTAAATCTGACCTCACTGATCGACGTGGTCCTGTTGTTGTTGATTTTCTTCATGGTGTCCACCAGCTTCGTCAAGCAGTCGCAAATATCGATAAGCCTGCCGCAGGCGGACAGCGCGGCGATCGTTGAAGAAGTGCCCGAGCAGATCGATATCATGATCACCGAAACGGGAACCTTTCTGATCAATGGCCGTGAACTCATTAACAATCGTGTCGAAACGATACGGAATGCTCTGCAAAAAGTGTCGGGCGGCAACAACACGCTGCCGCTCACCATTAGTGCGGACGCCAATGCAAAGCACCAATACGTCGTTTCAGCAATGGATGTGGCCGGTCGGCTTGGCTTTAAACAAATCAGTATCGCGACAGTCAATGATCCACAGGCCCGTTGATTTCCGCTGAGATTATGACGCGATTGTGAGTAAACGAATCCATCCCGAAGTCCGCGTCATTTACCGACGCCTGTGGCGCTACGTCCTGCCCTACAAAGGGGCTGCGGTTATTGCGGTAATCGGTATGGCGGCGATCGCGCTGATCGAGGCATGTCTCGCATATCTGCTCGGGCCATTAATGGACGAGGCGCTCGTGGCGCAAAATCTGGAAACTGCCCGGTGGATGCCGATCGCATTTGTCGCGATATTCATCGGTCGCGGTATCGCGGGTTTTGCAACTGAAGCGTCGTTGGGCTGGATAGGGCGTAACGTGATCAGCTCGCTGCGTCGTGACGTCTTCCGAAAGTTTCTGACCTTACCAACTCGCTTTTTTGACGAGCGCAGTACCGGACCGCTGCTGTCGCGCATGACGTACAACGTCGAAATGGTGGCAGAGTCAGTGACGAATGTCGTCACGATCGCCGTTCGCGACGTACTTACGCTATTCGCCGCAATTGGCGTCATGCTCTTGCAGAGCCCCAAGCTGACTGTTTTTGTCGCTGTCCTGTTTCCGATCATTGCGTTTCTCGTCCGCATACTCGGCGTCGCTTTTCGCCGCTACAGTGGTCGCATTCAGGATTCAGTGGGTGAGGTGACGCAGGTGACCGAAGAAATCGTCACAGGCAATCGCGTTGTCAAGATTTTCGGAGGTTACGAGTACGAGAAGGAACGCCTGGATGAAGTCGACGAACGCAACAAGAAGCAAAACCTGAAGCTCATACGAACGCGGTCCATGGGAATTGCCGTGACACAAACGATATTCGGTTTTGGCGTTGCAGGAGTGATTTACATGGCGGGTCTGGAATCGATCGCCGGCAATTTGACACCAGGCCAGTTCATTTCGTTTTTCACCGCGATGATGTTGATGCTACAGCCGGTTCGGCGCATCACCAACGTAAATGCGACGTTACAACGCGGTGTTGCCGCAGCTGACAGCCTGTTTTCGATTATCGATGAGCCAGATGAGAGCGACACCGGCATTATTGACATTGGCCGGGCGCAGGGCGATGTCGAATTCCGTAACGTCAGCTTCTCTTACGGCGACAAGTCCGGAGTCGTTCTGGATGATATTTCGATTGCAGTCGACTCCGGCCAGTCTCTGGCCATTGTCGGACAATCCGGCAGCGGCAAATCAACGCTGGCTGGCTTGTTGCCGCGCTTTTACGACATCGATGCGGGCGAGATTCTGCTGGATGGCCGATCGATTCGTGACTACACGCTCAAGAACCTGCGCGACAACATCAGCCTTGTCAGTCAGGACGTCATTCTGTTCAACGATACCATCGCGAATAATCTCGCTTACGGTGAGTTGCGACAGCACTCGAGAGACGAGCTGATGCGGGCGGCGGAGGCAGCTCATGTGCTGGATTTCGCCGATGAAATGCCAGACGGTCTCGAGACACTGGTCGGCGATCGCGGCGTGCTACTTTCCGGGGGGCAGCGCCAGCGCATAGCAATCGGGCGCGCATTGCTCAAGAATGCGCCGGTGCTTATTCTCGACGAGGCGACGTCTTCTCTGGACACCCACTCCGAACGGCGCATCCAGGAAGCCCTGAGCGAGTTGATGAAGAACCGTACGACGCTCGTCATTGCGCACCGCTTGTCCACAGTCGAGCGTGCTGATCGAATCATCGTCCTTGAGCATGGCCGGATCGTGGAGGTGGGTACTCATCAGGAACTCCTGCGAATAGATGGGCAGTACGCCACGCTTTATCACATGCAGTTTACCGAGGAGCAATAACACACGGCATGTACAAGTGGCTGCATCGGGTTTGGTATGAGGGAGCGAAGAGTTTCCGGATTCTGCTGCCCCTTAGCGGCCTCTATTGGTTGTTGATAACGCTGCGCCGAGGGTTGTTTCGCATCGGAGTTCTTGGTCGATACCGAGCTGCTGTTCCCGTGGTAATTGTCGGCAATATCACGGCCGGTGGTACGGGTAAGACCCCAGTCACGATATGGCTTGCGAACGAACTGCGCAATCGAGAATTTTCGCCGGGCATTGTCAGTCGCGGCTATGGAGGCAGCGGGTCATCCACATCGATGCGGGTCGATTCAGCCAGTGATCCGGCTGTAGTTGGGGACGAGCCGGTGCTCCTTGCCCGGAGGACCGGGTGTCCTGTCGTGGTCGATGCGAACCGGGCACGGGCGACACAAATGCTGATCAGTGACGGGGCCAACGTCATCATTGCCGACGACGGGCTGCAACACTATCGCCTGGAGCGCGACTACGAAATTTGTGTAATTGACGGCTCGCGCGGGCTGGGCAACAGGCGTCTGATTCCGGCCGGACCAATGCGCGAGACGATTGATCGCCTTTGCGATGTCGATCAGGTACTGATAAACGGGCGCCGGTCCGCAAAAGAGGAGGCAATGACCGTTGTCGAACAGAATGCCATCGAGTTCGAACTGGTCGCGACTGAAGTCAGTCGACTCAACGGCTCGTTGACGCGCTCTATTGAACGTTTCGCCGGCACCACGGTTCATGCTGTCGCCGCGATAGGCAATCCAGCGCGATTTTTCGATTTGCTGCGAGTGCACGGAATGCAGGTGATAGAACATGCATTCCGCGATCATGCGAGGCTCACGGCTGCCGACTTGCGGTTTGGTGACGAATTCGAGGTACTGATGACCGAAAAGGACGCAGTAAAACTACACGGAACGATGGCGGACAAATTCTGGCAGGTTCCAGTGGAATTAAAAATCGACGCCCTGGTTGCCGGTCCGTGGCTCGAACAAATTGAGTCCCGATTACGTAATGACATGGAGATTCAATGAGCAATTTCAACATTGTCATACCATCGCGCTACGCATCGACCCGACTGCCTGGCAAGCCGCTTCGAGAAATAAATGGCAAGACGATGCTCGAACACGTATACGAGCGCGCTACCGAAAGCTCTGCAAGTGATGTTGTTATCGCAACCGATGATGACAGAATAGCAGAAGCAGCCGAGGAGTTTGGTGCGCGAGTTTGTATGACCGGCAATCAGCATCGCTCGGGAACCGAGCGAATCGCCGAGGTCTGTGACCTGATGGACTGGCATGACGACATGATCGTCGTAAATCTGCAAGGCGATGAGCCGACCATGCCTGCCGCATTAATCGATCAGTGCGCCGGATTGCTCGATGATCATTCAGCCGACATAGCGACTTTGGCGTCGCCACTTGTTTCGCAGGCGGATTTTGAAAATCCGAATGTGGTCAAAGTCGTGGTTGCAGATAATTTTAACGCGATATATTTCAGTCGAGCGGCAATCCCTTATGCGCGCGTTAGCACGCAGCAGGCCCAGGCGCGAAACTCCGCGCTGCATCATCACGGGATTTACGCTTATCGTTGCGGTGTGCTGCGCCGCTTCGTATCGGCCGAACCATCGAATCTCGAGGTGTGCGAGCAACTCGAACAGCTGCGCGCGTTATCGCTCGGCATGACGATTCGCGTAGCAATACCGGCACAACGGCCCGGCGCGGGAGTTGATACGGAAGACGATCTGATCGCTGCTGCTCGAGATCTGTCCCGAATGCAGTCTGGTTAGTCAGGTAGCGCGATTCAGGAGTTGGTATTCCCTGGGCGTCATGCCAAACGATCTTGCGAAGGCATCATAGAACGCATCGAGTGAATTGAATCCGGACTGCGTGGCAATGCTCAACATGAAGTTTGGTGCGCTTGTAGTTCGCAGTAACAGATTGCGAGCATGGTTGACTCGATAAAAATCGATGAGGGAGTCGAAATCCAGCTTGAATTCAGTACTGACTATCTCATTCAGTTGTTGCGTTGAACAATTGATACGATTCGCTGCTTCGGCAAGCGTTAAATCCGGATCGCGATATATTTCGTTTTCCGTAATCAATTCGAGAAGTTGCTCCCTGACAAGCCACGACTTGAGCGCACTAATCCCTGCATTGGCGTATCGCGTTTCACCGTGACGCCTGGCAGCCAGGCGGGCGACCTCCTTGAGGCTTTCAATGTCCGGCTCACAATAAAAATCGCTGACGGTGAGAATCTTGCCGTCTCGAAGCGTAATGACATCGGCGCCGGTGTGAGAGATTGCACCAATTTCCGATCCGTTGCGCTCATGCGCCGCGTAACGGATGATAATGCCATCCTCAGTCGCAATGGGTGCGCCTATTCGCTCGTAAAAGAAGTTTTCTTCGTCAAATATGTCCCGCAGGTATTGAGGGACATCCTGGCCAACGCAAGTCTCCCGCCAGAACGCATCGTAGATGGAAACACCTTCATGCATCAGCGAGAGAATCAGGTCGACATCTCCATGATTCCAGGCTTCCACGTAAGTATCGGCCAGCTCTTGTAGATTCACCTTCGGGGACACAACTGAGAAATTCTGATGGTTACGCACGATAACAAATGCGGGGGTATTTCTCCAACGCTTGTAAGCTTCTGATTCAGAAGCCGATATGCAGATCCTCGTGAGTTCTCAAGATGCGCTATAGTCATGGTCATGAACAGAATCTCCGGAAGATCCTGGGGCGCGCTTCACGCATTGCTGATTGCACTGTTGGTCACCGCTCAGACCGGCGTGCGCATACACGCAGACAAACATGAGTCGGGCGTGCTTCGCGAGACGAGCTGCGAATTCTGCGTCGTCGCCAGCCAGCTGGGGTCGGTTTGTGTCGACAATGGTCTTGCCGCCAACTTCCAGGCAGAAGGTTCATGCCTGCAGTCGGAGTCTCAGCTATCTTGCGAATCTGTTCATGCACTGTCAGCGAGACAGCGTGGTCCCCCTCAATTATTCTGACATTTTTTGGACCAGCATAAACTTGACGATCGCGTCGGCATCGCGCCGCTGCAAGGTCGTCGTATCCGGTTCGGTGGTCGTTATCTTCCGCGCCGGAGTCAGATCAGGGTGTATTCCAGTGAAAACTATATCCGCAATTTTGGTATTGATATTACTTGCCGCGCTTTTCCCAGCTGCCCACGCTGATGATCTCGGGAGCGAAGTCGCCGAACTTCGCCAGTTGTTGTCACAGCTTCAGCAGGACTATGAGTCACGCGTCAGCGATCTGGAGGCGAGGCTCGCCCGTGCGGAACAATTGGCGAGCGGCGCGAAACGGGAGGCATCGGAAGCATTCGATATTGCCGAACAGACGTCGATTGATCAGACGTCCGGTGGCGCGGCAGCCAATACATTCAACCCGTCAGTCGGCACAACACTGTCTGCTCGTTACGCGAATATCGATGGGAGCTGGGAGGATATTCCGGGCTTCGTGACCGCCGGTGAGATAGGCAGCGGCAAAACCGGATTCACCCTCGGAGAGGTGGAATTCAACGTCAAGGCAAGTGTCGATGACAGGTACTTCGGCAATGTGACATTCGCCATTCACGACGACGGTGGGGAGACAGAGGTCGAACTCGAGGAGGCCTGGCTGCAAACAACAGGTTTGCCTGCCGGAATTGCGCTGACCGGCGGCCGGTTTTTCTCCGCTGCCGGATATCTCAACGGGTTTCACCGGCATGCTGACGATTTCTCCGATCGTCCGTTGCCCTACCAGGCATTTTATGGTGGTCAGTACCTGGTCGACGGCATACAGGCCCGCTGGATAGCACCGACTTCGCTGTTGTTTGAGTTCGGCGCTGAACTCAACTGGGGCGGCGGGTTCCCCGCGAGCGCGAACGATGAAACGACGCCGGGCGCGCATACGTTGTTTGCGAAACTGGGCGGCGACGTCGGCGCTGGCAACAGCTGGCAACTTGGCGTCTCCTGGGTAAGCGTAGACGCGATCGAGCGCGGTGGCGCGCATCACGGCGAGGCAGAGGCAGTTTCGACGTTTACCGGGGACAGCGACCTTGCGGCCATGGATCTGGTCTGGAAGTGGGCGCCGAATGGCAATTCCGGGCAACGCAGCTTTAAGATGCAGGGCGAGTATTTCCGCCGCTCCGAGTCGGGTGACTTTGATGGCCTGGAGTATGACGGCGATCAGACTGGCTGGTATTTGCAGGGTGTTTGGCAGTTCAAGCCGAGATGGCGCCTGGGTCTGCGGCACGACGCGGTCGATGCCGATAACGGTTCGCTGCTGGTTGGCACCGAACTCGAAGATCCCGGCCGAAATTCCAGCCGCGACAGCCTGATGCTCGACTGGTCCCCCAGCGCATACAGCCGGCTGCGTTTGCAATACACGAATGATGAGGTCCTGGCGGAATCTGACCAGCAGTGGATGTTGCAGTACATCATGAGCATTGGTGCGCACGGCGCGCACGCATTCTAGGAGGCTCGGCTATGAGGACTGTCGCGGTAATGTTTCTCGCACTGCTGGCGCCTTTGCCAGCCGGTGCGATCAATGTGTTTTCCTGCGAGCCGGAGTGGGGCTCGTTGGTCAGGGAACTGGCGGGGGAACTCGCGGAATTGACGATTGCGACCACTGCCTTTCAGGATCCACATCGGCTCGAGGCGAAGCCAAGCCTGATCGCGGCGATCCGGAAGGCCGATCTGGTTGTGTGCACTGGTGCCGATCTGGAGATCGGGTGGCTGCCATTACTGTTGCGACGCGCAGGTAATGCGGCGATCCAATCCGGTGGCCCGGGTCACTTCATGGCCGCAGACTATGTTCGCAAGCTTGAAACGCCGAAAATCATCGACCGGTCGCAGGGTGATATTCACCCTCAAGGCAATCCGCATGTTCATCTCGATCCGCGCAACATCCGGCGTATCGCGGATGCGCTGGCGCAACGACTGGCAGAGATCGATCCGATGAATGCAGCTGCTTACGGCGCGCGGCTGGCCGACTTTCAAAGTCGTTGGGATACAGCGAGTGCGGAGTGGGAAGGACGGAAAACCGGTCTTGTCGGGCTGCGCCTTGCCTCCCATCATCGCAGCTTCAGTTACCTGGCCGCATGGCTCGATCTGAATATTGTCGCGACACTCGAATCAAAGCCGGGCATTCCGCCGAGTGGCGCACAACTCGCTGCTCTGCTTGAACAATTGTCTCCAAATCCACCCGTCGCCGTCATTCGAACGCCGTACGAGAACGAGAAACCGTCGTCGTGGTTGTCCGCCCGGTTGGGCATTCCTGCGATCACCTTGCCGTACACGACAGGCAGCGATCAAATGGTCACGGATTTGTTCGCACTTTTTGAAGAGACGTTGCGATCGCTGGAGGATGTCCGGCAATGAGCGAGTTCGAAATCGGCATTCTGCTTCCCGCACTTGTTGCAAGTCTGGTCGTGTTAAGTACTCATGTGCCGCTCGGTACTGAGGTCTTGCGTCGTGGCATTATCTTCATTGATCTGGCTATCGCACAGGTTGCGGGCCTGGGAGTCATTGCTGCAGATACGATGGGTTGGGAAGCAGAAGGCGGGATGGTGCAATTTGCCGCCGTGTCCGCGGCATTGATTGCCGCGTACATTCTGCATTGGACCGATAAGCGTTGGCCCGAAGTTCAGGAAGCCTTGATCGGAGTCTCCTTCGTTCTTGCTGCGTCCGCCGGAATACTCGTTCTTGCGGGAAATCCGCATGGAGGAGAGCATCTGAAGGAACTTCTTGTCGGCCAGATTCTCTGGGTCAACTATGATCCGCTGTTACCGGCCGCCCTGGTCAGCGTATTGGTACTGTTTTTGTGGTTCCGGATGTATGACCGCTTGCAGGGTTTCGGTTTCTACGCCCTGTTCGCGTTTGCCGTAACCGTCTCCGTGCAGCTTGTCGGTATCTATCTGGTCTTTGCCTGTTTGATTATTCCTGCTCTGGCGACACGGCGCATAGAGCGGCGGACAAGCCGAATTGCTTGCGGTTATGCGGTCGGCGCCGTCGGCTGTCTGTCGGGCCTTGTATTGTCGGTGATCGCCGATTTGCCAGCGGGTGCGGTGATTGTCTGGTGCCTGGCGATCAGCGGATTCATTTTTGCAAAAATTGTGCATCCAGTCATCGTTGGTACTGGTTAACTCGTATGACAATTTCCCTCGCGTACCGTATAAAGCGGACTTGTTCCGGACATTGGTTCACTTCTTGATTTCCAAAAAAGCCTTCGCGGCTCTGTCATTGCCGTTTTTCGTCCTGCTCTATGCACCGAGTATCGCCCAGGACCATCCTCTGTTTGAAAACGATGCAGTACTGAAGGCTGTTCTGACGGCGCCCATCGCGCAGACCTATGCGCAGCGGCATCAGGATGTTCGTCTCTATTATCCAGGCCAATGGACCTACGTCGATGAAGACGGCGTGACGAAGAGGCTGGACGTTTCGATACGAACGCGCGGCCGATTTCGTCGCGAGTTTTGTGTTTTGCCGCCACTGCAACTCAACTTCAAAAAGTCCCAGGTAAAGGGGACGTTGTTCGCCGGTCAGGACAAATTGAAAATCGTTGCGCCGTGCAGGGACGACTCCAGGCATCAGCAATATGTCATTCTGGAGTATTTGGCGTATCGGACCTTCGAGATCATTACAGATCGCAGTTTCAAGACACGGCTGGTGCGGTTGAGCTATGTCGATCGTGATGGCGAACTTGAGCCCTGGACCGACATTACATTTGTCATCGAGGACGACGCGGACATGGCACGCCGCCTGGGGCTGGAACGGCTGCGAGTACCGTCGAACAAATACGATGAGCTGGATCATCGGCAGGCGGCGCTCGTTCAGTTATTTCAGCTTCTAATCGGAAATAACGACTATTCCTTGCTCAAACCCACGACAGACGATGATTGTTGTCACAACATCCAGATTCTGGGTAAGGAAGATGCTAACGGTGGACGAGTGGCGATTCCGTTTGATTTCGACATGTCGGGGATGGTGAATGCCACTTATGCGGCGCCACCACGTCAGGTACCGGTTCGTGATGTCCGTCAACGGTATTTTTACGGCCTTTGTCAGCCGGATGAAATTTTCGCTGAGGCCGTCGCGCGCATGCAGTCCAGGCGCGACGAAATCATCGCACTGTATTCGAATTTGGAAGAACTCGATGACAGGAACAAGGCAAAGTCTCTCGACTACATTCAAGATTTCTACGACATCCTGGATAGCCCGGAGCGGACGAACACCGAAATCGTCGGGCGTTGTCGCGGCAGGGACTTGATGGAGCAAATGCTCGAAGCAGCTAGAGATTAGACATCGGGCCACTCGAGTCGGCCTTGGCCAGTTTCTCCTGCGCCCTCGCGGCTTTTTCGTTTCGACGGCGGATTTTGCGTTGCACCACGTGCTGTGACTCCAACCCGTCGCCAAAAGCGCACACCGATGCGGCCGCATAATTGAAAAATACGGTCAGGACGACCGCAATTTCGATCGATTTGATGCCAGCACAGATTCCAACGCCAATCGAAGCGAGAATAAACAGGGTATCGAAGGTGTCGCTGAGGGCCCGGCGGAATCTGACTCCCGCAACAATACCGGCCAGACTGAACGCCAACGCCAGGCTGTGTTGGACGACGGTCACGATACCAGCCACCACAGCCGGCAGGACCAGTGTCGTCGTGTCGATCGAATGATCGTAGATGCTGTCGGTGTGAATAGACTTGTAGACCCATGATACCGGCAGCATCAACAGCAAGGTCGAGATCATTGCGACCAGCAGCGACAGCGCATCGCGCAACCAGACCGGGCCCTGAGCCAATCGCGATCGCGCAGATTCGGTCGCAATGACTTCAAGCTCCTCGTCATCAGCGCTCAGGAATGCATCTTCAAGATCACGCACGTCGGCACTGCCGTAATATGCGATGTCGCCGACACCGCCAAGCGGCAATTCATCAACGATTCCCGGGAAGGCTGTTATCGCCAATGCCACGAGCACTGCTATGGCGATATAGTAAACCGTGATCTTTGCCAGCACGCTTCGGATGATTTTCCGATGACCGGCAAGAACACGGGCGATTCGCGCGTTTTCGTCCATCGTGCAACCTTAGTGCTAATAGCCTGTGATGGCAATCTACGTCGATACGGTACCGAAGTGTCGCAAAGCGGATTATAGTATCGTTAAGGATTAACGCCCTCGCAGCAACGCAGTCAACACCCAGTCAGGTAAGATGAATCTCCGCATAAACGAAATCTTTCGCGACTTCGTCGAGGTCGAGCTGCTGCCCGATCTCGCAATTGACGCAAGAAAATTCTGGAACGACCTCCAGCACCTCATCGAGGCGATAACGCCTGAGAACAGGCAACTCCTGGCCATCCGCGACGAGCTGCAGCTGAAAATCGATGATTTCCACCGGCAGCGATCCGGCACGCCGTGGAACGCCCGGGAATACCGTCGGTTTCTGAAGGAAATCGGCTACCTCGAGGATCGCGGAGAGCCTTTCCGGATTGAGACCTGCAACGTGGATCCCGAGATTGCCGAAGTGGCGGGGCCGCAGTTGGTAGTTCCCGTCAGTAACGCCAGGTTCGCGTTGAACGCGGCGAATGCGCGCTGGGGCAGCTTGTATGATGCACTGTACGGAACCGATGTCATTTCGAGCGACGGTGGCAGAGAGAGAGGCACGTCCTACAATCCAGTACGGGGTGCCAGCGTCATCGCATACGCCTCTCGGTTTCTCGATGATGCTGCGCCGCTACAGGTGGGCAGGCATGCGGATGTCGTCGGGTACGAGGTGACTTCGCAGCCGGCCGGGTCGACCCTCGGTGTAACGCTGTCGGATGGAACACAGACCGGCCTGCAGAATCCGCAGCAGTTTGTTGGCCATGCATCGGACGGCGGAAAGCGCACACTTGTCCTGCGCAATAATGGCCTGCATATCGAGATCCGGATTGACCCGGATCACGCGGTTGGCAGGGATTCTCCGGCACATGTGAGTGATGTCGTCCTGGAGTCGGCCGTCACGACGATTCAGGACTGCGAGGACTCTGTCGCCGCGGTTGATGCAGCAGACAAGGTGGCGGTCTATCGAAACTGGCTTGGTCTGATGCGCGGTACCTTGTCCGCAACGTTCGAAAAGGGCGGCAGGCGCCTGACGCGGGCGCTTAATGCGGACAGACAATACGCTGCCTGCGATGGCGGGACGCTGACATTACCCGGCCGCAGCCTGATGCTGGTGCGCAATGTCGGACACCTGATGACGACCGATGCGGTGTTCGATGCGAATGGAAACGAGGTGTTCGAAGGCATTCTTGATGCGGTGATCACGACCGCTTGCGGCATGTATGACCTGCAGGCAAAGAGCAAGGTGTCGAACAGTCGCGCCGGTAGCATCTACATCGTCAAGCCGAAAATGCACGGGTCGCGAGAGGTCGCTTTTGCCAACACCTTATTTGCCGGCGTCGAGGACATGTTCGGTCTCGAGAGGTACACACTCAAGGTCGGCGTCATGGACGAAGAACGACGAACAACCCTAAACCTGGAGGAGTGCATTCGTCAGGTCCGAAACCGGCTGGTGTTTATCAACACCGGCTTTCTCGATCGAACCGGCGATGAGATTCATACGAGCATGCTGGCGGGCCCGATGCTGCCGAAGGAGCAAATCAAGCAACAGCCGTGGATCAATGCTTATGAAGACCGCAATGTCGATGTTGGCATTCGTTGCGGGCTGCCGGGGCGCGCACAGATTGGCAAGGGCATGTGGCCTAAGCCGGACGAGATGTTGCAGATGGTCGAGAGCAAACACGTGCACCCTGAAGCGGGCGCGAACTGCGCCTGGGTACCGTCGCCGACGGCGGCCACTTTGCACGCCATGCACTACCACCATGTGGATGTGACGGCAGCACAAGAGCAACTGGCTGAGCGCGAGATGGCGAGTCTCGACGACATCCTCACACCGCCACTGGGCGATCCGGAGCAGTTAACGAGTGACGAAATCCAGGCGGAGCTCGACAATAATACGCAGGGCATCCTGGGTTACGTCGTGCGCTGGATCGATCAGGGCGTCGGTTGTTCCAAAGTGCCGGATATCGACGATGTCGGCTTGATGGAGGATCGTGCGACGTTGCGAATCTCCAGCCAGCACATTGCCAACTGGCTGCACCATGGTGTTTGCACAAAAGAACAGGTCGTGGCGACTTTCCAGCGAATGGCCGGCATCGTTGACAAGCAAAACGCGGATGATCCGGCGTATGAAAACATGGCTCCGGACTTTGCGGGCGGTATTGCTTTCAATGCTGCCTGTGATCTGGCGTTGAAAGGCAAGGAGCAACCAAGTGGCTATACCGAGCCGTTATTGCATGAATACCGGAAGAAGAAAAAGCTGAGCTAGACCTATGCAACGTATCAAGCGCGAATTATTCGGACCGGGCCCTACAAATGTGCCTGAGAGTATCCTGCAGGCATTGTCACAACCGACAATCGGGCACCTGGATCCCGAATTTCTCAGAATTATGGACGAGACGGGAGAGCGGCTGCGGCAGTGCTTCAAGACAAGGAACGCATTGACCTTCGTGCTTTCCGCGCCGGGATCGATCGGCATGGAGGCGAGTTTCGTCAATCTGTTGGAGCGGGGTGACAAGATTGTCGTTTGCGTCAACGGTGTTTTCGGCGGACGCATGCGCGACATCTGCGAGCGGACAGGTGCCGAGGTCATCGTCGTGGAAAACGAATGGGGCACGCCGGTCGATACGAACGCTCTGCAGGAGACATTGCAGAACCATGGCGACGCCGTCGCTGTTGCTTTTGTGCATGCCGAAACCAGCACAGGCGTCCGTTCGGATGCAAAATCAATTGCACGGATCGCCAGAAATCACGATTGCCTGGTCATTGCCGACTGCGTCACATCGCTTGCCGGTGTCGAGCTGCTCGTCGATGAGTGGCAGCTCGACGTGGTTTACTCGGGCAGTCAGAAATGCCTGTCGTGCGTCCCCGGTCTCGCGCCGATTACTTTTTCCGCTCGTGCTGTCGAACATATAAAACGGCGAAAATCGCCTGTGCAAAGCTGGTTTTGTGATATCAGCTTGCTGATGAGCTACTACGAATCCGGGGAAAAGACGCGCGCGTATCACCATACGGCGCCAGTCAATTCCCTGTATGCGATGAACGAAGCACTGCGCCTGGTTGTCGAAGAATCCCTGGAGGCGCGCTGGTCTCGCCATGCTGAAGCGGCGAACCATCTGTACTCAAGGCTCGAATCCGCCGGGCTCGAGATGATCGTCGAGCCGGAGCATCGTCTCGCTCCGCTGACTCTTGTGCGCATTCCCGACGGCGTCGACGATACGGCTATACGAGGAATGTTGCTGCAAGACCGCAATATTGAACTGGGGGGCGGACTGGGCAAGTTCGCCGGCAAGGCGTGGCGTATCGGCCTGATGGGGCAGAATGCGACACTCGAGAGAGCCGATTTTGTCGCCGACGCGCTGATCACCGGACTGCAATGAAAACACTGCACGGCGATGTCTAAGCCAGATACCCGCACGCGAATCCTCGTGACGAGCCTGTTGTTGTTCAACGATCACGGCGAGCCGAATACAACAACCAATGAGATTGCCGACGAGGTCGATATCAGCCCCGGCAATCTGCATTATCACTTCCGGAAAAAATCGGACCTGGTCGAGGCGCTGCTGGCCGAATTTCAGGCCGATGTTCGCCGCGTTCTGGAGCCGCCCGCAGAAGAAACGACAATAGACGATTTTTGGATTTTTCTGCACCTCTTGCTCGAGACACTTGCAGCCTATCGGTTCCTGTTGCGGGACATGGAAACACTCGTCGCTGCGTATCCGAAAGTCAGCCGCGCGCTAAAAAGTTTTTCGAAAGGGCTGACCGCCGTTATGCAGATACATATAAAGGCGATGAAGCGCAGTGGTGCGCTCAACATCGACGAATCCGATATTCCGATTGTCAGCCGAAATCTGGTTGTGATCGCGATGTTCTCCGAGCGCTTTGACGAGGTCTCGGGGGCGGCGTCCTCTGCGGATGATTCCGCCTTGCGGATGGCTCGTGCCGTACTCGCGATCGTGTTGCCGTATGCCAGCGATGATGCCGCGAGCCATTGGATGGCATTGAGCGACCACTACCGGCAATAAAAAGGGCCGCTCCAGGCGGCCCTGATGTTGGCGCCAGCAGGGCATTAACCCTTTTTCGTACTCGCCTTTTTCTTCGTGGAACGCTTCGTTGTCTTCTTCTTACCTGTCGCTTTCGACTTCGCTTTCGGTTTGGGCGGAGCCTGGCTCGCTGCGATTGCCTTGATGATCTTGTCCAGTTTGCGGTCCAGGGCTTCTACGTCACGCTTGCTGGCGACGCCAAGCCGGTCCATCGCGCCGGCAACGCGTGAGTCGAAAACGCTATTGAGCTTGTCGAGTTGTGATGCATCGCGCATGTGCTCGAGTAGACCGCTTGCCTTTGATTGCGCATCTCCGGTCATGTCCCGAATCGCCTCTTGAACGTCGTCAATGAGCTCTTCCGTACGATCCGTTGCTTTCTTGCGGAACGACTCGCCGTCTTTGACCAGCGACTCGAAGCTCTTCGAGCCAATGTCCTGAGGATTGGTCAGTGCGCCGAGGCCCGCCAGGAACGCGTGCTCCAGCTGATCGGCGATTTCGGACGGCCGCAGGCTTCTAACACCCTGTTTCGATTTAGATTTCTTAGCTACCATGATGTTCTCCTATGTGGTCATCCGGTACGTCATGGTGTTATCGTAGGCACCGAATCTAGAGTGAGCACACTAATTCCGGGCTGACGCTACGAGGCGAGTACATGCGAATCAGAAGGAGTCATCAGCTGGGTATCGACGAGGCGAAGAGCCGCGTCGTGCATCTGGCCGGTCAGCTCGAGAAGAAATTCTCGCTAACGTCCGAATGGTGTGGCGACGACCTGACGTTTCGCGGGACGGGTGTGCATGGCCGGATTCTGGTTGCCGGTGACAGCATCGAGATCGTAGTTCGGCTTGGATTGGGACTGATGATGATGAAGAACCCGATACGCGCAGAAATCGAACAGATTCTCGACAGTGAACTGGCGTAGCGGCATCGTGCCGAGCAAAGAGAGACCGCGCCGGGGCGCGGTCTCCGTTGGGCATCAAAACGGCCCGTTGACGATCATCGGCGACTGCCAGAACGCCGCCCATACGGCTTCATCGCGAACGTAGTAGACCGTGTCATTGTGAATAAATGACCGGTTGCGGTCCGCGTAGTACGGAATGGTGGTTCCATTCGCCGGCGGTATGATCGAGCCGGCACTGCTGAGCCATGCAAGAGACGGCATGTCCTTGTCGTGAATTTCAAAAAGATAGAGTCCTGACTGCAGGAAGTTGTAGCTGCCATCAAAGCTGTAGAGTGTTGCCGGAATCGTGAAACGATCGACGCCGTTGCTGTTTACCTGATAGCTGAACGCATGCCGATCGTAGATCGCTTCGCTGTATGATCCACGGCCACCGAGGGTCGTACTACCGCGTGACAGTGGCTGCGACATGTCCGAGACATCGAACAGCTCGATTTTGATGCCGCCGCTGGCGCCGGTGCCAAGCCCGAGCAGCAGGTCGTCATTGATCGGGTGCAGGAAATCCGAAAAACCTGTGATTTCGAGTTCGCCGGCGATGAACGGGTCCAGGGGGTTGGACAGATCGATGGCATACAGTGGGTCGATCTGCTCGAACGTTACGGCATAAGCCCGATCAGCCAGGAATCGAACGCCGTACAGTGCCTCGTTCGGCTTGCCGATCTCGTCCGGCCGCTGTTCATTCGGCAGGGTCGAGACGATGTCGAGTTCGGGTCGCGTTGTGGATTCGCGGAGAATAAACAAATTGTGGTCGACAAAATCCACATTGGTCCAGTCGAACTGAGATGCGAGAATGCGCAGATCTCCGGCGTGTTCGCTCATGCGGAAATCGGCCTGACCGCCGCGCCAGACGGTGCCGTCGATATCGGCTGATCCCCTATAAGCGACTTGCGTGCCGGACAAGGCGAATTTGTGGATGCGCGTCGTGCTGCGCGAGACTGAGATATCCGGTCGAAATTCCGTGAAGTACAGTGCATCCTCGGACACGTAGACGCCGTAAGCGCTTTCGTTGTAGCACGTTGTCGAAAACTCGGTGGGATTGTCGATCGGCACGGCTGTTATGCTGGTGAGCACCGGATAACCGGCAGCGTCATCTGTCGTGGCGTAACAGTGATCGGGCGCAAGCAGATTGCGAGTGGTACCGTTTATCGTGATCTTCGGCAACAGATCGCCCAAGGAAACGCCAGCCAGAATCTGCTCATTTTGTGCCTGCTCCTCTGGCGTGGATACGTAGTAGTGCAGTCCGTCGACGTGCGGTGTATATCGACTCACGATGTAGACCGTATTGCCGATGCGCCGGCTGTCGATGAACACACCGTCGATTTTGGCATCGATTTCGAGTACCGGACTGGTCGCATCCGTCACATCGTAGATACGATAGCCGAGCTGTTCCGGAGCCTCCCAGATCGCGATGTCGGCCCAGAGTTCACCCCAGCCGCCATAGAACGATTCGCCCGTCAGTGCGAACATCCGTCCGCCATCCAGGTACATTCCCTGCACCGAGACGTTGTCTTCCAATGGAATGGTGCCGGCGAGTGTTGCCTCAGCGTTGTCCGGGTCAGTGCTCAGAATACGGATGGAGCGCTGCGGCTCGGTACCCGTATTTGTCGCGCCATCCGCTGCTGCGTTGTCCAGAAGATAGCAACAGTAATAATAACGCCGCGGTGCAACGAAAAGATGCGAGCCGTCATAGCGAACCGCGTCGAATTCGTCGACGTTCTTTTCCTGGGTATAGGTGCCGGTAAAATTGTCGGTGGCAGCACCGCTGGCTATATCGGCAGCGAGCGTCAGCTGTTCGTTGCTGCTCATCGCCGTGAGACCGGCTTTGATCGAAGCTTCGAATTCGGCGGCATCGGCTACCGGGCTCAACAGCCCGACGGCGGGCTCGTCGGGTGATCCACCAGTGGACGAGTTCCCGCCGCAGCCGGCAACGAGCAGAAGCACAAATCCGAAAGAGATTGCAGGCAGGCGGTTCATTCGAGTATCTCCGTAATTGTCCGTTCTATGAGATTATGCGCTGGGACCACCGGTGTCTGTGCAGATGTTGGGTGAGATTGTACGAATTTGTAATCGGCTGGCTTTACATTCTTCGACAATTTCCATACATCTTTACTATCGGCCCGCGAGGCCAAGCCTGTCACACTGGCGGAGCGTCTCAAATGGGGCAAGAGGTATCGTTCAGGTGCAGATACGATCTATCCAGGCAGTAATGTGGATGTTGGCCTTGACGGCATTCGCCTGTGGGGCGGCCGCCGCCGAGGAATCGGCCCCGCAGGCGGCTGAGCAGGAGTCCCCGTGGCGTCTGGGGATTGCGCTGGGCTACGGCATGCGCAGCAATCCCCTGGTGCAGTCCGACGACATTCCGATTGTCGTCGACCTGGATATCGCCTGGTTTGGTGAACGTTTCTTTTTCGACAACGGTGATCTCGGCCTGACGCTGGCCGACAATCGCGCCGTGACTGCAAGTCTGGTTGCGCGATTCAACAGCGACAGGGTCTTTTTCGGCAACACCGACACGCGATTCGTCAGCGCGGATCTTGCGGGCATGCCGCTCGCCGAGGCCACCGAGTTCACGGTACCGGACCGGGACTATGCAATCGAACTCGGACTGGAATTCTTGCTGGACGGGTCCTGGGGTCAGCTGCAATTTACCGCATTCCACGACGTCAGCAGCACGCACGACGGCTTCGAGATCTACGCGGACTACGGCTACGGCTGGCGCAGCCAGCGGTGGTACGTCGAACCGTCGATTGGCCTGAGCTACAAGAGCTCTGCGCTCAACGATTATTACTGGGGCGTTCGCGATGATGAAGTCAGCGTCGTGCTGCCGCCGTATCAGGCCGACGCTGGCACCAATGCACATGCACGGCTGATGCTGGGTTATCAGATATCCAGGAACTGGTCGTTCTCGCTGGTGGCAGAATATGAGCACCTCAACGACAGCGCCGCGGCAAGCCCGCTCGTCGATGAGCAGGATATCCTGGGCTATTTCGCCGGATTCGGCTTCCGGTTTCGCTGAAATGAGACGTCTCGTAGTCCTCCTGCTGCTGTTGATACCTGCGCTGGCCGTCGCTGACGCCGATGAGGCGTCGAGCATGCGTCTATCGGTAAAGCCGATGCTGTGCATCATCGACAAGCGAACACCACTGTGCGAACTGGCGTTCCTCGTTGCCTGGGAAAGCGATCACGACGGCTACTATTGTCTTTTCAACGATTTCCGCGAGGCGCCGTTACGTTGCTGGAACGACGCGCGTGATGGCCAGCTCGACGATGAACGCAGTGTGGACCAGTCATTCAGCTACTGGATGACCGGCGATGACGGCGACAATCGGCTGGCGATGGTTGCCGTCGAAGTGCTGCGTATGGATACTGATGACCGGCGCCGCAATCGACGTACTCGCCACGTCTGGGACATCAATTGAGTGATGACGCAGTAGACATACTCCTGGTTGAAGACGACCTGCGCCTTGCCGATCTGACGGCGGAGTATTTTCGTCAGAACGGTCTGAGCGTGGTCATTGAATCACGCGGTGATCGCGCGGTATCGAGATTTCATGCCGTGCATCCGCGGATCGTGTTGCTGGATCTCATGTTGCCGGGTACCGATGGGCTGACGATCTGCCGGGAGCTCAGAGAGATTTTTGACGGTCCGATCCTGATATTTACCGCGCGGGATTCGGACATCGACCAGGTGATCGGCCTTGAGGCCGGCGCGGACGACTATGTCGCCAAGCCTGTTGATCCGATGGTATTGCTCGCGCGGACTCGTGCATTGCTGCGCCGCGTCTCATCGAGCAACAAACCTCGGGCGCCGCACGGCGATATCGTGCTCGGCGGACTGAGAATCAGCGAATCGGCTCAGGAAGTCTGGCTTGACGGTGTCAGCGTGCAGCTCACCACCCACGAGTTCGAGCTGTTGCGGCTGCTTGCGCGCAATGCCGGCAAGATATTGAGTCGTGACGAAATTTTTCAGAACCTTCGTGGCATCGATTACGATGGCCTGGACCGATCCATTGACGGCCGAGTATCCAAGTTGCGCCGCAAGCTCAATGACAGCGCCGAGGAGCCTGCCCGAATAAAAACCGTATGGGGCAAAGGCTACCTGCTCGTGCCGGATGCATGGGGCGACCCGGTGTGAAGCGTCCGTTGCTCGGACGGAATCGACTGTTGTTGTTCCGCTCCTACCTGTTCCTGGTTGCCGGCCTGCTCATCGTCGCATTCGTGCTCGATTTCAGCTTCGGTCAATTGCAGTCGTCGCAGGCGCCGCCGGACCAGCGTTGGCTCGATGCGACGTTTGCGCTCATAGAACGTGACCTCAGCGGCATCCCGGCTGACGCACGGGAGCGTCGTGCACAAGAACTCGCGGCAGAACTGCGTGTCGGCATTCAGCTATTCCGACAAGGCGATATTGCAGCGAATGCAAATACAACGCAGGAGACATCAACGCTGATCGACGCAGACGGCAATATTTCGCATCTGCGTGACGCGGCGTCGATCGACGCCATCGTTCGGCTGGGACCCATAGACGAGCCCAGGGAAAGCATCCTGCTTCGTCTGCTGCCGCCACTCTTCTACCTGTCTATATTCATTGTCGTCGGTCTTTGGTTGCGTCCACTGCTGAGAGACATCAATCGTATTACCGACGGCGCGCAGCGATTTGCGGCCGACTATCGCGAACCCCTGGCGACGGCGGACAAAGCCACCGCGCTGGCAGGCCTGGCCAAGAACCTTGACGATATGTCGGCTCGCCTCAGCGGGCTGATACAAAGCCAGAAGGAACTGATCGCCGCGCTCTCGCATGAGATGCGTACACCACTGGCTCGAATCCGTTTTGCCCTTGCAGTAATCGGCAACGAGAGTGATCCCGAATTACAACGACAACTCGATGCGCTAAATACTGACGTGCAGGAAGTTGATGAACTCATTTCCTCGATGCTGAACTATGCACGCCTCGATCACCCTGATCTACGCATGCACTGGCAGAAGGTGCCGGTTCATGCATGGCTGCATAAGGCCGTGGAAAAGTGCAGCCAGCCGGGCACGGAGATCAGAGTGAGCGAAGACGATTCCATCGACCGGGCATGGATGGATCCGCGTCTCATGGAGCTCGCGGTGAGTAATCTGTTGGTCAACGCCTGTCGATACGCCGATGGTCAGGTCAAATGCGGTGCGACCCGGGAACAGGGCGAGTACACGATAGCAATCGAGGATAATGGCAAGGGCATCCCGGAAGCCGAGCGGGATACAGTCTTCAAGGCATTCACGCGCATCGACGATAGTCGCAATCGAGAAACGGGAGGCTACGGGCTCGGTCTTGCGATTGTAGCGCGCATCATTGATCTTCACGGCGGCAACGTGAACATTGAAACATCTGCAGATCTTGGCGGTGCGAAGTTCGTCTTGCGCTGGAAGCCGCCGCCGGGAGACTAGCGGACGGCCGCCGCAACAAGCACATTGCCGGTGCCAGGGCGGACTCCCTGTCCAGAAGCTCAATATTCACACATCTATGCCGATAACTGCCAGGTGGATCTGTAATTCGGAGTCTGTAGGTGAAATTGACCCAAATGCTATCGGCCGATCAGCTCGAAATCGGCATGTATGTTGCTCAGCTCGACCGGCCGTGGCTCGAAACTCCGTTCCTGTTTCAAGGTTTTTACATTCGTGACAGTGATGAAATCCAGGAAATAAAATCCTACTGCGAGCACGTTTACGTTAGTTGCGACAGCCTTTCGTCTGACTGTCGGAGCGAGACGACTGCCGAGGGGACTGTGCCAGATGGAACAGTCGCCACAGTACCGGATAAAAAGCGCTTCAGTATTCGTTCGCTGTTCAAACGTGGCAAATCGCTGGAGCCCGACCGGGACATCGAACAGACCAATGTCATCTACGATGACACGACGAGCCTTAAAAACGAAATAAAAACGGCCTCCGGTATTCACAAGCAGGCCATCGTCACCGTTCAGGGTGTCATGGACAACCTCAAGAAATCGGGGAATCTGCAGGTTGGGCAGCTCGAATCAGCGGTCACACCAATGGTCGACAGCGTCCTGCGCAACCCTGCCGCGCTCGCATGCCTGATCCGAATGCAAACGAAAAACGACTATCTGTATCATCATTCTCTTGCATCCTCAGTGTGGGCAACAATTCTTGGCCGCCAGATCGGATTAGGCCGGGCCGATCTCGATGTAATTGCTCTCGGTGCGATGCTACTCGATGTGGGAAAAACCCAGGTGCCGGACGAAATATTGATGAAGCCCAACAAGCTGGATGAAGGACAACGCAGGCTGATGCAGCGGCACGTCCAGTTTGGTCTGGACATTCTGGATAAGGCGGGCAATGTGGATACGCGGGTGCTGGACATGGTAGCGCATCACCATGAGCGCTATAACGGCACTGGCTACCCGGCACATCTGAAAGGCAATGATATACCGGTATTTGGACGGATTGCCGGCATCGTCGATGCGTACGATGCGATGATCACCTTGCGTCCGTACGCCAAGTTGCTGTCATCCTACGATGCGCTTCGGAAATTGCGAGTGCTGGCCGACGTCGAATTCCAAGCTGAGATTGTCGATCAGTTTACGAAGGCAATTGGCGCGTTCCCGACAGGGACTCTGGTCGAATTGAATACCGGTGAAATAGCAATTGTCACGAAGCAAAACCGAATCAGGCGCCTGCGACCTGAAGTGATGCTGATCATGGATTCAAAAAAGCAAATGCTCGCGGAATTTCGTGTGCTGGATCTCAACGAGGAGACCGTGACGCAACTTGGAGAGCATTCGCTTTGGATCGAACGTGGCCTGCCACCCGGTGAGCATGGAATCGACCCGACCGAGTTCTACCTCAACTAGGTTTTGTCAATGAACGCAACGCCGACTCAGCTACCATTCTTGCAGAGCGATGGCTTGGCGCGGGCAGGCCGTCGTATCACGTTGGCCGTTCGACAAAGGCAGGATCTGGCCGTGATGATCGTTCATGTGCAAGGTGTTGAACGGCTATGCGCATCGATTGGTCATGTCCGGGCCGGGAAATTGTTGGACGATTTCTATACGCGACTATGCACGATCGCACGGAAAAATGATGCGGTAGAGCGAATCGGCGATCGCAAATTCGCAATTCTTCTGAACGGCATGCGGAACCAGGGACACGTGAGCCTCGCAGCACAGAAGATCGAGCGCCTCGCGCGGGAAACAGGTTCGAAATACGGCGATCAATTGAATCTGAATACGACAATCGGAATCGCCCTATGTCCATTACATGGCGAGGAAGCCGCGGAACTAATGCGCCTGGCGGAGATAGCCTCTCTTGATGGGCGTTGCAGAAGTGAATCGGTTTGTTTTTTTGAAGAGAAAGCTGCGCAGAAGCTGTTTATGGATTGGAGCCTGGAGCAGCGTCTGGATAATGCGCTGCAGTCCGGCGATCTCCAACTCCACTACCAGCCAAAGATCTGCCTGAGAACCGGCAAGATCGTTGGCGCGGAAGCGCTAATGCGTTGGCACGAACCTGAGATCGGGCAAATATCCCCTGACATATTCATTGATCTCGCGGAGTCGACGGGGCAAATAGTCGATCTTACGCAGTTCGCAATTCAGAGTGCTTGCCGAGAATTGGCGGATTGGCAGAATCTTCTGCCAAATCTGAGTGTCGCTGTGAATATCACGCCGAGCATCATTCAAAGCCGTGAAATCGTCGATGTTCTGGAGAGCGCGACGAACATCTGGGGAGTGTCGCCCAGCGCACTGACATTGGAAGTGACCGAGAACGCGTTGATGGAAGATCGAGAAGCCAGTCATGAGATACTGTCTCAGATTCGCGAGTTCGGCTCTCGAATTTCCATCGATGATTTCGGCACCGGCTATTCGTCATTCGCCTATCTGAAGGAAATCCCGGCCGACGAACTCAAGATCGACCGGTCTTTCGTGATGGGCATGCTCAATGATACCGGCGATTACAAAATCGTCGAGCATTCGATTGCAATCGCGAAGAGCTTCGGGCTGTGCGTCGTTGCCGAAGGTATTGAAAGTGCCGCGATGTTAGAAGAACTTCGCAAGCTTGGATGCGACCATGCGCAAGGCTATTTCATTGGCGAGCCAACTCGAGCAGTCGATTTCGAGGCATTCTGCCAAAAAGCGCAAACCGAAGGTCGTGCAAAAGAGTGAAGGCAATTCTCGCCCTGAAAAAGTTTGTCGTCATTTAATATAATTAGTACTTTACGAGCGCCAAGTCACAGTCATTTCAGGTGAGGAATTCGCCAATCAGTGGTTAGAAACAATAGACCAGTGTCCGTTCTCTTTGTCTGCATGGGCATTACTTTCTTTCGCCTTGTGCACCAAGGAGTTAGGTGACTCGGGCTCAATTCTGGCTGCAAGTTGACACCTGTAAACATCGTTCAATCGGGGACTGATCAAGGCGCCGACTGTCGAAACATCCCTTTCGGCCCGATCCTGGATAGCGGGAGGATCATAGATACCACTGACTAGGGTCTGCACTCCGTCGGCGACGTTTCAGCGGAATCATCGGCAACCAACGTCTGCTTTCGGTCCAAGCGGTCGTCGGAACGTCTCGCGCAGCTTTGCGAAAGAGGTCGCGACTCGGCCAATAGCGGCCACCAAAGCTCCCCAGGCGAGTGCAACTGGATACCGCTACTCGTCGAAGAGTGACCTTCCTGCGGTGCACCGATGTATCAGCTGATCAGCTCAAATAGTGCCCCGCAAGAAGGTCAATGCAAATGCTAAAGATGAATAAAAGCCCCGAATATGCTAGTTCGATGGGACTACCGTAATTGTGTAAGTCGCTCCGTCCGTGAACGTGTCAAATTCATCGCCAAACGGGCAAGTCGCGATACCCAGGAACTCAACCGTGTGTACGCCAACGGACAGCGGCCTTACGAAAAGGTAGATGCCCTGGTCTGCGCTTGGGCTCAGAATTTGCGAGGGAAGGCCGAATGCATTTCCCTCTGGCAAGAAGGCCTCAAAAAGCGGCGACTGTTCGAAATAATTGATGGCTTGTATCACTTCGTCGCCATCAATTTGCGCAAATACTTCATAATCAAAACAGGCGACCTGTGCGCGAATATATTCCTCGGTTCTTTGCTCCGGAGGATCGTCCAGAAACGCAAAATAGGCTGCGTTAACAATCGGGAAGAATAATGCTGTACCAGCGGGTACAGTGCACTCACGCTCGATTCCGGGCACAATTGCAAACGTGCCGCCGAGAAACCACACGTGACCTTGCTGGCCCAAGCTGCAGTCTGCAGGAACAATGAAGTCCAGCAACGGATGTTCGCCAAATCGCTGACCGACAGCCCATTTCCACCATTCCGCCGCCCATTCCCCGTACGATGCACCGTGCGGACTTGATTGAATGGGCGCGATCCCAGGGTTGTTGCTTCGTTCAGCAAGAGCCTGCGACAACGGAATCGCTGTAAGAGCGACCCCAACGATCAACAATATAAATCGTCTCATCTTGATCCTCCTCCAGGTAATCGCCCTATTGCAGGGCGCTACCCAAGTGGTTGTTGGTATTGCCATTGAAGTTTGGCAGCCCGGCGATCTTGGGTCCCTCGGGAGGTCGTCCATGGCTTCTCGGAGGAAGCGAGGACCCGTGGCTTTGCGTCTCTAGCTTTAGCTAGATTTGCCTTTGTCGAAACCAGAAATCCTTCTTGATGAGAATCTTGTCAATTCTGGAATTTACTTATCTTGACATACTGCAGAGTTACTTACGGCTCGCATCGAGTCACTGTGACTAGTGAAAGCCCGGATTTTTCGACCGGCCGGAATGGGTCAGTAGCAGAAATTATAGCCTGAAATGCCTGGGCGGCTGGTTCCGGCCTATTCTGTTGAAAAACTCCGTTTTGCGAGCGCCCCAGGAATCCGCGACGAATTTTGTTTGATCCTGCGCGCAATCGATAGCGTCGGTTAGCCGCTCTGAGCTGCGCCAGGAGGGATTTTCATGGGAATAGCACTACGTCCTCGTATCTACGATACGAAATCAGCGGCAAATCGCAAATGAAAAACGTGGAATTCTGAAAACGGAGTTTTTCAACACAATAGGCCGAACTGAGACGGTCGCGAGGAAGCTGAACGAACGACTGCTAAGCGTCGCATAGCCGCCGCTCGAGCAAACTGAGGTAAAATGTCGGCTTGTGACCCAAAGCCGACATCGATCTCGTGTAGGTAATTTCGGTCACGCTCGTTATCAACCGCGCGGGTACCGAACGAGGACTATACTTAAAACATTCAAGAATACTCGCTATGGGGAAATGCCATGCGTCTCTCAAGAATGTCGGCACTAGTTTGCGTCTGTGCATTGGTGACGTGCTCAATCTCCAATGACCGCACAGCGGATGAGCAAGATTCTGTTCAGCTTATCGGTCAAGCGGTGTCTGCTAAACCCGGTTCGGGCGTGGCGGAAATCTCCACGGAGGAATTGGAGCAAATCCTACAAGATCGGAGTGCGCTAGTGCTGGACACTCGCCCCCACCGAGAGTGGTCAATCAGCCATATTCCCTCGGCCATCAATGTGGCGCCTCAACCGGGCATACCGATGGCGCTCTACACATCAGATGTGGCAGAAGTGGGAAGACTCGTAGATGGGGATAAATCCCAGCCGCTAGTGTTGTACTGCAACGGTCCATATTGTGGTAAGAGCAAGCGCGTCGCTGTGGCGCTACTGGAAGAAGGATACACAGATGTTCGTCGATACCAACTTGGTGCTCCGGTCTGGCGCGCATTGGTTGGAGTTATGGTGATTGAACCGGATGGCGTGCGATATGTTTTTGCAAACGATCAGACTGCCGTCTGGATCGATGTTCGGGACTCTTCGGAATTTCGTGGGGGCAGCATACCCGGTGCGAGAAACTTGCCTCGAAGCGGGGTACTTCCAGGAAAGGACGTCGGGGAGGTTTTTGCTGCAAAGAATGATGGGCGACTTCCAATGGAAGATCACAATACTCGTATCGTTGTATTCGGGCGGGATGGCGGTCAGGCAAGTGAGGTAGCCGAAGCGCTCGCTCGCGAGGCATTCCATAACGTCGCGTATTTCGCTGGTACATTTGAGGAAATTAGAGGGTTGACCGAGTAATTGTTCACAATCGGCCGCTATTGGCCGAACTGAGTCGGTCGCCAGGAAGCTGACTGAGGGGCTGCTTGACATCGTATAGCAGCCGCTCCAAGAATCTGCGGTAATATGACGGCTTGTGACCCAAAGC
>JAOTVR010000179.1 GCA_029863305.1 Gammaproteobacteria bacterium | reverse complement strand
CTCGATGCGAATCAACTCGGGCTCGTTCATGTGTTCGTAGGCAAGCTCCATGACTCGCTGCGACAGCGTCGCCGAGAACAGCATGTTCAGTCGCTTGTCGGGGGGTGGCAGGCGTCGGAGCAAGTAGCGAATATCCTTGATGAAGCCCAGATCGAACATCCGGTCTGCTTCGTCCAGTACCGCAACTTCAACCTGATCGAGCTTGAATACGCCTTGTTTGAAATAGTCGATGATTCGCCCGGGCGTGCCGATCAGGATGTCGATGCCATCCTGGATCGTGCGTCGTTGCTTCTCGTAATCAGTGCCGCCATATGCCAGTCCAATCTTGAAGCCCGTGTGTTTGCCGAGCAGCTCAGCGTCGTTCGCGATCTGCACCGCCAGCTCCCGCGTCGGCGCAAGCATAAAGGCACGTGGCTGTCTTGCCCCATCTGTGGCGGGGTCCGAGGCCAGCAGCTTTTCAAACGTCGCGATCAGGAATGCAGCTGTCTTGCCGGTTCCGGTCTGAGCCTGGCCGGCTACGTCCCGTGGTTCGAGCGCAATCGGCAGAGTGGTGGCCTGAATGGGGGTGCAATACTCGAAGCCAGCGTCACGAATACCCGCCCGTACGCTGTCTTGCAGTGCAAGGGCGTCAAACCTGAGGTCGCTCAGATGGTTATCTGTCATGATCGAGAGGTCGCAAAATGTGCATATAATGCTTGCAAAATGGCTCGTGACGCGTTCAAATTAGGCCAATACCGACGCGACAACCCGTCGCACCCGCCAGTTTTGCAATCGTTGAGTCATCAAAGAAGCCGGAATTGGTCGGCAACAAAGCTGCGACATATTGCCTGAAGATTCGGGCAGCGTCATCCATTTTGTAGTGTTCGTCTTTCGCCAGCAGCGCTAACGGGCAAACCAACATCTGTAAAGACCAATCAAATGTGGAGGAAATAGCCGGTGAGCGACAATATCGTGCACACCAACGACAGCGATTTCGAAGCTGACGTACTAAAATCTGACAAACCGGCCCTGGTTGATTTCTGGGCTGAGTGGTGCGGGCCATGCAAAATGATCGCGCCACTTCTCGATGAAGCAGCCAACGAGTATGCAGACAAAATGTCAGTGGTAAAACTGAACGTCGACGAGAGCCCGAATGTTGCACAAAAATTCGGCATTCGCAGTATTCCGACGCTCATTCTGTTCAAAGACGGCGCCGTTCAGGCACAGAAACTCGGTGCGATGTCAAAATCGCAACTTACCGAATTTCTGGAAACTAATCTGTGAGAGGGTACTTGGGCAATCAAACGAAAAGCCGGCCGAGCAAGTCTGGCAACAAGAGTAAGAGCAATCCGAATCGGCGTAGACGCCGCCGGCCACCGCAGGGCGAATTTCCCGAAGATGATGGAAATGTCGAAGTAATTCCGGCTGACCAGCTCGAGGCCAGCAAGAACAGCATGAGTCTGACCGAATTGAAGAGTCGGCCTGCGGCTGATCTGGCTACGCTCGGCGAGTCACTCGGACTCGAGAATCTTGCACGGCATCGCAAGCAGGAAATGATCTTCGCGATCCTCAAGGCGCACGCGAAAAACGGCGAAGATATCTACGGCGATGGCGTACTCGAAATTCTGCAGGACGGATTCGGTTTTCTGCGTTCGTCAGACGGCTCCTATCTGGCCGGTCCGGACGATATTTACGTCAGTCCGAGTCAGATTCGGCGCTTCGCATTGCGTACTGGCGACACGGTCTCCGGACTGATTCGCCCACCTAAGGATGGCGAACGTTATTTTGCACTCCTGAAAGTTGGTCAGATCAACCATGATTCCCCGGAGAACGCGCGGAGCAAGGTGCTGTTCGAAAATCTGACGCCGTTATTCCCGACAGAACGTTTACCGCTCGAACAGGGCAATGGCAGCACCGAGGATCTTACAGCCCGAATCATTGATATGGTTGCGCCAATCGGCAAGGGCCAGCGCGGCCTCATTGTCTCACCGCCAAAGGCCGGTAAGACGATGTTGCTGCAAAACATGGCTTCGGCGATTTGTGCGAATTCTCCGGATGTTGATCTCATTGTGCTACTCATCGACGAGCGGCCTGAAGAGGTGACGGAGATGGAGCGCACGGTTCGTGGTGAAGTGGTTTCGTCGACGTTTGACGAGCCGGCAAGCCGCCATGTTCAGGTCGCGGAAATGGTGATAGAGAAGGCCAAGCGACTTGTCGAACATAAGCGTGACGTCGTGATTCTACTGGACTCAATTACCCGACTGGCGCGTGCCTACAATACGGTTGTGCCTTCATCGGGCAAAGTGCTGACCGGTGGTGTGGACGCCAACGCGCTGCACAGACCCAAGAGATTTTTCGGCGCTGCACGCAATATCGAAGAAGGCGGTAGCCTGACGATTCTCGCGACCGCGTTGGTCGACACGGGATCGAAGATGGACGAAGTCATTTACGAAGAATTCAAGGGTACGGGCAACATGGAGATCCATCTGGATCGCCGTATTGCGGAAAAACGCGTATTCCCGGCGATCAACATCAATCGTTCCGGTACGCGCAAGGAGGAACTCCTGACCGCACCTGAAGAACTGCAGAAGATGTGGGTGTTGCGCAAGGTTCTGCATCCGATGGATGAGCTTGCGGCTATCGAGTTTCTGCTGAACAAGATGCAGGACACGAAAACCAATGCGCAGTTCTTCGAGGCAATGAAACGCTGAACCCCCGTTCTGCGCTGTCAGGCAGCGAGCGATGATCTGGTCATTTTCTACACGGAACCTGGCCGGAGAGGATGTGATTCGATCACGGGCGATTGGCGTCCTTTGAGCGTAAAATCACCGCATATTCCTGAAATCAGCACCTAACGCGACCGCTTTTCCCCAAAACAGCCGTCTAATCGGGCAGGTGCTGGGAGAATGGACGCGATGCCGGTGTATCTCGATGATAAAAGGCTTGTAAAACAGCTGCTTGCGGGTGAGCGGCGAGCTTTTGATCATTTTTTTGAGGATAACTTTGCGAGACTCTATCGATTCGCCATCGCGCGGTTGAGCGACGATCCGGACGGTGCACGGGAGGTCGTACAGATCACTTTGACTCGTGCCCTCCGCAAGATGCATACCTATCGTGCCGAGTCGGCACTGTTCACGTGGCTGTGCGCGATTTGCCGCAATGAGATCAGTGACTGGCTTCGCCGGCAAGGTCGGTACAGAGACCATATTGTCCTGGTCGAAGATTATCCCGAAATACAGGCAGCCGTCGATTCCTTCCAGACCCCGGTTGCGGACAGCCCCGAACGGCATTACCAGCGAGTTGAGGCGTTGCGCCTGATCCAGGTTGCGCTCGATCGGCTGCCCGCGAAGTACGGCAATGTGCTGGAGTGGAAATATGTTGAGGGTCATTCAGTGAAAGAGATATCGGCACGACTGGAAATCGGCACAGAGGCGACACAATCGCTGCTCGCAAGGGCGAAACGTGCATTTGCCGATGTATACGGTTCATTGAGCGGAGCCCTGCATGATCAGGCTGACGGGCTGGTGCAATCATGAATGGATCGAGCGAAGAATCCGTAGCGCGCGGCGACGTCGCGGTAGAGGCGCTGCTGGAGCAGGCGTTACCGCGCCCGGCACCACCGGGCGAGGATGAACGGGTGGTTCGCGACGCAGTTTACGCTGAATGGCAAGCTGTTACGGCGCGGGTTCGTGCGCGTCGGCGACTGACAGGATTTGCAATTGCCGCGACTGTACTGCTCGGCATGGCGGTGTCATTTAATGTGCTTCGGGTTTCCGAAGTGCAGCCTGTTCAGGTCGCGACAATCAGCAAGAGCCACGGGTCGATCTACGTGCTTGGTGAGCAATCCGAACTTCAGGTGATGCGTGATCTTGCGTCGATTTCCGCAGGCCAAGTCGTAGTAACCGGAGATGATGCAGGCATCGGATTGCAGTGGGGCAGCGGAGGCTCGCTGCGCGTCGACAGGAATACGCGTGTCGAATTTGCTTCGGCTGAGTCAGTGTATCTGCGCTCCGGACAGATTTACTTTGACTCGACACCATCGGCGCTGCAAGGCGATAAACCGGGCGCCGCCGTGGCTGCGATTACAGCTTCTGGTTCGGCATTTACTATCGAAACAGATCATGGATCTGTCAGACATCTGGGCACGCAGTACATGGCGTTTGCAGATAGAGACAGGCTATCCGTGAGCGTACGAGAAGGGCAGGTCGCCATCGATGGTACGTATGTCGAAGAAACCATCGCCGTCGAAGGCCAGCAGTTGACGATCTCTGGCAGTACTCGCCCGATCATTGTGAATTTTAACGGCTACGGCGAAGCATGGGAGTGGATCGAGGCGACCGCCCCCGCTGCCGACGTGGATGGCCGCAGCG
>JAOTVR010000083.1 GCA_029863305.1 Gammaproteobacteria bacterium | reverse complement strand
ATGTTGCTCGTGAGTCGCGACTCGAGCGCCGTGTGTACGTCTTCGTCATCGAGACCGATACTCCATTTGCCCGCAGCAAATTCGGTATCGAGTGCATTGAGTCCATCACGTATCGCCGTGCAGTCGGCAGCACTGATCAGGCCGATCTCTGCGAGCATTTCAGCATGCGCGATCGAGCCCTTCACGTCGTAGGAAACCAGGCGGGCATCGAGCAGGTGATCCTCGCCTGCTGTATATCGCAATACCCGATCGGCGAGTGGCAAGCCTTTTTCCCACAGCCGGCTCATAACGACTCGCCACCTTGCTCGGCCGGCGTCAATGCGGCGATGTCGTTGACGACCAAGGTGCCGGTTCCCTCATTGGTGAAGACTTCGAGCAGCAAACTGTCGGGGACCTTGTAAGAAATTACGTGCACACGATTGACGCCGTTTGCCAGCGCCGCATCGATCGCCGCGGCTTTTGGCAACATGCCATCGGCGAGCTTGCCGTCATCTCTGAGTTGGTCGAGGGCGGCGCGATCAATGTAGCTAATGAGTGACTGCGGATCATTGACGTCTTCGAGGACGCCGGCTGCGCCGGTCAGCAGAATCATTTTTTCGGCATTGAGCTCCGCAGCAATGGCGGCAGCGACGGTGTCTGCGTTGATATTCAGAATGGTCCCGGACTCGTCGCAGGAAAGTGGGCTGACAACGGGCATCAAGCCGTTGTCGAGCTGTTTCACCAATATGTCCGCTTCAACAGAGTCTATGTCGCCGACGAAACCATAGTCCACGGAAACCTCGCCCTCGCGCTCGACCGGAGGACGACGATGTGCGCGAATCAATCCGGCGTCGACGCCGCTGATGCCGACCGCCGGTATCTGCAAATCACGACACGTGGCCAGCACACGCGTATTGATCTGACCATTCAGCACCATCGTTGCAACATCGAGTGACGCACCGTCTGTGACGCGTCGACCGTCGATAAATGTTGTGTCGAGTCCGAGGGCCGTCGCGAGTTCGGTCGACTGCGGTCCACCGCCATGAATCAGGACGACGCGAATACCGACCTGGTGCAGGATGCCGACCTGCTCCATGAGTGCATTTGTCTGTGCCGCATCTGCAAAGATTTCACCGCCTGCTTTGAGAACAAAGACCTTGCCCTTGAACAAGCGAATATACGGTGCTGCGTGCTTGAGGGCCGACACGACAATCGCGCGGTCCTTCTTCGTTATCATGATTGTGTCCCGAGCATCTGATGCAGAACGGCCATCTGCGCGAACATGCGGTTGCGCGCTTCGGCGATGACAATGCTGCGTGGGCCGTCGAGTACGCGCTCGCTGACAACGACGCCGCGGCGTACGGGCAGGCAATGCATGAAGCGGCAATCGTCTCTCGCGTTATCAAACCATGGTTCATCCACACACCAGTCGAGCAGTTCTTCCCGCAGTTTCTGATCGCTGAGCTTGTCGCCATAGTGTTTGGTCGACGACCAGGATTTCGCATAAATGACATGCGCGCCTTCCATCGCCTCGACCCTGTCTTCGGATTCGACGATCGAGCCGCCACTCTCGTCGGCGGCTGCCCTGGCCTTTTGCATGATTGCGTCCGGCAACTCAAAGCCCTCGGGGCGCAGGACGGTCACATCCATGCCGCGTTTCGCAGCCATGTGCAAGGTTGATGCAGGCACTGCAAGTGGCAAGGCGCGCGGGTGGTAGGCCCAGCTGAGCACGAACTTCCCACCTGTCGCCGGCATCCCGAGGTCATCCATGGTCTTCCAGTCGGCAAGGCTCTGACACGGATGGTTCATTGCGGATTCCATGTTGATGTATGGCGTGTGAATCAGATCGGTCAGTGCCGTGAATTCGGTCTCGGCCATGTCGAATTCGAGGTTTTGTCTCTGCGCAAAGGCGCGAATTCCAATCGCGTCACCGTAGGACGCGATGACCGGCACGGCTTCGCGAATGTGTTCGGCGGCCGCGCCGTCCATGACAATTCCCGGCCTGGTCTCGATGCCATGTATCGACATTTCGGGTGAAATGACGAACGAACCGCCACCGAGGCGCGTCATGGCAGCCTGAAACGATGCGAGCGTGCGTAACGACGGGCTCAGAAACAGCAAAGACAGCACCTTGCCACGCAGAGCCTCGGGCTCCGGATGTTGTTCGAGGCGCAGTGCGAGTTCGAGCAGGGCGGCGATCTCGTCACTGCTAAAGTCGGCTAGATCATTGAATGCTTTCATCGGGGTCTCTCTTGATTGACGGTCGGTGCCATCGACTCGAGGGCGTGAGCAAGGTAATCGACATGTCGGGCCTCGAGCACGAGCGGTGCAAGTATACGCAATACATCCGGATCTGCGCTTGTGCCGGTCAGTATGTCGTGCTCGAGCAGGGCATTCCGAACTTCGACGGCCGGGCGATCACAAACGAGTCCAAGCAACAGACCCATGCCCTGGATCTTCTGCACCGGGCCAATCCGGCATTGCTCGCGAATCTGCGCCTCGCGCTCGCGAACGTTTTTGAGCAAACCATCGGCGTCGATCGACTCGATCACCGCATTGATCGCAGCTGCGGCGACCGGTCCGCCACCGAATGTCGTGCCGAGATCACCAGGTCCGAAGTGCGGCGCAATGTCTTCCGTGCAAAGGACTGCGCCGCACGGAATACCGCCACCCAGGGCTTTGGCGCTGGTCAGAATATCGGGCGAGATCTCGTGTGCCTGCACGGCGAAATACTGGCCGCAACGACCCATGCCCGACTGAACTTCATCGGCGATCAGCAACACGCCGTGCCGTCGAGTGCAATCGCGAAGTTCGGTCAGGAACTCGTGCGACAGGTCGTAGGCACCCGCGACGCCCTGAACCGGCTCGACTATCACGGCCGCAATGTCATTGTCGATCATTGCTTTCGCTGCCGCACAGTCGTCGCGTGGTATGAAGTCGACATCGAACGGTTTCTCAGGAAAGCCGTACCACTTCCGGGAGTTCCAGGTCACGGCCCCGGCAGCGGCGGTGCGGCCGTGAAAGCCCTGAGTAATCGCGAGCACCTTCTTGCGATGTGTGACGACACAGGCCATGCGCAGCGCGTTTTCGTTAGCTTCGGCGCCTGAGTTGACGAAGAACACGCGACTCAGTTCCCGTGGTGCAATTGCCACGAGCTTCTCGGCAGCCCGGGCACGCACTTCCAGTGCGACGGCGTTGCTCTGAAATATCAGCCTGGCGCTCTGTTTGCTGATTGCATCAGTGAGACGTTGGTGACCGTAGCCGAGCGAGGCAACCGCGTGGCCGCCATACAGATCGAGAATACGGCGACCATCCGACGTAATGATGTCGCAACCGGCCGCACGCTCGGGCACGAATGGCAATTGCCCATAAACCGGGAGCGTCGTTGCCGCCTCGCGTGTGCGCGGATCGGAGGCCGCCGGATCCATCGCTGCGCCGGCCATCTAGGTCCATCCCGGCGCGGCGGCGCCGAGGCCGTTTGCCTCGGGCAGGCCCCACAGGCGATTCATCCACTGCACCGAGCCGCCAGCGGCACCCTTGACAAGATTGTCGATGACGCTCATGACCACCACAGTGTCGTCGCTCACAGCGACGCCGATCCGGCAGTGATTGCTGGCTATGACATCCTTGAGTCGAGGCGTGCCGCTGGTCACTTCGACAAACGGCGAGTCGGCGTACGCCCTTTCGAATACGTCGGTAAGTTGCTCGACGGAAACCGGTTGCGTCGTTTTAGCCTGGACGGTCGCATGGATGCCTCGGGCAAAAGGCCCGGAATGAGGGACGAAGTGCACTGTCGTTTCGCGGCCGCTTGCCGCTTCGGCAAGTCCTGCGATCTCGGGCGAATGGCGGTGTGCGAGCGGCTTATAGGCATACAGGTTGCTGTGCCGCTCGGGATGATGGGTTCCTGCTTGCGGGCTGCGCCCGGAACCGGTGCTGCCCGTGATGCCGTTGACGAAGACCTCGCTCTCGGTCAGTCCGGACCGCAACATCGGTACGATGGCAAGCAGGACGGCGGTTGCGAAACAGCCCGGATGGCCGACGTGCGCGGCCCGTACGTCGATGACGTGTTCTGGCACACCCGATTGAAAGTCAGCCAGCAAATCCGGCGCCCCATGCCCGGTGCCGTATACGACCTCGTAGTCCAGCTGATTGGCGTAGCGAAAGTCCGCAGATGAATCGACAACGTGTACTGTGATGTCTTTTTTTGCAGTCGCCGCAAGCGCGTCGGCGACGAGCGCAGCCGAGGCGCCGTGCGGAGCTGCGGAAAACAGCGCAAGCTTGCTGCCTGCCGCCAGTTTATCGAGCCACTCGCCGTGACTGACGAAGCGCTCGTCGCCGTAGGCGCCTGCCAGGTTTGGATAGGTTGCTGCGATTTCTTGTCCGTCGCGGCTTGTTGATACCGCGGCGGCGAACTGCAAGTCCGGATGTCCGGCGATCAGGCGCAACAGTTCACCCCCAACATAGCCAGTCGCGCCTAGCACGACGGCCTGAATAGTGTCGCTCACGCGGCCTCCTTATCGTTCAGTATTGCGGCGACAAGATCGCCGAGGGCGACCCCGTTCGACAAAGCGTTGATCGCCGGCAGAGACAAACGCTCCCGTATCTGATCGACGCCGACCGCGTTGTCGGTGGCCGGGCCCGTAACCACGGCGGGTTCAATAGCGAAATTCTCGCGCAGTATCCTGGTACCGCCCCAGGCTGATACCGGATCGTTGGCACACAGAATGACAGCAGTTAACGCAGCACGAATCGCTTCGTCCGAGAGTATGGCCTCGACACCGTAGGCGCCAAGCAAGCCGTCACCGAGTTCCAGCACGATGACATCGGGTTTGTTCCTGGCCAGGCTCGTCAGCAATGCGCGAGTTAACGCGGGGCCATTTTCAGCCGTCGTGGTGACAATTCCCAGGTCGGAGAAAATCATCGTCTCGGCTGCTCCCGCATCCTCCATCGTCAGGATGTCACGTCGCAGTGACACCCCCGTCGCCTTGCATGCGGCAACGTGCAGCCCCAGGTGCCGCAGGCGGCTGACGATCGCACATGCCGCCGCCGTTTTGCCGGAGTCCATGCAGGTCCCGGCCATTGCGACAACGGGTACCCCATTCGTGTCGAGTTCCGCTGTCGCATCCAGGGTCGTATCGCCGGCGCGGGCAGGCACGCCTATACGCTCACCGAGATATGGAAAGTGCAATACGGTGCCGAGGACTTCGCAATCGAAAGGCGGACCGACATCCGGATTCGCGGAGTCGCAGATTCCCAGTACGCCGCCAATATTGAGTAACTGAATCGTGTCACCGGCCGACAGGTTGGTCGGCAAGTGCCCGGAGTAACCACGCAATGCCTTGCGATGGCCCAGGGCGCCCACAACGACGTCACCCTGGTTCACCGTTGCCATTCGGCCGGACGTGAGTTCGAGCTGGTTATAGCGTGCCTTGTTGTTCAGAACCCGCACCGCGACCAGGACACCTTCTTCACAGGGAATCTTCCCCGACAGCCGCAGCTCATGTCCCAGCTCACTGTGCTGGGCGACCGAGGCGATCTTGTCCACCACAACGCTTTTCATGCTCAGTCTCCCCCCGCCCTGGTTTGCAATGACCCCGGCAGGGAGAGAATCCGTGCAAAGCCAAGAGCATCGGACGCGGTCCACTCGCCTGCGGCCTCACCGTAAACGCCCCTGGTGGCCGCCAGCAAAGAGTGTCTGGACTCGACGCCTTCAACAAACAGATTGCCCGGTCGCAGCGCAAACGTGACGGTGCCGGTGACGCGCTGCTGTGACGAACGCAGAAAAGCCTCGATGTCACCGCACACAAGATCCAGCTGTTTGCCTTCGTGGACAAGGTCGCCATAGACGGCAGCGATGCTGTCTTTGACACGCATCTGTTGCGCGCTGAGGACGAGTTTCTCGAGTTCTCGATGCGCGGTGACCAACGTGACGGCGGCGGGTGCCTCGAACGCGACGCGGCCTTTTGTGCCGAGCACAGTATCGCCGAGGTGGATGCCGCGACCGATGCCGTAACGTCCCGCCAGTGTCTCCAGGGCTTCTATCAGTTCGACTGGCGGCATTGCCTTGCCATCCAGGGCAACGGGCACGCCAGCGGTGAACTCCAGCGTATGTTGCGACGCTCGCTGTGGATCGCCAAACGCAGTCGGCGATAACACCCATGCGTCTTCGGGGATTGAGTTTGCCGACGTCAGCGTTTCCTGGCCGCCTATGGTGATGCCCCACAAACCGCGGTTGATCGAGTACGCCGACCCCTGCGCGGGCAACGGCATATCGTGATCCTCGAGATACCTGAGTTGCTCCTCGCGCACCCAGCTGTTGTCACGCACCGGAGCGAGAATATCGAGTCCCGGGTTAAGGGTGCGCAATGCTACCTCGAAACGAACCTGGTCATTGCCCGCAGCCGTGCAGCCGTGCGCAACCGTCGTCGCCTCGCGGTCCCTGGCAAGCTGTGCGAGTCGTGCTGCCTGCAAACCGCGTTCTGCGCCAACACAAAGCGGATACGCGTGGCCGCGCAACACGTTACCGGCAATCAGGTAGGTGATTACCGTGTCGAAGAAGTCCTGTTTGCAGTCGATAAGCACATGCTCAATAGCTCCGAGTGCCCTGGAGCGTTGCTCAAGTGCCGCCGCCGCCTGCGCATCGATACCGCCGGTATCGACGGTCGCTGTGATGACGTCGCGGCCGTACGTCTGTTTCAGCCATGGCACACAGAACGACGTATCGAGTCCGCCGGAGAACGCAAGGATGATGGGTGAAAGGTCTTTGCTCACATGATTGTCCTGAGGTCGGCGAACTACGCGCGGGCGCGCTCAATTTTCGCAATGAGTATTTTCTGGCTTGCGGCCGTTTCGGATGCGACGAACACTGTATCGTCGCCGCCGATATTACCGATCATTTCCGGCCAGTTGCTGCGATCGAGTGCGAGCGCAACGCGCTGCGCCGCGCCAATTGCGGTCTTTATAACCGTGAGGTTGGGGCCGGCCGGCCGGATACTGCGCAGGAATTCCGCGACGCGCGCGAGTTCCTCGTCGCCGCTGACGTCGGCACCGGGCAGCTCGTAGCCACGACTGGTCTTGATGGCGCCCAGTTCCTTGAGGTCACGGCTGACGCTGGACTGGGTCGCAATCAGCCCCTGCTCGGTCAACTCGTCCACCAGCGACTGTTGCGTCCCGGCGGGAGCGCGCTTCAGCAGCTGCCGGATCGCGTCGCGGCGCAGCAGTTGTTCATCGCTGGAGTTGGGCATCGTGAGTCTCGCATAAATATGCGCATACTTTTATCAAAATGCGCATATTCAGTCAAGGCCCCAATTCCCATAATTAACGCTATTGCAGTTACACTGCGCTGCCCTGCAAATTGTGGAACAACAGATGTCGTTACCCGAGACGGTTGAGATCGAGACGGCGCCAGATCCTGGCGGCAGCGTAATCTGGCTGCACGGTCTGGGCGCCGATGGCCACGACTTCGAGCCGATTGTGCCCGAGCTGCGTCTGGCTGGCAGCCTCGCGCTGCGGTTCGTGTTTCCGCACGCACCGCTGCGGCCGGTTACGATCAATGGCGGCATGAGGATGCGCGCCTGGTACGACATCCTGAGTCTTGAACGAGATGCGCCGGTCGACGAGACAGGCATCCGCGACAGTGGCGAGATCCTAAATGCCCTGATCGCTCGTGAGCGTGAGCGAGGTATCGATGCGAGCAACATTGTCGTTGCCGGCTTCTCTCAGGGCGGTGCGATTGCGCTGCATACCGCGCTGCGTTACCCGGAGCGCCTCGCCGGCCTGATGGCTTTGTCGTGCTACCTGCCGCTGATCAGTCACTTCAAGGACGAAGTTGTCGATAATCCGCGCGCATGCAACCAGGAACTGCCCATATTCATGGCGCACGGCAGCTTTGATCCCATGTTGCCGATGCAATTGGGACGTACATCGGCCGAGCTGCTGCTTGAGTCAGGGTTTCGTGTCGAATGGCACGACTATCCGATGGCACACGCCGTCTGCGCCGAGGAGATCGACGACATTCGGGCATGGCTACTGTCGGTCTGCAGCGGCGCGGAATGAGTACCGCGACTCACCGGAGCTGACGCCAGCCGCATCAAATCGGCGCTCAAGAAAGTGCCAGTGCCCTGACCGATCGGCACGGACAACCGTGGAACAGCGGGTGCCATAAGCAGGCGTTACGATGAACGGCGCGGTAATCGCATGTGCTGTCGCAAACGGCAGGTGCTCACTGTCGGCTTCGTCAATCGGGCCTTTGTCGCGATCACCAAGCAAGCGCAATAATTGTGATTCATTGGCCTGGTCTGTCTGCAACAGCGCAGCGAGCCGCGTCTTGCTGCGCGCGACTTTTTCCCAGGGCGTGTCGAGCGTCGCGTTGCTCAGGCCATAGATTCCCGCCTCCAGTTCCTGCAAGCCGCCGCCGCGATTGGACAAATAGGCGAGGGTCGATCCGTCAGTCACGAGCAGGTTGAATCCGGCATAGTCGTCCGGATCGATTCCGCGCAGGTATGCCGCCGGCGTCAGGCTGCCCCGCAGGAATTCGCTAACGAGATGTCCTCTTGACCGCAGCCCGACGTGTTTGTTTTCGGCATCGCGATAATTCGTCACGGTCGCGAAACGGCCATTTCGCTGCACGCCGAGCCAGGTTCCGCCTGCCTGCAGGTCACGACCGGCAATGATATCGGGCTGGTCCGGCCACCAGCCCGCCTCCTGGGTCGGTCTGGCGTGAAACTCGTCCCGATTCGCGGCGACGATCAGCGGATTGTCCGCCTGGACGTTGAAAGCCAGGACAACGAGACACACCTCAGTCGCCCGGCGCCAACGCCATCCAGTAATCCACGAGCCGGCGCGCAATCGAAATCCTGAATGGCAATTTCGGAAATCCGGAGCGCAGCTCCGCACGCGTAAACCAGCGCGCATCCTCGAGTTCCGCATCGTTCAGCACGATATCGAGCGAGCTCGCCTCGGCGACGAATCCCAGCATCAGCGACGAAGGAAACGGCCACGGCTGCGAGCTGTGATAGCTGACCTTGCCGACGCGAATATTCGTTTCTTCAAAGACCTCCCGCCGCACCGAGTCTTCGAGACTTTCTCCCGGTTCCACGAAGCCGGCAATCGTCGAATAGCGGCCCTCCGGCCAGCTGCTTTGTCGCCCGAGCAGGCAGCGCTCTCCGTCTGTCACCAGCACGATGATCGCAGGGTCGACGCGAGGGTAAATTTCGCGACCGCAATCCTCATTGGTGCAAATACGCGAGTTTCCGGCGGCCTCGGGACGGGCCGATGAGCCACAGGCACCGCAGAAGACCTGCGATGCATGCCATAACACCAGCGCCCGCGCGTGCGCGACGAGATTCGCCTGATCCGCAGGCAGCACGGTACCGAGGTAGCGCAGGTCATGAAATTCGCCAAGTTCCGGAAACGGTGCGTCGGCCCCTCCTGAGAACGCCGCTGCGAAGGCCGGTTGCTCTTTGAAGATACCGAGAAAGATCAGGTCCTGGTCGGCAACGACAGCTTCGATCTGGGCGCGCGCAAGCGACACGGCCGTGAGCGGGTCGCCACCGGCAAGACATCGATCGCCCCACACGGGGAAAAACAGACTGTTATCACTCCGGATCGCTTCTGCCAGCCAATCGGGGTCTTTGCGCCGCTCGCCATTTCTGTCGACAAACGCTCCGGCGAATACGTTGTGGTTCTCCATCCGGGCGATAGATTACCTGCAGCGGCTAGCCGCCGGCAAAACTATGTGCGCCGGGCCGGCGGCGCCGGTGCATCTCGATCTCGCAGGACGGGCAGCTCTTATGGTCCAGCGCGTAGGCATCCTGGACATAGCGTGACAGACAGCTGCTGCAAATCGCCAGATACAGCTCGTCGTTGTGGGAGATGTTCTGCAACAGGCTCCAGGCCCACTCGAAACTCAATTCGGCCTCATCATGCAGCAGCAGATAGGTTTCGTAGGCACGGCAGACTCGGTGTCCGAATTCGACATCCGGTCTTGGCCAGCAAGGCGATACGTTGTTGCTGCTATCAATGCGTAACAGGAGTCCGCTGCAATAAAGGGCGACCAGCATCGTTGCCTGCAACTGGTTTTCGGGATTCTTGACGAATCGGGTAATCTGGCGCGGTGATTTGCCACGGCGACGACGGATGTCGTTAGCGCCCGTATTCCGGAAATAGGTGCTGTAGAGTTTTCGGATGCGGTCATCTGAAAGACCGGTGCATTCGCGGATTGTGCGCGTGCGAGCTTCATGTCGGATCATCCTGAGCGCAAGTTCGAATTGGCTGCGTTCGGCAGCGTAACGGTCGTCGGTCAATCGCATTTACGTCTCCTTGTGCTAGAAATAGACCATATATAGTGTTACAACACCATATATTATCCATACATGGTCTCGTGATCAAAAATACAGTAACTCAAGAGACGCGCGAGAAATGAGCGTGACAGGGGGAATCCATGGACTTTTCCGGACCGCAACCGGCCGATTTCGACAATATCCAATCTCTGAACCGTGCCTTCCTGCGGCATTTGCGCAAGGCCTCCCGAGGCCAGCGGATCCGGCAGGCGTTTGTGCCGGCGCAACGCGCGCCGATAAAGGCCATGAGTGACCTGCAGATCGAGCGACTCTCGGCAACGCCTTTCCTGTTGCTGTCCTTGCGCGAGCGCGATGGCGACTACTGGCGTGTCCTCACGGACGACAATGCGCAGGACGATCTGTTTCCGGACAGCGATACCGATGATGGCTCCGGCCAACTGACAGCAGCCGCTCTGGCGTTCATGTGGCAGCTCTCAAGGCGCAGTCCGTACGCGACACGCCTGGTTTCCGGTGCCACGCTTGGCTGGTGTGAACAAATCGCCGAGTGCACGCTGTTGCGATTGCTGCAACAGACGAGCGCACGCAATGACCTGCTGCGGCCACGCCTGGCGGAAAAACAGGAGTTCTGGACCAAACTGCTCGGCCCGGGGCTCAGTGCCAGGTCGGATGTGCGCCGGGCTGCTCAACTGACAGCGCTGCAGTCGATCCTGACCGAGGATCCTGCGCGCCACTATCGGCCGACGAGGGCGGCCGCCTGTCATACCCTGGCGCCGTCCCTGCGTCTCGCCGCAAAGAGAGATGGCTCGTGACGCCATCAGCTTGTGTGACGCTGTGCTGGCGACATGGTTACAATAGCCCGCCTCATGCAAGCGCTATCGATAACAAACCTGACAAAAACATACGCCAACGGCAATCAGGCACTCAAAGGCATCGACTTTTCGGTCGCGCTTGGTGACTTTTACGCGCTCCTGGGACCGAACGGGGCAGGCAAGACGACTGCGATTGGCATCATCAGTTCGCTGGTCAACAAGTCAGCGGGAGAAGTCGAGATATTTGGCCACAACATCGATACTGAGTTGGAAGCGGCGAAAACCTGTATCGGTCTGGTGCCCCAGGAGATCAATCTGAATCTGTGGGAAGGCGTCCACAATATCGTGCTGAATCAGGCGGGCTATTATGGCCTCGGTCGCCGGCTGGCGCGCGAACGATCCGAGAAATACCTGCGCGAACTACGTTTATGGGACCGTCGTGATGACTCGGCGCGGAGCCTTTCCGGCGGCATGAAGCGTCGCCTGATGATCGCCCGCGCACTCGTGCATGAGCCCAGATTGCTGATTCTCGACGAGCCTACGGCAGGGGTCGACATCGAAATCCGGCGTTCGATGTGGGACTTTCTGCGCGATATCAACGATGCGGGAACCACCATTATCCTGACCACGCATTATCTTGAAGAGGCTGAATCATTGTGCCGGCATGTGGCCATCATCGACGAGGGCAGGATCATCGAAGACGCGCGCATGAGTACGGTCCTCAGGAAATTACAGCGTGAGGTATTTGTGCTGAGCCTCGCGGAACCCCTGGGCGAGGCCCCCGACCTTGACGGCTTCGAGACCTTGTTGCGTGAGGACGGCGAACTCGAAGTCGATAAAGGTCCGGCCGTCAATCTCAATGATCTGTTCGCGCAACTGGCTGCACGAAATATCAAGGTACTCAGCCTGCGCAACAAAGCCAACCGGCTCGAAGAATTGTTCATGCGGCTTGTCGAAAACAAGCAGAACGGTTTCGAAGAGCCTGCAGCGCGATGAATCTCGCGCTGAATGCCGTCGCATTGCAGACAATCGTCCGCAAGGAAATGGTGCGCGTCCTGCGTATCTGGATACAGACGGTCGTGCCACCTGCGATAACGATGACGCTGTACTTCATCATTTTCGGCAATCTGATCGGCCGGCGTATCGGTACGATGGATGGTTTCGACTACATGCAGTACATCGCGCCGGGTCTCATCATGATGTCGGTAATCACGAATTCCTATGGCAACGTCGTTTCCTCGTTTTTCGGGGCCAAATTCGGTCGTCACATCGAGGAGATGCTCGTGTCGCCGATGTCGAATGCGACCATAATAATCGGGCATGTGGCCGGTGGTGTGTTGCGCGGCGTTCTGGTCGGCCTGCTCGTTACGATTATCGCGCTGTTCTTTACCAAGCTCGAAGTTCGCCATCCGTTTATTACGATTTCGATCGTGCTGTTATCATCTGTCGTCTTTGCGCTGGCTGGCTTTATCAATGCGGTATTTGCCAAGAAGTTCGATGACATATCTATCGTGCCCACATTTGTGCTGACTCCTTTGACCTATCTCGGTGGCGTGTTCTATTCGATTTCACTGTTGCCCGAATTCTGGCAAAAAGTGTCGCTGGCCAATCCGATTCTGTACATGGTTAACGCGTTTCGCTATGGGATTCTCGGTACTTCAGATATCAGCATTGGCGTGGCGTACGCCATTCTCGTTGTTTTTGTCGTCATGCTATTCGTCGGCTGTCAGCAGTTGATGCGCCGTGGCGTTGGCATTCGTGAATAGCGATGTGCGGCCGCTTCGCTTTCTATTCTCCGAGTGAGGCAACCGCCGCATTATTCGGGGTGAGCACATCGATCAGCGTTGCGCCCCGGTACAATATCGCGCCGACCCAGGACATCGCTGCAATTCGAAATGACGAGAGCGAAGGCCGTGAGTTGACGATGCTGCGCTGGGGACTGGTGCCGTTTTGGGCGAAAGACCCCTCGATCGGCAACCGCATGATCAATGCTCGCGCCGAGACGGTCGCCGAGAAACCGGCGTTTCGAGCCGCCTATCGCCACCGTCGCTGCCTGGTGCTTGCCGATGGCTTTTACGAATGGCACAAGGAGGGTGCCGGCAAGACGCCCTATTACATATCGGCGGTCAGCGGCGAGCCATTCGCTTTTGCCGGATTATGGGAAAACTGGCATGACAAGCAGAGCGACGCGTCAATACAAAGCGCCACGCTCATTACGACAGCGGCGAACGACTTCATGTCGACCTTGCACCATCGCATGCCGGTCGTGCTGCACGGAGAGACGGCGGATCGTTGGCTGGCTGGCGATGATGATCTTATCGAGTATGCGGCGAGCCATGGGCCAGGACTGAGGGCGTGGCCGGTTGATCGCCGCGTGAACAATGCTCGCAACGAAGGCGCAGACCTGATTGACGCCACGGGCGAGACGCTGGAAGCCTAGCCGGCGAGATCCTCGGCCGACGTATAGGGCTGTACTGCGACGACGAGCGTGCCGGGTCCGGCGTGAACGCCGAGACCCGCACCGATCTCGGCAACCGTGAGTCGCTTGATCTGCGGCAAGCTCTGCTGCAGCAAGCTTGCCAACTCTTGTGCTTCGTCGGCAGAGCTGGCGTGACCGATAGCAATGCTCAGCGGACCAGCCTCGGGTGTGCGTCGCACCACATGCCGCGCAAATTTTTTGCTCATGTTGCTTTTACCGAAGGAAAAGCCGCTTGGCGCGACGCGACCATCGGGCGTAGTGCGTATGAATGGGGTGAGGTTCAGCAGTTTCGTTAACGTACCGGCCCATTTCGGTATCCGCCCGCCACGCACCGCGTAGCGTATATCCCGCAGGGCCCCGTAAGTGTTTGTCTGCGGGATGAGCGCCTCGACCACTGCCACAGCCTTATTCACCGACAGTCCGGCCTGCGCGCACTCCGCGGCCAGGACGACCAGCAGACCCTGGCCCAAAGACGCATTGCAGGAATTGATGACGTGAATTTTGCCCGGCGCGTTGATTCGTTCCGCGGCCGAACGGGCGGCCTCGTAGGTGCCACTCGCGGCGCTGGTCAGATTGATCGAAATCACATCTTTGAAATGACTTGCGAGAAATTGAAACTGGCGACGAAAGTCGCCGGGTGCAGGTTGCGAGGTCGTCGGGTGATTCGGGTTGGAGGCGAGCTCCGCGAAGAACTCATCTGCAGTGATGCTCACCTTGTCGAGATAACCTCGGTCACCAAACTGGACGCGGCAGGGAACCATGTGAATATCGAGACGCTCCATGTCTTCGTCGGCGATGTCGGCCGCCGAATCCGTGATTACCGCGAAACTCTTGCTCGCGTCGTGACTGCTATGTGCCTGACGATGCATGTCATCAGCTTTCTCGGCACTTGGCTCGCCATACAGACGGCATATGTCGAACACTTCCTCCGGATCATTAACATGTACATGAATCCTGGCCTTGCGTTTGGTGCCCGCGAGAACCAGAGAGTCGCCGAGCACCGAGAGCGCTTCCCTCAATTTTCGCCGATTGATGTCGGTGCCCGTGACAATGCACTCGGTGCAGTATCGATATTCCGAATCTTCGGCAGAGCCCGCCATGATGACCGGCGCGTCAGCGGCATGCAGTGTCGACAAGTCGGGCTGCTTTGCTATTCGGCCATGCTGGATGTAGTCATTCATACCGGCGACCAGTTCGACGAATCCCTTGGCTCCGGCGTCAACGACGCCGGCTTTTCGCAGTACGTCCAGCTGCTCTGTCGTCTTCGCCAGCGCATCGTTCACGCGCTCGATTGCCGCAGCCATGACGGCTGGAAACCCGGCGTCCTGAGACGCAACAACATGCGCCCTGATGCTCTCCGCGAAGCTGGCAATCACCGATAAAATCGTACCTTCACGAGGCTTGGATAGCGCGTCATGGGCGTATTCACTGCCCTGGCTGACCGCCTTGCCAAACGTGTACGGTGTCAGACGCGACAGCTCACCGGCGGAGTCGCTTACACCCTGGAAGAATTGTGCAACGATGGCACCGGAGTTGCCTCTCGAACCATCGAGCAGCGCATCGGCGATCGATGCCAGCAGGGTTCCGAGGTGCTTTTCGCCCGGGCGTTTCAGCACCGTAAGCGCGGCACCGAGAGACAAACTCAGGTTTGTGCCGGTATCGCCGTCAGCGACCGGGAACACGTTGATGTGATTAAGATAGTCCTGTTCACCGATAACACGATGAATCCCGGACACGAGTGCGTCGGCAAGCGCATCACCATCAAGATATCGTGTGACGGTCGGTGTCAAAAGTGCTGCTACTCGCGCGGTAGCAGAAAGGTCGTGCCCTGATGTTCAAGAATGACACCGTCGGGCGTGATTTCCACAACAACCGGTCCTTCATCCAAGGTCGATCTCTCGCGATGCTTTGTCATATTGATAAATACGAAGCGCTCCGCAGGGTCGTCGCTGTAGACGTGGATGTCGAGGTGCAGATCGGTCATCTGCAGCGTACCGTTAACGCGAACCTCATCAATCGTCAGCACGCGTTCGGCTGATGCACGAGAGGCTGGTCTGCCAACGACCTGTGGCTGGTTCGCATTCGGATTCGCCGGCGCTATGTCGGTCACGTCCGGCTGATTCTGTTTTGCCGCGGCAATCTTTTCCTCGAATGACGGCCCCGAGGTTTGAGTCGGTCGGGCTGGTACCTCCTGGGCGGCAGCGGGTTGCGTGCTTGGCCTTTCGGGGCGCAACAGGATACCGATGAGCACGACAATATTGACGAAGAGCAGCAATCCCAGTATCCACAGCCACTTGAACGACTGCGTTTCGCCCGAACCGGACGGGACGCTGGAAAACTCTGCGCCACCTTGCTGCTGGCGTTCGGTTTCCGATTTCTTCAGTGCATCGAGGATGAATGACATGCGCTACTCCTGAGCCAGTCGCGGAATCGTGAGTCGCGGAGTGGTGTCGGGCGCGAGCAGTGTATTGATTATGATTTGCGTCTGGTTCCCCGCCAGGCCGTCAACATCGAGGCGATGGTCGCGCTGAAATGCGCGTACCTGCTGCTGCAGTTCCGCATCGAAGATGTCGGAGTCTGCTGCTGCCGTCTGATAGCGGGAGTCGATCGCAGCGAGGCTTTGGCGCAACCAGACGACATCCTGGCCGCTCGATCCGGGACCCAGCGCTTCCGCCGTTGCGGTCGGTGGTCGCCACAGCAGCAGGTACTGCCCAAACCACATCTCGGAGACGTCGTCGATCGGGTGCATGACCGCAACACCGCCGATCGACAACTCGACGTTCTCACCATCGATGGCGGTCAGGACGACGCTGTGGGCTGCGCCCGTGCTGTCGATCAGCGTCAGTATCGCAGGGCGATCGTACTGCTTGAGCCCACTCCAGGAGCCGCGCTGAAACAAGCACTCGAATCCAGCTGCGGCCGCCTGCGCGCAACCACGTTCGCCGCGCCGGTATTCTAGGCCCCAGAGATCCAGTAACGTAACCAGTGCCGATTCGGTGTTGGTGAGGTCCGTGGCCAGTTGCAACTGTGCGTCCAGCGACGGTTCAGTTTCGGTTGCACTTTCGGATTCAGGTTCCGGGTCTGCGGCGTCCGCGACTGTGTCGGTGGCCGGCTGCGCCAGTGGCTTCTGTGCCACGCTCGGGAGCGGCGGATCGACAACATCATCGATTTGCCCGCGGCGCTGCTCCAGGCCGGTCATGAAACTCGCGACGATGACGACCGCGACCGCAACACCAAAAACAGGTACGGCCCGGCGCAGCCAGCCTCCGGTGGTCGATTTGCCGGTGATCTCGGCCGCAGCACGCCTGATCATGCGTCGATTTACGCGTCGACTCTCGCTGCTGTATGCACCAAGCAGCGCCCTGTCGCAGATGACGTTGATCAGCCTCGGCACACCTTGAGACAGGCGAAACACCTCGCGCTTGGCGCCCGCATCGAAAACCTCGCCCAGCGCGCCGGCGACTTTGAGTCGATGTTCTATGTACTGCGCCGTCTCGTCACGTGACAGCGGCTCGAGGTGATAGCGGCCGGTTATTCGTTGCGCGAGTTGCCTCAAGTCGTTCCTGGCCAGCAAATCGCGTAACTCCGGCTGGCCGATAAGAATGATCTGCAGGAGTTTTTGCTTTGCAGTCTCGAGGTTCGTCAGTAACCGCACTTCCTCAAGGACTTCGGGCGCGAGATTCTGTGCTTCGTCAACAACCAGGATTGTGCGCCGTCCGTCCGCATGCGCCGCGAGGAGATGCCGGTTCAACGCATCGATAAGCGCTTTGATGCTGCCTTTTTCTTCCGGCACGGTGACGCCGAGTTCCTCGCAGATCGTAACGAGAAACTCGCGAGCAGATAGCTGGGGATTGAGACAAACCGCGACGTCGGCATTCGCCGGCATGCGATTCTGGAGCAGGGTGCGGACCAGTGTCGTTTTGCCGGTGCCGACCTCGCCCGTAAGCTGCATGAAGCCGCCGCTCTCGGTAACGCCGTAAACCAGGTGTGCAAGCGCCTCGCCATGGCGTTCGCTCATGAACAAATAACGCGGGTCAGGCGTTATCGAAAACGGTTTTTCATTCAGGCCGAAGAAGCTGGTGTACATGATTCGTCGTCGCCGCGCGAGGCTGGATTCTCAGGAGTCAATTCTACATGACTCAGGGCCTGTTCAACGTTCGGGCCCGGCCTACCGACAGATTGCCAAAGCGATCGCGAATGTTATCGACAGTCTGGTCAAGCACGGCGGGCCCGGCGCTTTCATCGTCAGCAAACAGGTCTCGCTGCTCGGCCGGGGACAGCTTGGTGCCGCCAACGCCTAACAGCCGAATACGTGAGTCCGGGTTCGATCCGAGCCAGTCACCGAGCAACTGGCATGCCACTTGATAAATCTGATCGGTATTGTTGACCGGTGGTCGCAAGCTCTTCTGCCGAGTGAACGTCTGGAAATCGGATTGTCGGATCTTGATTTGCACTGTCCCGGCCTGCAGCTGCGCCTTGCGCAGCCGTCGCGCGGTCGTCTCCGACAGGCGCAATAACTCGCGCTGCATTTCGCTGCGATCAGCGAGGTCCACAGCGTACGTCTCCTCTGCGCTGATCGATTTTTCGGTGCGAGACGCGACGACCGGGCGATTGTCGATGCCGGCGGCACGTTCACGGGTGCGTGCCGCAAACCGGCCAAAGATGGGTTCGAGATCCCGATCCGGGGCGAGCCGCAGATCAGCAATACTGTGGATATTGATCTTTTGCAGACGGGCGAGCGTCTGCGGGCCAATGCCCGGGATCACAGCAACAGGCAGCGGATCGAGCCGTTCGCGGCAATTTGCCGCCGTGATGATTACCAGGCCATCCGGTTTATCGAGATCTGATGCGATTTTGGCAACGAGCTTGTTCTCGGCGACGCCGACCGAAGCGGTCAAGCCAGTC
>JAOTVR010000178.1 GCA_029863305.1 Gammaproteobacteria bacterium | reverse complement strand
GATGGCTCATTTGCGGTCGCGCTTGTTCTTTCGATTGCTACTCTTAGCAGGGATTGTTGGACCACTTCTTTTTGCAGCTACCGTTCTCGTCGTCGGGTCCCTACGCCCAGACTATAGTCACGTGAATCAGTTCATGAGCGAGCTCGCGGAAGCCGGTGGCCAGTTTGCTTGGCTGATGAAATACTTTGGATTCATGCTTCCAGCTGTATTTATCTTGATATTCGTCCTAGCTTTTCGTTCCCGTTTCCCAGGCACCGCGCTGAGTTCAATAGGCACATCTTTCTTGGTTGTTTTTGCAGTCAGCATGTTCCTGGCTGGCGTATTTCCCTGTGACGTGGGGTGCTCGCCACCCGAACCAACCCCGGATCAGAAACTCCATGATTTGTTTTCTATTCTTGCTTTTCCATCATTCACAGCGGGCGTATTTTTTTGGGGTCTTTCGTTATTTCGCAATGCCAGTTGGCGTCGTTTCGGAATTTATACTTTGGGAACCGCGAGCTTGTCACTCGTATTGTTGATAGTAATGATTCAATCGGAGGCATCAAGAGAAGGTACTGGTACGTATCAGAGACTATATTTGGGTGTTCTTTTTCTCTGGTTGATGATGCTGTCCGCTAGACTATCGAGGAAGTTGGAAATCGGTGGTACGGAGCGGGCAGCTGATTAACAACGTGCTTTGTTGCTATCATAACCGGCCGCATCTGGCCGAACAGAGCCATTCGCCTGGTTCGCGTTATAATTTCCGCTGCTGACCCAAAGCAGCCGGTCGCGGTTCGCCAGATAAAGGTGTGATATGCGACATATTTGTCCACTAATGACTAGTTATGCGATTCCTTAAGATTTTCACAATCGTTATATTTCTTGCTCCGTGCGCGATCACGATTCGAGCCGAGGAAGCCGTTTTTGTTGACAAGGGCGCATGCCCTGGGGAGAGGTGTACTTACGGTATACCATTCACGGCTCACTCCGAATACGACATCTACGAGTCAGCGTCACGGTGTTCTGTCAAAATCGGCACCGTTTCTACCGGCGAGGTCTTTTTTTCGAGAACCGGAGAGGTTCACACAGTGCCCACGCGCGTTGAGATCCTCAAGGACAGTGGAGTATTCAAGCCTGGCGATGAATTGCTAGTTCTAACCTATGAAGGCTTAGGGTTTTACCGAGCACGCCACAACGGCAATCTAATTGACGGTTTCGAGCTCGGTTATGACCCTTGGGGTGACAACCCAGTGATAGGTTGCGAACGCGAGGATGAGTCTTGTTGGGGTATATTGCCCGAGCGAATAAAATCTATTTGGTGGATCAATATTCAGCTGGAAAATGGAACGGAAGGCTGGATTGCCTATCGCGACTCTTTCCCTGAAATCTTTGGGGAGTGAGTCATTAGTCGCATAAGAAGTCGCTGCTCCGGCCGCTTGTGACCGGAACCAGCCAGTCGAATGTTAAACCACTGCACGACTGCTGCTGGCCCGTTGCGGCCGTTTGGGCATTACCCCGAAACGACTAACCGATAACCGGCGTCATATTCTCCGAGCGCGAGTAAGTCATTATATCGACGCTCCCACTCGCCGCTTTCCAGATCCTGCTTTAACCTTCCCAGACCTGTCTGAGCATCGCTGATTGTCCAGAAAGACGAAATGCCGGACCGAATCCGCTCATCTAGGTAGGCTGCAGGACGAGACCAGTAGGCATATAGGAATCCATCGCTACAGTTTCGCGGTACCGGTACTGGGGTAATCTGAACGGCGCCCAACCACCGGCTGTAGTCAGCCATCTTCGGCATCTGAGTGTTGTCCAAAGCTGCAAGTTCAGGCAGGTAGTCCGTTAGCCACGGTCGTTGCGAAGGATCAAAGGTCAGTAGGACTACCCGACCACGCGTTACGCGTCGCATCTCTTTTATGCCCGCTTCCTTATCCGGCCAGTGATGCACAGTAAGGATCGCCATCGATACTTCGAAGCTGTTGTCTTCAAAAGGAAGCTTGTTAGCTGTCGCTCGAATCGCACTCGCCGCGTTGGGGCCTCGTTTCCGTATCATTTCGAGCGAGGGCTCTACCGCGATTACTTGGCGCCCTGCGGGCTCATAAGAGCCCGTGCCAGCACCAACATTCAGAATGGTCTGCGCGGACCCAAGAGCGCTTTGGATTGTTCTCCCGATTCGAATGTCGGGCTGTCGAAGTTCCGCGTAGTTGACGCCAATCGTGTCGTACCGTGCGCTCATGGCATCATGCTAATAAAGCCAGGCAGTGACCGCAATTGGCCGTTTTCGGAAGGTTGCTAATTCCCGAAACAAGACGCTCCGCCGGCCGCTATTGAAAAAAGCCGCCGTTCGATCATTGCCCTGCCCGATCGGGCGTGGCAGGCGTCCATGCCGATACTGAACGGGACTGTCACGCAGACTGCCGAGAGGTGTCTATCACGCGGAAGCGGTTGGGTGCTGCCGGGCATCGCGCCAGTCTGACGTGTACCAGCTGCTCCGAAGGCTGCTTCAGTCGATCCGTGATGACGCGCCCGCGTCACTACCAGTGCGCAGCACTGTAGTGACGCGGCGCTCTGAACCAGCAATGGCGCGGGATCTGGCCGGTTTCCATGAGTTCCCGGCGAGTGATGGGGGAAGAAACTGGGGCACAAAACCTGCCCCTGTTTCGGCTGGTCTGGAGAGGGCCTCGGCGGTAGAGTATTCGCATCAACACCGTCGTCGTTGCGGTATACCAACGACACCCCACGCTTCAGTGTTTCGCTGAAGCACCCAAGCGCTGAAAGGGATTGTGCAAAGCAGCGCGCGGCCTTCGCCGTCAGTCCTCACTTCCGGCCCAATGCGGCCGGCCTTCGATTTTGTATCGAGGGTCCATCGTCACACCGAGCTGAATTCCGACGTTCAGCATTCTCATCGCAACAGGGCCAAGCGCCCTGCACCGCCGGCGGCGGACAGAATTGTCCGTTCATTCGGCGTCGTACGCCCATGGGCGTTTCATTCACTCAGCAACAATAGGAGGTAGATATCCACTCAAAGAGCAACTGCCCCGCGAGGGCAACTGGTAGTCGCCGGCGGCGCTCAAAGGAGAGCTCCGGCGAACCGGATCACGGCTTCAGGCTGAAAGGGACTGGTGTCCCTGGACCTTATCCGATCTTGAATCGGACCTCGTTTGCTTAACAGGCGGCGAGGTGGTCATCAAAACTAACCGATTGAGATACGCACCATGAAAGACCTGAACTACCAGTTGATGAAGCTCTGTAAGGCAAATCGGGATGGAAGCTACTCCACCCAGGCGACACGATCGAGGATTCTCGATCTCATCGCCAATCAGTTGCACGAGTTGGGTTACAAACACATGCAGGCGAGATCCTTGAAACCAAAACATGTCGATGCGCTCGTCTCGTTGTGGAAAGACCAGACCATCGGCGTCGGCACGTTCAAGAATCGACTGTCGGCGCTCCGTTGGTGGGCGAACAAGGTCAGCAAGTCCGACATCATTGCGAAGAACAACAACGCCTACGGCATCGGCAATCGCAGCTACGTTGGCGAGGAATCCAGGGCCCGAGTCCTCGATGAGAAGCAACTGGCTCGAGTCTCCGACGAATACGTCCGCCTGAGCCTCCGACTGCAGTCGGCTTTCGGCCTGCGGCGCGAAGAGGCGATCAAGTTCTCACCCAACTACGCCATCAAGGACGATCACATCAAGCTCAGAGCCAGCTGGACCAAGGGTGGCCGTGCCCGAACCGTGCCGGTCCGGACGGACGCTCAGCGGCGACTCCTCGAGGACGTCAGGAATCTCGCGAAGGGCGGCGCGTTGATCCCGCCCGAACGCAACTACATAGAACAGCGCAATCGTTACGACGGCCAAGTTCGTACAGCAGGAATCAAGAATCCTCACGGCCTCAGGCACGCGTACGCCCAGCGGCGCTACGAGGAACTGACGGGCTGGAAGTCACCACTCGCCGGCGGCCCAGCGTCGAAATCCCTTACCAAGGATCAACGCGCGTGTGACAAGGGCGCACGCGAGACGATTTCTCGAGAGCTGGGGCACAGCCGCGAGGAGATATCCACGAGGTACCTTGGGCGGTGATTCTACTTCCCTACAAAGAAGCTATTCGGCAACTGGGCCTCAGCCGCTCCGGCTTTGATCGATACGTACGACCGTACGTTAGAAGCACGCGACTGGGCCGACGTCTGTTGTTCAGCCGAGCCGAACTGGAACAATTTGCGATGGACAAGCTCGGGGCGCACAATGGCCTCTCTACGAACGCTCTCCGAGATACAACATCGAGGAGAGAAACATGGGAGGAAAGAAAACACCCGGCCTCCGTCGCCGGGGCAAGCAAGGAATCTGGTCGATCCAAAAGACAATCCAGGTCGGAGGTCAATCATTCCGACTT
>JAOTVR010000082.1 GCA_029863305.1 Gammaproteobacteria bacterium | reverse complement strand
ACAACTGACCGATCAGGCTTTGCGACTTGGGCTCCGCCGCGCTGAAGCGGACATTGTTCTTGTCCAACAGACCGATCAGCGTGTTGTTGTCGGTCTCGGGACTGATCGTGTAGTACTGCAGCGGCTCGCGATTACCGAAACGAATGCGCTCACCTTCGATCTCGACCATGTCCACCTGTCCGGCGCGTACCTGGTCGAGAAATTCCGAATAGTCCTTGGACACGGGCTGGCCGCCACTGACTGTGGACAGGCCCTGCACAACCGACAACAGCACGACGATTATTACGACAAAGACAAGAATATTTTTGGTCAGATCATTCACATTGAGAATCCGCGGTGGCAGGGGCCTGATCACTGTCTATTTAGACAGGATCCAGCAGTTAGACACTACTACAATTGATAGTTTCTCGCTACCAAGTACACCTCACGGCTACCGGCTCTGGAAGCCTTGGGTTTAATGACTTTCACGCGCTTGAACGCCTTACGCGTTGTAGCAATGTAAGCATCGATGCCCTCACCCTGAAACAGCTTGCAAACAAAATCGCCGCCCGGCCGAAGCACTTGCCCGCAAAAATCCAGCGCCAGCTCAGCCAGATACATGGAACGTGGCTGATCCACCGCTCGAGTGCCAGAGATATTGGGGGCCATGTCGCTCATTACAAGGTCAACGCGGGAGTCACCGAGGGCGGCGCGGATATCAGCCAGAACGGCATCTTCCGTGAAGTCGCCCTGGATGGATTCAACTGATGCCAGCGCGTCCATTGGCAACAGATCAACGGCGATGATACGTACCCTGCCTTTGAGCTTTTCAGTGACATACTGACTCCAGCTCCCCGGCGCTGCACCGAGGTCAACGCACAGCATGTTCGCCTTGAGCAAGCGTTCTTTTTGCTCGATTTGCTCAAGTTTATACACGGCCCGTGAGCGCCAACCGTCACGCCGCGCACGCTGAACATACGGATCACGCTCCTGACGAGCTTTCCACGATCTGCTGCTGCTTCCGGGCTTACTCATTGATACACTTCGCGCCCATGAACCTGAGTGAAGCACAAAAGAAACATCTTCGCGGCCTGGGCCACCAATTGAAGCCACTCATAATGGTGGCGGAGGCCGGCTTATCCGATTCGCTACTTGCCGAATATGAGACCACGCTCGCACACCACGAGTTAATCAAGGTGAGCGTTCGGGTTGGCGACCGCAAGGCCCGCAACGAAATCATCGACGATTTATGTCGCATCGCCGGGGCTGTGCTCGTCCAACGCGTCGGAAACATGGCATTGCTTTATCGGGAAAATCCCGAGAAAAAGAAGATCGTGATCCCGAATAGACAGACCAACCGGCTCAGACGTACTTGACCTCGAGTATTTCGAACGTTTTCTCGCCCCCCGGCGCCTGAAACGTGACGACATCATCTTCGCATTTCCCGATGAGAGCCCGGGCAATGGGTGACGTATAGGATATCAATCCGGTTTTGATATTGGCTTCATCTTCGCCAACAATACGGTAAGAGAGCTCTTCTTCGGTGTCTTCATCAAGAAGTTTGACAGTGGAGCCAAACACAACCTTGCCGTTTGCATTCACCGCGGTTACGTCAATGACCTGCAAATGCGATAGCTTGCCCTCGAGTTCCTTGATGCGCCCTTCGATGAAGCCCTGCTGTTCTTTCGCCGCATGATACTCGGCATTTTCTTTAAGGTCGCCATGCGCACGCGCCTCCGCAATAGCCTGAATCACCTGCGGCCGGTCAACGGACTTGAGCTTCTTGAGTTCTTCTTGCAGAAGTTCATGACCACGAACCGTCATCGGCACCTTGCTCATGCCGCCACCTCTTTATGCAGATCCTGCAGTCGATTCACTTCGCCGTCGTCCAAATGCTCAATTGCCGTGCAGGTCGCGACCGCCGCGCCCAATGTCGTGTAATAGGTTACGCCTCTGCGAACCGCCTCGGCGCGAATCGACGTTGATTCGTTGATCGCCTGTTTGCCTTCGGTCGTATTGACAATCAAGTCGATCTCGCCGTTCTTGATCATATCGACTATGTGCGGCCGACCTTCCCGAACCTTGTTCGCCCGCCGACATATTACCCCGGATTTCGCCAGATGTTGTGCTGTCCCGTGCGTAGCAATAATGTCGAAGCCTTGCTCGACGAGAATTCTCGCCAGTTTCACTGCCCCTTCCTTGTCACGATCCCTGACACTTAGCAGCGCGACGCCTTGCCGCGGTAGCACGACACCGGATGCCAGTTGCGCCTTGGCATACGCCTCACCGAAAGACCGTCCGATGCCCATTACCTCCCCGGTAGATTTCATCTCGGGGCCGAGAATCGGGTCAGCGCCGGGGAATTTTATGAACGGAAATACAGATTCCTTGACCGAGAAGTACCCAGGAATGCGCTGGTTCACATACCCCTGTTTTGCGAGTGACTCGCCGACCATAACCTTCGCGGCGATCTTCGCCAGCGGAATTCCAATGGCCTTGGAAACGAATGGAATCGTCCGCGAAGCGCGGGGATTCACCTCGAGCAGATAAACTACGTCGTTCTGAATGGCAAACTGCGTATTCATCAGACCGACAACTTTCAGTCCTTTGGCCAGCCTGACAACTTGTCTCACCAACTCCTGCTGCATCTCTTCGCTAAGACTGAACGGTGGTAGCGAGCAGCCCGAGTCGCCGGAATGAACACCCGCCTGCTCTATGTGCTCCATCACACCGCCAATCAGGATGCGCTCGCCGTCGCACACGCAATCCACATCGACTTCCGTAGCCTGGTCAAGAAAACGGTCAAGCAGGACCGGGCTGTCGTTCGAGACATTGATCGCCGCATCCATGTAAATGCCGAGATCCTCGTCGTTATGGACAATCTCCATTGCGCGGCCACCGAGTACGTAAGATGGCCGCACGACCAGCGGGTAGCCGACGTCAGAACCCATATCCAGCGCTTCTTCCTTGTTCCTGGCTGTACGGTTTGGCGGCTGTTTGAGGCCGAGGGATTCCACCAGTTTCTGGAAGCGTTCGCGGTCTTCGGCGAGGTCGATCGAGTCCGGCGTTGTACCGACAATGGGTGCACCAGCGGCTTCGAGGTCCCGCGCCAGTTTCAAGGGGGTCTGACCGCCGTATTGAACTATGACGCCCCGGGGCTGCTCCTTGTCTATGATCTCCATGACGTCTTCGAACGTCAGGGATTCAAAATACAGGCGGTGAGACGTGTCGTAATCGGTCGATACCGTCTCCGGGTTGCAATTCACCATGATGGTCTCGTAACCCGATTCTTCGAGTGCCAGCGCAGCGTGCACGCAGCAATAATCGAATTCGATACCCTGGCCTATGCGGTTCGGGCCGCCACCGAGAATCATGATTTTTGGCCGATCAGTCGGCAGTGCCTCGCATTCATCCTCGTAGGTCGAGTACAGATAGGCCGTCGTGGTCGAGAATTCCGCGGCACAGGTATCGACGCGCTTGAATACCGGTCGAAGGCCGAATTCGAGCCGCCGCCTGCGCACAGCTTTTTCTGCGACACCGAGCAATTCCGCGATACGTGCATCCGAAAATCCCTTGCGCTTGAAGGAGCGCAGCAGTGGCTTGTTCAGCCCGGCCAGACCAAGGTCACGCATCGACCGTTCGGATTCGACCAGATCAGCGATCTGAACCAGAAACCACGGATCGATGCCGGTAATCTTGGCGACATCCATCGGCGAAAAGCCGAGCCGCATGGCGTCGGCGACGTAGCGCAAACGGTCCGCCCCGGGAATACGCAGCTCCTGGCGCAGCCGGTCGTGCTCGATGTCGGTCGCGATTGACGTGATGATCTCGTTGAAACCGGTCACGCCGGTCTCCAGCCCCCGCAGGGCCTTCTGTAGCGACTCCTGGAACGTCCGCCCCATCGCCATCACTTCGCCGACCGACTTCATTTGGGTCGTCAACCTGTCGTTCGCTCCGGCAAATTTTTCGAAAGTGAAGCGCGGTATCTTGGTGACCACGTAATCGATGGTCGGCTCGAACGACGCGGGCGTCGCCCCGCCGGTGATGTCATTCTTGAGTTCATCCAGCGTGTAGCCAATAGCCAGTTTCGCCGCGATCTTGGCGATCGGAAAGCCGGTGGCTTTCGACGCGAGGGCCGATGACCGGGACACACGTGGGTTCATTTCAATGACCAAAACGCGCCCATCGTCCGGACTTACCGCGAACTGGACATTGGAGCCACCGGTCTCGACGCCGATCTTGCGCAATACATCGATCGATGCGTTGCGCAGCCGCTGATACTCCTTGTCGGTCAGCGTTTGCGCCGGAGCGACCGTTATGGAGTCTCCCGTGTGGACACCCATCGGATCGACGTTTTCGATTGAACAGACGATGATGCAATTGTCGTTGCGGTCGCGAACGACCTCCATTTCGAACTCTTTCCAGCCAATGACTGACTCTTCGAGCAGCACCTCGCTGGTCGGAGACATCTCCAGACCATGCGTAACGATGCGCTCGAACTCTTCGCGGTTATAGGCAATACCACCGCCCGTACCGCCCAGCGTGAACGACGGCCGTATGATCGTGGGAAAGCCGATGCCGGCCTGCTTGTCGAGCGCTTCCTCGATCGAATGGGCGATTTCGGCTCTGGGCACCTCGAGGCCGATGTCGGTCATGGCCTTGCGAAACAAGTCCCGATCCTCGGCCATGTCGATCGCCTCGCGCGAGGCGGCGATCATTTCCACATTGTATTTTTCCAGGATGCCTTCGCGCGCCAGATCCAGCGCACAATTCAGAGCCGTTTGTCCGCCCATGGTTGGCAGCAACGCATCGGGCCGTTCCCTGGCGATAATCCGTTCGACAGCCGTCCAGTGCACGGGCTCGATGTAAATGGCGTCGGCCGTTTCCGGGTCAGTCATAATGGTCGCCGGATTCGAATTGACCAGCACTACCCTGTAGCCCTCTTCCTTGAGCGCCTTGCAGGCCTGGGCGCCGGAGTAATCGAATTCGCAGGCCTGCCCTATCACGATCGGGCCTGCACCGATGATCAGGACGCTGTCTATGTCAGTTCGTTTCGGCATGCGCTTGATTACTTCTTATGTTCTAGATTAAACAAAAACTATAAGTAATTGTTATTAATAAATTATGTTGAGATCACTTTCTTCGTCGTCTTGCGCTTTCGTTCATCCATATCGTGTATGAACCGTTCGAACAATGGCAGCAAATCGTGCGGCCCGGGACTGGCTTCCGGGTGCCCCTGAAAGCTGAACGCCGGGTGGTCCTTGATCGCAATGCCCTGCAAGGTGCCATCGAACAGGGAGCGGTGCGTGGGCACGATATCGCCGGGCAGGCTGTCCTCGCTGACGGCGAAACCGTGATTCTGGCTGGTTATCATCACCTGCCCCGTCTCCAGGTCCTGGACCGGGTGATTTGCGCCGTGATGGCCAAATTTCATCTTGACCGTCCTGGCCCCTGCGGCCAGCGCAAGTAACTGGTGGCCAAGACATATGCCGAAAACCGGGATGCCCGTTTTCAGGAATTCCCTGATAGCGTTAATCGCGTAGCCGCATGGCTCCGGATCACCGGGCCCGTTGGACAGAAATATGCCGTCCGGCGCCAACTCGAGCGCCTTCTCGGCACTTGTCGTTGCCGGCACGACCGTTACGCGACAATCCAGGTCGGCCAGGAGTCGCAGGATATTTCGTTTGACGCCGAAATCGTACGCCACGACATAGTACGGTGCGACGCGACGACTCAGTATCCGCGGTCGTCGCCCGAATGTAACGCCCTGGCTCCATTGGTACGCTCGATCTGTCGTGACGAACTTTGCGAGATCGACGCCGGAAATCCCCGGGAATTTGCGTGCATGTTCGACGGCAACCTCCGGTTTCGCGTCGCCGGTCATGATGCAGCCGGATTGCGCGCCCTTCTCCCGAATAAGGCGCGTCAGGCGGCGTGTATCGATATCGGCGATCGCGACAGTATCACCCTGACGAAGAAACTCGCTGAATGTTCGCTCGCAGCGCCAACTGCTGTTGGTGATTGAACTGTCACGAATGATCAGGCCGGAAGCGTGCACCCGCGACGACTCCATGTCTTCGCTGTTGGTGCCGGTGTTGCCGATGTGCGGATAGGTCAGCGTGACGATCTGGCGGCAATAGGACGGATCAGTCAGGATTTCCTGATAGCCGGTCATTGCGGTATTGAAGACGACTTCGCCGATGGTCTGGCCATCGGCCCCGACAGACATTCCGCGGAAGATTGTTCCATCAGCAAGTGCCAGAACGGCAGGCGTACTCAACAGCGATCCTCGTTTCGTCAGTCTTCACCGAGTTCAGATGCAGAAAAGCGGAAGGACAGTGCCTCCCGCTCGAATTTTCGCTGACCGCTAAGCGATCCGGCGTATCTTACTGAAACCAACGTTTGAGTGCTATAGGAAACTGCGGGTTTTTATGGCGAATCACAGTGGCCCGGACAACTGCAGAACATCCCGAATCGAGTAGCGCCCTGGCGGCTTATCGACTACCCAACGCGCGGCGTGCAGCGCTCCGTCGGCGAAGACCTGCCGCGTGGTTACGCTGTGCGCCAGTGTGAGCCGCTCCGTTGCGGAGGCCAGGATGACCGCATGCTCGCCCGGCACTTCCCCGCGGCGCTCCACCTCGTAGCGAATGTCGCGGGGATCAGAGTCGCGCGCTGCGGCGATGGCCTCGCCCAGCTTCAGAGCCGTGCCTGACGGCGCGTCGACTTTGTGGACATGGTGCGTCTCGTGCACCTCCGCAGCGAAATCGCTCCCAAGGGCTGCAGCGGCCTGACGCACGAGGTTTTCGAGCACAGCGATACCCAGGCTCATGTTGCGGTCATAGACGACCGCTACCGATCGCGCGGCCTCCTCCACGCGGGCCAGCTGCCGCTCGGACAGTCCGCTGACGCCACAAACAAGCGGTTTGTCGTGAGTCACGACGGCAGCAAGCACATCATTGGTGGCTTCAGGCAGGCTGAAATCGACAAGGACATCCGCCGCTCGAGTAACGGCATCGAGTTCATGGCTGACGACAATCTCGGCGGCCACATGCAGGTCGCTGGCGCGTTTATCGTCGCGGACCCAGATGCTTGCCAGGCACAGATCCTGCCGCGAGGCAATCGATGCCATCAGCGTCCGACCCATTCGGCCCGTGCCCGCAATTCCTATCCGGAGTGGTTTGATCTGGGAATTCCCCGTTGCAGTCTTATTGACTGATTCTATCGAAGAACCGCTTCACCGTGTCGATCCAGCCGCCAGCGCGCGGGCTGTGCTTCTCGCCGCCCGAATACACGGATTCCTCGAACTGCCTTAACATCTCCTTTTGCTCGCTCGTCAGGTTGATCGGCGTCTCCACAGCGACTTTTGCAAACAAGTCCCCCTGACGCGCATCGCGAACGGTGGTCACGCCTTTGCCTCGCAGTCGAAAGACCTTGCCAGACTGTGTGCCAGCCGGAACCTTCAACGAAACATGACCGTTGAGCGTTGGCAACTCGACCTCACCGCCAAGCGTGGCGGTGCCCATGCTGATTGGCACTTCGCATGCCAGATCGGCGCCCTCACGCGTGAACAGCTTGTGGGGCTGAACTCGAATCTCGACATACAGATCGCCCGGAGGACCGCCATTGCGACCAGCCTCCCCCTCCCCAGACAGCCTGATTCGGTCGCCGTCATCGACGCCCGGCGGCACCTTGACCGACAACGTCTTGGTCTTGTGCACGCGACCGCGGCCATGGCAAGCCTCACACGGGTCGCCAACCGTCGTGCCAGCGCCCTTACAGGCGGGACAGGTCTGCTGTATCGAGAAGAAGCCCTGCTGCATGCGCACCTGACCGACGCCCGCACACGTTGAGCAATTGACCGGTTTGGTGCCTTTCTTCGCACCACTGCCGTCGCAGGATTCACACGCCACCTGCGTCGGTACGTCGATTGTTACCGAGTTACCACTGACGGCTTCTTCCAGTTCGAGACGCAGCTCATAGCCCAGGTCAGCGCCGCGAAAAACCTGGCTGCGGCGCTGGCGACCGCCGCCGAAAATATCGCCGAATACGTCGCCGAAGATGTCGCCGAATCCTTCCGCACCGAATCCGCCTGCACCACCGGCACCACGGCTGAGCCCGTCGTGACCGAAACGATCATAGGTGGCGCGCTTATCCGCATCACTCAGGACCTCATAGGCTTCTTTGGCTTCCTTGAATTTACCCTCGGCACTGGCATCGTCCTTGTTTCGATCCGGGTGATGCTTCATGGCGAGCCGACGATACGATTTCTTGATCTCGTCTGCAGATGCCGTTCTCGGCACCCCAAGAACATCGTAATAGTCGCGTTTCGCCATAGCTTCTTATAGCTCGGGCGCCGCACGCGGCGCCCCGGATTAGTTCACAGGATCCCGAATCCTATCCGGACTTAGGCTTGTCGTCGTCGACTTCTTCGAACTCCGCATCGACAACATCATCGCTATTCGACTCAGCCCCGCCATCGCCAGCCGCTTGCTCCGCCTGCTCGGCGTAGAGTCGTTGCGCAAGCTCACCCGACGCCTCAGCCAGTACTGCCGTTTTCGCCTTGATGGCGTCATGGTCATCGCTATCGAGCGCGGATTTCAGATCCGAGATCGCATTTTCGACGCCCAGTCGTTCCTCTCCGGTAGCCTTTTCGCCAAGCTCGCCAAGGGTCTTCTCGGCGGCATGGATGAGGCTATCGGCCTGATTACGGGCGTCGACGAGTTCGCGGAACTTGCGATCTTCCTCAGCATGGCTCTCGGCATCGGCGACCATCTTGTCGATCTCGTCATCCGACAATCCACTGGAAGCCTTGATGACGATGTTCTGACTCTTGCCGGTCGCCTTGTCCTTGGCCGACACGTTAAGGATACCGTTGGCATCAATATCGAAGGTCACTTCGATCTGCGGCAGACCGCGCGGCGCAGGTGGAATATCAGCCAGGTCGAAACGGCCCAGCGACTTGTTGTCGCGCGCCCGTTCGCGCTCGCCCTGCAGCACGTGAATCGTAACGGCCGTCTGGTTGTCATCCGCGGTCGAGAATATCTGTTCCGCATTCGCCGGAATGGTGGTGTTCTTGTCGATCAGCTTGGTCATGACACCACCGAGCGTCTCGATGCCCAGCGACAGCGGCGTAACGTCGAGTAGCAGAACATCCTTGACGTCACCCGCAAGTACACCACCCTGAATGGCCGCGCCGAGCGCAACCGCTTCGTCCGGATTGACATCTTTGCGCGGTTCCTTGCCGAAGAAGTTCTGCACTTCTTCCTGCACCTTCGGCATGCGCGTCTGGCCACCAACAAGGATGACATCGTCGATTTCATTGACTTTCAGTCCGGCGTCCTGGAGGGCAATCTTGCATGGGCCGATCGTTCGGTCGATTATTTTATCGACAAGGGACTCGAGCTTGGCGCGAGTCAACTTGATGATCATATGTTTGGGACCGCTGGCATCGGCCGTGATGTAGGGCAGATTCACCTCGGTTTGTTGCTGCGTTGAAAGTTCGATCTTCGCTTTCTCGGACGCTTCCTTCAGGCGCTGCATTGCCAGCGGATCCCTGGTGATGTCCACACCGGTCTCGCGCTCGAACTCCGCCGCCAGGTACTCGATTACCCGCATGTCGAAGTCCTCACCACCGAGGAACGTGTCGCCGTTGGTAGCCAGCACTTCAAACTGGTGCTCGCCATCGACTTCGGCGATCTCGATGATCGATACGTCGAAAGTACCGCCGCCAAGGTCGAACACGGCGATTTTCTTGTCGCCGCGTTTCTTGTCCATGCCATAAGCGAGCGCTGCAGCCGTCGGCTCATTGATAATGCGCTTGACGTCGAGACCCGCGATCTTGCCAGCGTCCTTGGTCGCCTGGCGCTGTGAGTCATTGAAATAGGCCGGTACAGTGACAACGGCCTCAGTGACCGCTTCGCCGAGGTAATCCTCGGCCGTCTTCTTCATTTTCATCAGCACGCGCGCGGAAATCTCCGGCGGCGCCATCTTCTTGCCGTTTGCTTCTACCCAGGCGTCACCATTGTCTGCCTCTACAATGTTGTAGGACACCATGTCGATATCGCGTTGTACGACGTCATCCTTGAAACGCCGGCCGATTAGCCGTTTGACCGCAAATAGCGTGTTGGACGGATTGGTCACGGCCTGGCGTTTTGCCGACTGGCCTACCAGCACCTGGTCGTCTTTGCTGAATGCAACGATCGACGGCGTGGTGCGGTCACCTTCGCTGTTTTCGATGACCTTGGGCTTGTCGCCCTCCATCACTGCCACGCAGGAGTTGGTGGTACCGAGGTCGATACCGATCACTTTTCCCATGTCATTACTCCGAATTCTTCAAGTATTTACCAAATCTGGCTGATAGGTGGGGCCGCAAGCGCCTGTTTCAAGCCGCTTTGGCCGAATTTGACCTAGTCGTCGGTGTCCGGCGCAACCGGTTCCGCCGCAACGATCACACGAGCCGGCCGCAGCAGCCGCCCGTTTAGCGTGTAGCCTTTCTGCACGACGGTCACAACCGAGCCTGGTTCAACGACATCAGAGGGCTGCATCGTCATGGCCTCATGCAATTCCGGATCAAACGGTTCTCCCTCCGGATCCAGTTCCGCCATGCCGAAGCGCTCGAGTGTGGCTGTCAAGATCTTGAGGGTCGCTGCACTGCCGGCAAGCAGGCTCTCCACATCGGCTGACTCGCCGGCGGCGAGACCCATCTCAAGGCTGTCCTTGACAGCCAGCAGCTCCCTGCCGAAATTCTCCAGTGCAAACTTTCGAGCATGCGCCACATCGCGGCTCGCGCGCTTGCGCACGTTCTCGATCTCGGCTGCGGCACGCAGGTAGCGATCCCAGTTCTCGTCGGCTTTCGCCTGCAGCTCCGCCAGCGTCGCCTCCGCATCATCCACCTCCTGCGACGACTCGGCGTTATCGCCTTCAAGCTCTGGATTATCTTCCTCGGTGTCGAGGTCAGGACGTTCAGCCTGTCCACTCATCGGCTATTGCTCCCCATTTGCGTTGGCCTGCTCAGATGCAGAGTGCAGTGTGGGGACCCAGCCACAAATATCAAGGGGTCTGGCCCGATTTATCGGGAAATTTACGAGTCGAGCGCGGTTTTGAGCAAACGCGCCGTAATGTCGACTATCGGTACGACGCGATCATAAGCCATACGCGTCGGCCCGATCACACCCAGCACACCGATCGTATTATCGTCCAGTTGATACGGTGCAGTCACGACGCTGCAGTCACCGAGAATCTGATATCCGGACTCTTCGCCGATAAATACCTGTACACCATCGGCATTGATGCTGCGGTCCAGTAAATCGAGTATCAGACGTTTGCGTGAAAATGCATCGAACAGGCGACGCAATGTATCGACGTCCGACAACTCGGCGAAGTCCATGAGGTTCGTTTCGCCGGCCAGCACAAACTCGCCACCCGAATGCTGCGTATCGTCCATGGCAGAATGCGCCACGGCGATGATGTCGTGCATTGCCTGATTCATCTTGTGCCGGGTCTTGTCGAGATCCTCGATAATCCTGTCGCGAACCAGCTGCATTTCGGTTCCCGCATAATTCTGATTGATGAAGTTCGCCGCCTGCTGCAATTCCGAGGCGGTGTACTCACGGTCGGTATGCAAAATGCGATTCTGAACTTCGCGATCATTGATGACGAGAATCGCAAGGATGCGATTCTCCGACAGCGGCAAAAACTCGATCTGGCGCAACGCCGCATGCTGTCCACGTGGAATCGTTACAACGCCGGCCAGGCTCGTGAATTGGGATAACATGTTCGACACCGAAGCGATCAACGCCTCTGAGTCGTCGACCTTTCGGCGTATTTGCGAGCGCAACATGTCGATATCACCGTCGTTCGGCTGCCGGTAACGCACCAGCGTATCCACGAAAAAACGATAACCTTTTGGTGTAGGAACGCGGCCGGCCGATGTGTGCGGAGCCGATACCAGGCCCAGATCCTCCAGGTCCGACATGACGTTACGTATGGTCGCGGGACTCAGATCCAGCCCCGAGTCCTTGGACAGCGTTCTGGAACCCACCGGATGCCCGTCGCGAATATAACGCTGGATCAGAACACGCAACAGATGTTGTGCGCGGTCGCTGGGGGGAGTAGTCATTGCTTCTGCAGACATTCGCAAAAAATACGAAAATTTCGCAATTCGTTCGCTGTGTTAGGGTATCTTTCAACACGCTAGCAACGGCTTGGCGACGGGTCAAGAGGATCAGCAAATAACTGTGGCCAGTGGATTTCAGAAAATAGCGATGGTCGGACGTCACAACGATCCGCGCGTGGCCGAACCGATGTCGTCGCTCGTGATGCATTTGACAGAAGCCGGCATCGAAGTGCTGACCGCCGAGGAAAATGCGCTCGACCTGCCCGTCACCCGCTGCGCCGAGTCCGAGCTCGCCGCGAATGCGGATCTGGTCATCGCGGTCGGTGGCGATGGCACGATGCTGTACGCAGGCAGCCTGACGCGGGACAGCGACGTTCCGCTACTCGGCATCAACCGCGGTCGTCTCGGCTTTCTCGCCGATGTCACGCCGGATGAGATGCTCGCGAGCGTCGATCACATTCTCGACGGAAACTACTCGGTCGAATCACGACTGCTGCTCGACGCAGTCCTGCAAACGGCGGCCGGCGATACGATCACTGCGACGGCGTTCAATGACGTCGTCTTGCAGCGCGGCGAAACGGGCCGGATGGTTGATTTCGAAGCGAGTGTGGGGGGGCAATTCGTCAACACGCATTCGGGTGACGGCCTGATCGTCGCGACACCCACAGGCTCAACGGCGTATGCGCTGAGTTGTGGTGGTCCGATCGTCGAGCCGCAACTGGACGCCGTGGTCGTCGTTCCGATCTGCCCGCACACGCTGACCGACCGTCCAATCGTCATTGCCGCCGATCAACCGATTGAAGTCAGGCTGCTTCAACGTGAGGACATCCGCGCCGCTATCGCAATTGATGGCCACTCCATCGGGGCAATTCACGCGGGAGACTTGCTGACGATCAATGCGGCGAAAAACCGAATCAAATTGATCCACCCGCCGGGCTACGATTTCTACAACATTCTGCGATCGAAGCTGTTCTGGGGCCGTGACAGTCGCAATCGCAATCCGACCTGAACCATGTTGACGAGCCTGCAAATTAGCGACTTCGCAATCGTCGACAAGATCGACGTCGAATTCGAACCAGGCATGACCGTGCTGACCGGGGAAACGGGCGCCGGTAAGTCGATCCTCGTTGATGCGGTTGGGCTGGTACTCGGCGAACGCGGCGGTAGTCAACTGGTCCGCAGCGGCGCCAAGCGCGCCGAGTTCAGCGCCGAGTTTGACGTGTCGCGGTTGCCCGCCGTTATCGACTGGCTCGAGGAACACGCGCTGGATCAGGACAACGCGTGCCTGTTGCGGCGGGTCATCGCGGCCGATGGTCGCTCCAGGGCCTTTATCAACGGCAACGCGGTCACAATGCAGCAGTTAAAGTCGCTCGGTGAATTGCTGCTCGACATTCATGGTCAGCATTTTCATCAATCCCTGGGTCGGCGAGCGGTACAAAGGGACTTGCTCGACTATTTCGGAGACCTGCTCGACAAACGACGTGAAACCGAAGTCGCCTACGACCACTGGCAGTCACTCAAGGAACGCCTGGACGGACTGCAGGGCGCGGACGCTGATCGCGCGTCACGAATGGACTTGCTCGAATTCCAGCTGCAGGAACTGCATGGGCTCGACGTCCACGCGGATGAACTACGGGATCTTCAAATTGAACGCCAGCGGCTCAGGCACAGCGGCGCATTGGCCGAGGGCATAGCAGGCGCATTGGCCAGGTTGTCGGAGAATGAGGCATCAAACGTCAACGACTTGCTCGCCGAGGCGAGTCGGGCGGTGACCGCCCTCGTTGACTTCGACCGCGAGTTGGAGCCGGTATGTGAGCTGCTCGAGAGCGCGACAATCCAGGCGGCCGAAGCAGCCGATTCCCTGCACCGTTACGCCGAGACAATCGATATGGATCCCGCTCGCCGCGATTGGGTCGAAGAGCGGCTGGACGCAATTCAGTCCGTAGCGCGAAAACACCGCGTGGCAGCCGAGGATCTGATCTCACTGACCGAGCGTCTGCGCGCAGAGCATTATGAATTGAACCATGCTGAGGAGCGTGGCAGGGAACTCGAGGAACAAGTCGCCGCCGCATGCAGCGCATACCGACAAGTTGCCAGGTCATTGTCGTCGGCCCGCAACAAGGCTGCGAAGTCGTTTTCTGCGGCCGTCACCGAGGCGATGGCCGGCCTTGGCATGCCTGGCGGCGTGTTTACCGTGAACGTGTCGCGACTGGCTGACGACGATGCGCGACGATGGGGTATCGATGAGATCGAATTCCTGATCAGTGCGAATCCGGGCCAGCCGCCGATGCCTCTCTCCCGCGTAGCCTCGGGAGGCGAGCTGTCGCGCATGAGCCTGGCTATTCAGGTCATCGCCAGTGACGGCAGCGCGATTCCAACCATGGTGTTTGACGAAGTTGACAGCGGAGTCGGTGGACGTGTGGCGGAAATGGTCGGCCGACGCTTACAGGAGTTGGGCGCCAGCCGGCAGGTGCTGTGCGTCACTCACTTGCCGCAAGTCGCCAGTCTCGCCAATCAGCACTTTCGTATCAGCAAGGTGAGTGACGGTGCCGTCACACGCACAGGCATAGCCAGGTTACAGAAAGAAGAGCGCATATCCGAGTTGGCGCGGATGCTGGGCGGTGTCGATATTACTCAAAAGACGATTGAGCACGCCGCCGAGATGCTCGCTGGTGCAAGCCGAAAACGGGCGTAGCGCTAATCGTCGTCGGCCCCGCTCTTGCCTCTCAGTGGCCGGACGTACAGAACCAGGTTGTGGTCCAGAATTTCGAATCCGTATTTTGCCGCCATCTCGGACTGCAGGCGCTCGATTTCGTCGTTGAAAAACTCGATGACCTCGCCCGACTCGACACACACCATGTGATCGTGGTGATCACCGTCGTCCAGTTCGAACACCGAGTGGCCGCCTTCAAAGTTGTGGCGTGTCACCAGACCGGCAGCTTCGAATTGTGTCAGCACGCGGTACACAGTCGCCAAACCAATGTCCTCTCCCGTATCCAGCAATTCCTTGTACATATCCTCCGCACTCAGATGCCGCTGCTCTGACTTTTCGAAAATCTCGAGGATCTTGAGCCGCGGCAAAGTCACCTTTAGGCCTGCGTTGCGTAATTCCTGGCGTTGTTGCATGAGACGGCTCTCTATTGACGTGTAGAAAACGGCTGTCGTGCCGTAAGGCAAGAAGGTATGATTCGCGCCTATTATGGCGCAGTTGACAGCTCGGCTCTACCGTTACACCGTCAATGTGCCAGGAAACCCCATCAACGACCGGACATCCAACACGAATACGCTATGCGCAGATTAATCTTACTGGCCCTGATCTCATCGACGTTCGCCTTCTCGACCGGCTGCGTCTATCGCGCCAATATTGCGCAAGGCAACCTCATCGAACAGGACGATCTGGATCAGGTCGAGGTCGGTATGACCCGCAACCAGGTTCGCTTTCTGCTCGGCACGCCCATGATCGGTGATCCTTTTCACCAGGCCCGCTGGGACTACGTCTATTACGTCACCATCGGCCGCAATCCAGCGACCTTCAAACGCTGGGTCACGATAGTGTTCGAAAACGATATCGTCACCGAGATCCAGCGCGATCAGGAACTTGATCCGGATCTGTAAGCTCGGCCGCTAGGCGTCTGCCGACTTGCGCATCGTCAGGCCCGCTTGTGCGCGTGCGCGACGCGCGTCGCGTGGATCCAGCCGAAGCTCGCGGTAAATCTCGACGCGGTCACCGTCCTTGAGTCGAGTACCGCGCTCGACAGGATGCCCCCAGATACCGACTGGCAGACGATCGAGCGGCTGCCCGGGAAACTGCTCGTGAATTTTCGATTGTCCAATTGCATCAGCAACCGTTGCCCCGGCTTGCAGCGATACGCTGACGAGCTTCTGCCGATCTGGCAACGCAAACACAACCTCGACACTGATGCTCTCAGTCATTACCGCGACCCGCATCGAAGATTTCCTGCGCACGCTGCGTGAATGCGTCGACCAGATGATTGCAGATATCTTCGAAGTACGCACCGATCATCATGTCGAGAATACGACTGTCAAATTCGAATTCCATTGCAAGTGACACTTTGCTGCCGGCATCACCCAGGGCCTGAAATTGCCAACCGCCGGACAGGAACCGAAACGGTCCGCTCACCAGCGACAGGTCCATCGAGCGGGTCGGGTACATCGTGTTACGCGTGCGAAATCGTTTGCTGATTTTTCCCCGGTGCAGCTCCAGAGTCGCTTCCACGACATTGCCCTCACGCGAGTGGACTTCGACATCCTTGCACCATGGGAGAAACTCGGGGTAGGAGTCGACATCCTCGACGAGCGCATACATATCGACGGCCGAGTATGGAACCAGTGCGCTGCGACTGACTTTACGCATTGCCGCAGTGCTGCCGCACCGCCTCCGACATCAGGCCAGGTCGGGCAACAGCCCTACTGCCTTCAGGAACACGAAGAGGATGCCGATCGGCGCCACATACCGCGCCAGAACACGCCAGAGTTTGTATATCGTACCCGCACCACCGAGTTCGTCGGCCGTCGAATTGCGGCACAAGACCCATCCGGCAAATACGGTGATCAGGACACCCCCCAACGGCAGCATGATATTGATTGTCAGGTGGTCGAGGTTGTCGAAGATCGTGCCCTTGAGGAACTTGAACTCCGACAGCACATTGAATGACAGCACCGTGCCGACGCCCATCGTCCAGATGAGCAGACCCATAATGACCGCGGCCTGTGCGCGCGTGCGATTGCGGTGTTCGACGAGCCAGGCGACGGCGGGCTCCATCAGGCTGATCGCCGACGTCCACGCCGCGAAAGACAATAATATGAAGAACAGGGTCGAAAAGAAGACACCACCGGGCATCTGGCCAAAAGCCAGTGGCAGGGTAACAAACACCAGCCCCGGGCCATCGGCGGGATCGAGCCCGTTGGCAAAAACGAGCGGGAAGATTACGAGACCGGCAAGTATTGCGATCGTCGTATCGGCGATGGCGACGGCTGTCGCCGAACCCGTGATCGAGGTCTCCTCAGGAAGATACGCACCGTATGCCATGACGGCGCCCATACCGATCGACAGGGTGAAAAATGCCTGACCCATGGCGGCCAGCACGCTGTCCCAGGTGAGCTTGCTGAAGTCGGGCGAGAACATGAACTCGAGGCCCGCGCCGAAGTGTCCGGAGTTGATCGAGTAACCGAGCAATGCCAGCATGAGCAACAACAGAGCCGGGACCATGAATCGCACCGCCTGCTCCAGCCCCCGTTCCACGCCGCGTGCGACGACATAGACAGTGAGGCCCATGAAGACGGTGTGGAACGATCCAAGCAACGCCCAGCTGCCGATGAAGCCGTCACGAATCGTGGTCACTCTTGTCGCGTCGGCGCCGAAAAACTCACCCATGCCGCTTTTGAACACGTAGGCCAGAGTCCAGCCGCCGATTACACTGTAGTACGACAGGATCAGGATGCCGGCAAGCACGCCCATCCCACCGACCCACTGCCAGTTGCGAGACTTGCCCTCTTCCTCGCCGAGCAAAGCCATTGTGGCAACCGGATTTCTGCGGCCGCGGCGGCCAAGCAGGATTTCCGACATCATCACAGGCATGCCGATGATCGCCACACACGCGAGGTACACGAGCACGAACGCGCCACCGCCGTTCTGCCCCGCCACATACGGAAATTTCCAGATATTGCCCAGACCGACCGCCGATCCGGTTACAGCCAGAATGAACGCCATTCGGGACGACCAGTGGCCGTGAAGCGAGGTGCGTTTCGCCGGACCGGCTGCCTTATTGCTTAGCATTATTATTCTCTTCGGCAAGGACTGCCGCGATTCTTATACAAATAGCGGGGACTGACAACAATAGCCGCCGTATAATCGCGTCCCCACTAGCCCTGCGCCTGGTCAATTCAATGAGCGGCAAGAAGTCGAAAAAGCCTGCCGGCAATGTGATCGCGGTCAATCGCAAGGCGCGGCATGACTACTTCATTGAAGCCACCTTCGAGGCCGGTCTCGTTCTTGAAGGCTGGGAAGTAAAAAGCCTTCGGGCCGGCAACGTGCAGCTCGCGGAGAGTTACGTCTATATTCGCGGCGGCGAGGCGTGGTTGATCGGCGCGCATTTTTCTCCGTTGAATACCGCATCGACGCACGTCAAGGCGGACGCCACCCGAACCCGCAAGTTGCTGCTGCATCGGCAGGAACTCGACCGACTGGTTGGCGCCGTTGAGCGCAAGGGCATGGCGCTGGTGCCGCTCGATCTGCACTGGCACAAAGGACGCGCGAAGCTCAACGTGGGTATGGCAAAGGGTAAGAAGCAACACGACAAGCGAGCAGCAGACAAAGACCGGGACTGGCAGCGTCAAAGAGAAAGAATTCTTAAGGGATAACTATTTAATTCAATATTTTACGTACACTAGTTAATCTATTTTATTGAATTAAATCA
>JAOTVR010000010.1 GCA_029863305.1 Gammaproteobacteria bacterium | reverse complement strand
GTGGACGCCGTCGGTGCAGGCGTCGGCGAAATGGTGCTCTATGCCAGCGGCTCTTCTGCTCGCCAGACCGAACGCACGGACAAAAAACCGGTGGACGCCGTCGTCATGGCGATCGTCGATAGCTGGGAAATCGAAGGCGACGAAAAATACCGCAAGGGGGAGAGTGACGCATGAGCCGTCCTGGCGGCAACGCCGGCCTACTGAGCGACCAGCAGGTGGATATCATCGCCACGCGCCTTGCCGAACGCCTGTCGGCACCTCGGGCCGCGAATACGCCAATCGGCACGGTCCAAAGCGCAGCAAGAAGCGCTCCTCCCGAAGCGCTGGGTGAAGGAGTCTTCGCAACGGTTGACGATGCCGTCGCAGCCGCGGGTGTCGCCTTCCGCGAACTCGACGGTATGTCACTCGAAGGCCGTCAGAAGATCATCGCTTCGATTCGGGAGTCGATGCTGGAGCACGCAGAAGAACTGGCGCGTCACGCACAGCGCGAAACCGGGCTTGGCCGGGTGGAACACAAGGTCGTCAAGAACCGCCTGGTCACGCGCAAGACATCCGGCACGGAGGTGCTCACGCCCCAGGCCGTCACCGGGGACCGCGGCCTGACCCTTACCGAGTACGCGCCCTACGGCGTGATCGGCGCCATCACACCGACAACCAATCCGACGTCCACGATCATCTGCAACACCATAGCCATGCTCTCGGCGGGCAACAGCGTCGTCTTCAATGTCCACCCCAACGCCCGTGCCTGTTCCATGGCGAATGTCCGACTGCTGCATCACGCGATCGTGCGTGGCGGCGGCCCCCCCAACCTGGTCAGCGCCGTGGCGGAGCCTACGATCGAATCCGCGCAGGCGCTCATGACACACAAGGGCGTACGCCTCCTCGCCGTGACCGGCGGCAGCGGCGTCGTGCGTCAGGCGATGACGAGTGGCAAGCGTGCCATCTGTGCCGGCCCGGGCAATCCACCGGTCGTCGTCGATGCGACGGCCGATCTCGAGCTTGCAGGCCGCAGCATAGTCGCCGGCGCCTCGTTTGATAACAACATCGTGTGTGTAGACGAGAAAGAAGTCATTGCCGTCGAAAGCATCGTCGACGAGCTGTTGCAGCAGATGAAGCGGCACGGAGCCTACCTCTTGAACGAGGGCGAGCTGCACCGTGTGGAACGCGCAATCTTCAGCGAACAGGGCGGACCACGGCAGCGAGCGACCGTGACGAAGGATTTGATCGGCAAGAACGCGAGCGAAATCCTCGCGCGCGCGGGCATTTCATCGGCCGGCGACCCGCCACTTCTGGTAGCGCGCGTCCCGAATGACCACCCGTTGATATGGACCGAACAGATGATGCCGGTGCTGCCGGTCACCTCGGTACCGGACGTCGATCGCGGCATCGAACTGGCCAGGGAAGCCGAACATGGCTTTGGCCATTCCGCCGGCATGTACTCGCGTGACATCGATGCGCTGAGCCGCATGGCGCGGACGATCAACACCAGTATCTTCACGAAGAACGGGCCGTTTTATGCCGGCCTCGGCGAAGGCGGAGAAGGCCACTGCAGTTTCACCATTGCCAGCCCCACCGGCGAAGGGCTGACCGGACCGGTCGCTTTTAGCCGCCTGCGGCGCTGCGTCCTCGTCGATCACTTCCGCATCGTTTGAACCCTATGGCGCAAGAGAACATTCGTCACGGTGCACTGGCGTTACTCGAGTTCGAGACCGTCGCCGCCGGCATTCTGGCGAGCGATCTCATGGTCAAGCGGGCGCCTATCGCATTACTGCGCTGCGGAACGATTCACCCGGGTCGCTTCCTGGTTCTGGTCGGAGGCAGTGTCGCCAGCACCGAGGAGGCCTTCATGGTCGGCGTGCGATCCGGCAAAGCCGGGGACACCCTGCAGGGCAGCATCTTTCTGGGTGACGTTCACCCTGCGCTGCACGATGCAGTTCTCGGCGCCCGCAAAGACCTGACGGGCGACGCCCTGGCGGTCGTCGAGACGCGTTCCTCACCCGCCCTGCTGGCCGCCGTGGATGCCGCGATCAAGAGCACGCCCGTGATCCTTTCCGAAGTCCGGCTCGGCGATGACCTCGGTGGCCACGCGCTGGCATTGATGTGCGGTGATCTGACCGATGCCGAGACCGCAATCGGAATCTGCGCCGAGCGCGCCGGCGATCAGCTGCTCGCGCGCTCACTCTTGCCACGACTTGACACTGACCTGAGACATCTGCTCGAACAAGGCACCCGTTTCGGTCGCTGTTCCGCTCTGGAGCCCACCGGTGCCGAGTATCCCGAGGAGGTGGCATGCTCCTGGGTCGGGTAATCGGAACCGTAGTCCCGGCAATGCTCGTGGCCGAGTTGTCCGCGACGCCACTGCTGTGGGTTCAACCGCTGAGCCGCGACGGAAAGGACGAGGGCAACCCTCTGGTCTGCGCCGACGGCACACGCATGGCAGGACCGGGTCAGATCATCTATTGGGTGGCAAGCCGCGAAGCGGCGCTAGCCCTCGATCCGTGGTTCGTTCCGGTCGACGACGCAATCGTCGGCCTGGTCGACGATGTGCAGCTCTATACTTCGAAGGATTTGGGCCAGTGATTCTCGGTCGCATCGTCGGCAACGTCGTGTCGACGATTCATCACTCCATCGTCGAGGGCCGCAAGTTGCTCGTCGCCGAGCGACTCGATCAACACGGGCGCCCCAGCGGCGGCTATCTCATCGCATTCGACGCCATCGGTGCCGGCCAGGGCGAGACCGTCCTGATCCTTGATGAGGGCAATGGCGCCCGGCAGATTCTCGATGACGCCAATGCGCCGGTGCGCTCGATTGTCGTCGCTATCGTCGACGCAGTTGATATCGAGACGAACTAGGCCCGATCGGTCTCAGGAAATCCTTCTCAGGCAACGACGGTCTCGAGCGCGACAGCAATCATCTCATCGAATGTCGTTTGCCTCTCTTCGACGGATAATGCCTTGCCGCTGGGAATGTCATCACTGACCGTGCAGATCGCGAGCGCCTCGGCACCGTGTTCCGCCGCGATCGGGTAAATACCGGCCGCTTCCATCTCGATGCCGTAAACATTGAATTTCGCCATCGTCTCGAACATGTCGGGATCCGGCGTATAGAACAGGTCTGCGGAAAAGATATTGCCGACGTGATACCGGACATTCTGCTGCTCCGCCGCGGCGACGGCCTTTTTGACCAGGTCGAAGGTAGCGATCGCCGCATAATCATAGCCACCGAAGCGCATGCGATTGACGCTCGAGTCGGTCGACGCACCCATGCCGATAATGATGTCGCGCAACTTGACATCGGGATGCGAGGTCCCGCAACTGCCGACGCGAATCAGGCGCTTGACGCCATAGTTGGTCAGTAGCTCGGTGCAATAAATCGACACTGACGGAATGCCCATGCCGTGCGCCATAACCGAAACCGGCTCGCCTTTGTACTCGCCGGTAAAGCCCCACATGTTGCGTACGTCGGTGACCCGTCTGGCGCCGTCGAGATAGGTATCGGCAATGTATTTTGCACGCAGTGGGTCGCCGGGCATCAGCACAGTCTCGGCAAAGTCGCCGGGTGCCGCGTTCATGTGTTTGGCCGCCATATGTCTCGCTTCTTTGACCTGAGTGCGCCACACTTTGGCGCTGAAACAACGATACAGCGAGAATGTGCCATGCGTCTATTGGTCTGCGCCTTTTTTCTGCTCGCAGGATGCCAGCCGGAGGCCGATCCGGCCTCGCGTGGTTCGCTGCTGACCCAGACCGGGCGACTGCAGGACCCGTCCATCGACGAAGCGAGCGGACTCGCTCGCTCTCAGGAGCATGCGGACCTGCTGTGGGTGATCAATGACGATGGCGCACCCGTCCTGCATGCGATCGACAACACGGGCGCAGCGCGCGGCAAGGTCAAGTTGTCAAAAGCCAGCAATCGCGACTGGGAAGACCTCGCATCGTTTCGGCTGAGCGGCCGATCGTATCTGCTCATCGCGGATATCGGCGACAATGATCGCAAACGCAAGGATGTGAGGTTGTATATCGTCGAAGAACCCGAGCTCGATCAGAAAAAGGTCAGGATTGCCTGGCAATTCGACTTCAGGTATCCCGATGGTCCGAGAGACGCGGAAGCCGTTGCGGTCGATGCCGATAAGCAGAGAGTGCTTGTTCTGACGAAATGGGATATCCCGGCCCTGCTCTACGAGTTGCCGCTGGTACCGAAGAACAAGAAGACAGTGGTCGCCAGGCGCCTGGGCGTCGTGGACAGCCTGCCGCAACCGAGACGGCTGGATGTGGAAAACGCGCCCATCACGGGCAACTGGTTTTGGCAGCCCAGTGGCATGGACATTAACGCCGACGGCAGCGCTGCAGTCGTTCTTACGTACGCCGGGATGTATTACTACCGGCGCTCCGCAAATGAAAGCTGGCTGGCCGCCCTGCAGAAGCCACCACTGGGGCTTGGCCTGGGCAGGATCCGCAATGCCGAATCGATTGCGTTCTCGAGCAGCAGCGACGCGGCGTTTATTACCACCGAGAGAAAGCACGCACCGCTCCTGCGCGTGGACCTCAGCGGCGTGCGCAAGCCGGCACCTGCCGTAACGATCATGACGTTCAATGTTGAGAACCTTTTCGACAATGTCGACGATCCGTATAAAGACGACAAATCCTATTTGCCGCTCGACGCGAAACAGTCGGCCGAACACGTCGCCGCGTGCGAGACGATCGAAGTCGAACGATGGCAGGACGAATGTCTGAATCTCGACTGGAATGACGACGTCATCGAGCACAAGCTCGGCGTGCTTGCCAGCACGATCAAGCAAGTCAACGACGGCAAAGGCGCCGATATCATCGCGCTGCAGGAAGTCGAAAATTTCGCGATCCTCGAGCGTCTGCGCAACGAGTTTCTTGCCGACAGCGACTACCTGCCCGCCATTCTGATTGAGGGAACCGACAATCGCGGTATCGATGTTGCGTTTCTTACGCGGCTGCCGCTCGCCGGTCCGGCGACCCTCCACCCGCTCCCGGCAGACGAGTTTCCGCAAAGGGCTGGCGACACGCGCGGTGTTCTCGAGGCCACGTTTGAATTGCCCGATGGTTCATTGCTAACCGGTTTCGCGGTGCACTTTCCGGCACCGTTTCACCCAACCGAAATGCGTGTTCTTGCTTACAATCACCTCAACCAACTGCGTGCCAGCCTGCCGCCCGATCGGCATGTATTTGCCGCCGGTGACTTCAATACAACCAGCACCGAAAACGCTGAACAGGACATGCTGGATCGTTTTGTGCGGCCTTACTGGACCGTTGCGCACGAACTTTGCGACGATTGTCCGGGAACCGCCTATTACGCGCGTGACGCCACCTGGTCGTTTCTCGATATGATTCTGTTTGCGCCCGCCAGCGAGGCGGATTCGGCCTGGGCGATCAGGGACGGATCGGTCGGCCTGGCAAACCGCACAGCGGAGCAGCTCACCGAGGCCGGAACTCCGTTGCGCTACAACTCGGTAAACCGTGTCGGCGTTTCCGATCATTGGCCGCTGCAACTCACGCTCGAGCCGCGCCCATAAAAAAAGGCCAACCCGAAGGCTGGCCTTTCATCGTCCGACTATTGCTGCCTATCGGAAGTTGACTTCGAGTCCGAGACGCATTTCCCACAGCGACGGGAATTCTTGCAGGTCCGTAACACCTTTTCGGTTGAATTCCTCGAAGATGTACGCACCGGAATCATCGAGCGATACGTCGACGACATCCTGCGAGAAGAACTCCGCGTCGTACTGGCGGCCCCACTCGTCATTGAGCATGTTCGTGAAGTTGTAAATCTTCAGGAACGCGCGCGCCTTCAGATCATCCATGAACAGCGGAATCTCCTGGTCGATGCGCAGATCGACGCGCGAATTGACCTTTGAGGTTTCGCTGTTGCGACGGACGAACTTGCCGCCCTTCAGGCCCCGCTCACTGACCCAGTCGAAGAACGCCGTCTGATCGAATTCATCATCGAAAATGACGTTCGGGTCGCTGGGGCCATCCGGCACGTACAACAGGTGACGGAATGACTCGCCGACCTGCAGGGAGTCTTCGGAGAACATCGTATAGGTGCTGGGTTGCCCGGTCTGGTAATAGCCCATCAATGTGAACCGCGTTGCGTTGTCGCCCCAGAAATCACGCGCAAAGCTCGCACGCACGGTCACGCGACTCTTCACGTTGTAATTACCGGTAGCCGCCCTCGGGTTGTTGATGTCGTTCGTTGCGAGGTTCTCAAAGCTGGATTCTCCCGTGAACGACGTCATTGGCGCAGCGTCCTCGACGTCGGTTCGGGCGTAGCCGAGCATCAGGTCGAGACCCCAGTCGAAATCCTTCTTGAACACGGCTGAGAAAACCGTACCGCTGCCGTCGGCATTGGCATTGGTCAGCATCAGGTTGCCTTCACCGGCGCCGGGTATGGCCGTATAAATCGGTGCCCCCGCCAGCGTGTCGTTGCCGGGTATGTATTCCTGCGATACGTCAACGTAGATGGCCTGCTTCTCGAGACGCGTATACATGAAGTCGATATCGGCCGTGATGCCGCCCCAGGGCATATCCCAGGTTGCGCCGATAGCGGTCTTCCACTCCCGCGGTGCCTCGTAGTTCGGATCGATCAGGTTATTGAAGAAGAACGAGCCTTCATCACCGGAGACCGCGGCGACCTGATCAACCAGATCCTGAGGCACGGCGCCACCGATCGGTGCACCGCTAACCAGCGGGATGCCACCATCGAATATCGATAAGTTGTGGAAGTAGTCGTTTCGCACCTGCACGTTGGTGATGCCGTCCCGGCTCCAGGCATTGCCCAGCCAGACATTCGGATTACCACCGGAATACAGGCCAAGGCCGCCGCGCAACGTCAGGTCGTCACGGTATCCCCACGTGAAACCAATACGCGGCATCAGGATATCGACACCATCGAGTCCACTGTCGTTACGAATACCGATTGCGTTTGACAGTGTCGAGTTGTACGTCGGTGAATCGCTACTGTCGATCCACTCGTAACGCAGACCCGCCGTCAGTGTAAAGTCCTGCTCGGCAAAGTAAATCTCGTCCTGAACGAACAGGGCGTTCTGGGTATTGACGAAGTTTGCGGCCGCGTCATTCGGGTCGTTGGTGCCGCCACCACTGCCGTAGTAAACGCGGTAGGGACGACCGAGCTCGAAATGGTCGATGCCTGACGCGCCGCAGGTATCGTTGGTGATATCGCCGTCAGAATCGGCGACAACCGTGCCGTCGAAGCGCTGCTGCGCGGTCAGCGCCGCACAGTTGGGATCATCGCCAGCCGAGTTGTCACGATAGTCCCACTCGCCGCCGCGTGAATGCTGCACGAAAATATTGAAGACCTCGAGTTCCTCAGTTTCGATACCTGCGCTGATGACGTGGTCACCAACCAGATATTGCCCCGACAGCTTCAGGAGCTGCGAGTCGGTGAACAGCTTGTTTGCCTGGCGTGAGTCGTCCGCGCCGAGGTAAATAACATTGCTGAAACCGTTGACGTTGATCTGGTGATCACCGATGTCCTTCGGTCCGACGGTTACCTGCGAATCGTCCATCCTCGTGTCGGTGAAATACAGCTGCGTCGACAAGGCGTCATTCCACTGCGAATCCAGAATCAGCGTGTAGGTCTCGGAAACGGAGCCCTTGTCGTAGAAGTGATTGGAAAACTCGAACTCGAATGCATCGCTGTCTGAGGACCGTGACTGCACGCCATCGTAATCGTTGTAGATAGCGGCGAGGTTGTGATTGTCGTTGATGTCCCAGTCAAGACGAACGAAGATATTCTCCGCGGTCTGTGCGCCATCCTGTCCCTGGCCACCCGGGTCAAAGCCGTAGATATTCTGCGCAATATTGAGCACTCGTTCATAGTCAGTTTGCGACAGCCACGGACGCTCCTCACCGTTACCGGAGCCATTGTATCCCGCAGCAAGGAACCTCGGCTCTTCCTGCTCTTCATAGGCGACAAAGAAGAACAGCTTGTCCTTGATGATCGGGCCGCCAACACTGAAGCCTTGCTTCGTTTCACGGTAAGACTCGCCGCTCAGATCCAGGTCGTCGAGTTCATCCTCACGCAGGCTGTCAGTCGTGTATTCGTAGAAAACATTGGCTTCCCACTCGTTACTGCCCGATTTCGTCACAGCGTTAATGTTGCAGGCAGAAAAACCGCCGTACTTGACATCAAACGGTGCGAGCTCGACCGATACCTGCTGGATCGCATCGTACGGGAACGGCATGCCGGTTGCGGTCGAGTAACCGTTGGTGTTCAAGCCGAATCGATCCTGATGGCTCACACCGTCCAGCGTAATGTTATTGAAGCGCGGATGCTTGCCGGCGCAGTTGATCTCGAACCCGTCCAGGTTCAGCCGTGGATCGATCGCGTAGACATCCTTGATGTCGCGATTGAATGCCACCGCGCTGTCGAGTTCATATTGGCCAAAGGTCGCTGTCGGGCCCGGCGTCGTTTCAAATGCCTGCGCTTGCTGGCCAATTGCGATGATTTCTTCGATCGCTTCGCCCACGGTGACAGACAGGTTATAAGTCTCGCCCAGTGAGATCGAAGCGACTTCAACCGTGCGCGTGCCATTGACCGTGACTCTGTAAGGTCCGCCCACGGCCAGGTTGGTTGCGAGGAACGTACCGGCGGCGTTGGACTGCAGGCGGCGCTGACTGCCTGTGCGCATATCCTGAATAACGACTGCCGCGCCAGCAACCGGCGCGCCTGCGTCGTCGAGCACTCTGCCACGCATGGCTGAAGACGTATCCTGCGCCTGAGCCATCATTGGCACGATTAATAGCGCAGCAAGCGGTAAGAGCTTACTTAAGAACCTGTTCATTGAATTTCCCCTAACCTATTTCTTGATGAAACCGTTATTTTCGCTAAGCCGGGCGCTCCGCCGCACGCTGGGTCTTTGTCGGGCAAATACAACACGGTATGCGGGCGGCGCACCGAGGAACCCGACTATTGTCGCTCTTTGATTAACGGGTGACAAGTTCGCCATAAGCAAGTGCCGCCGGTCGATCCGGCAGTCGGGCCGCGCGAAAACCGCAGCCGGCGCAACGCCTTCAGGATTCAGAATCCGCGCGGAAGACCCTTAATCAACAACCACTTGCAGTTAGATAGTCAAACCTTTGTTTTTATTCGAATTGATCTTAAAACGGCTGTGATCGCCGCAGGCGATCAACGTATTCCCGGCCCGCCGGACAGGGTTTCCCCCGGGGGGTCACGCTGGCCTCGCAGGCGCCGCACAGACCCGAACTGCACTTGTTGTTTTTTCGCATCAGCGGGATTGGGGTCAGTTTCCGCTGAAACATTGCGCAACCGGCGCTTCATGAACCTCGATTCTCGGGTTGACAGGATCGACCGCGATGCCGATCGCCCTGCCCTCGGCCTGGGCCCGGACGATTGCGTCGAGCACCAGGTATTTCAGCTCCGAGCCCGGCCTCGAGGCGTGCCGTCCCTGCGGCACCACGTAGCCGTCACCACCTCGGTAGAGGAAGTCGGGAATCACTATGCTGTAGTCGGCCCCCGCATCGATTTCCGTCCAGCCCCTGTCGACCGGCACCTGCAGGCTAACGATGCGCGCACCCGAGGGGCGCGTGCGATCGACGCACACGCGGAAACCGGCGATCTGTGGGAAATAACCTTTGCTGCGGCCGCTGCCACGAAAACCGGCCTCCATGAGCTGACGAAACTCGGTACCGCTCATCGTCATATAGCGCAGAAAGGAGGAAAAACCGAACGTCCTGCCGATATCTTCAAACAGAATGTCGTCGGCAATGAAGTCATCAATGCGCAACGTGCCGCTGTTGATGAACGCAAAGTCCGCAGGCTCGCCAAATGCCGTCAGCATCTGGTCGACGATAAAGTTTCCCCAGGCCGTTTCCTTGTTTCTTGTCGTCTCCTCGGTGGCGTCCAGAGGAAACGCCGCAACGCCAACACGCGCCTCGAGAAACGGAAACTTGTCGAGCAAGCGGTCGCGCCACTTCCTGTCGAGCAAGGCGTAATCCGGATCAACGGCAACGTTCCGATCCATCGGCAACATCGTGCTGTCGACCTATGGCAAGCCCGACTCATCGAATGTCATATCGATTCGCCAGATGACGCGCGCGTTCGACGCGCCTTTCATGATGGCCGCCGAGGTGTCGCTCATTGCACTGAATTCAGGCTCGTGCTCATGGCCGCCGACGATAAATGCCAATGTCGGATGATCTTTGCGCAGCATTGCGACCTCGCGGTCCTGCGACATGTGCAGATGCGTAATGCCGATGATGGCATCGACGCCTTGCGATTCCAGTTGCGAAATAACGCGCTTCGCATGCGCCATGAAATCTCTGTCGACCGGGGCATAGTCGCGATGGTTTCCGCCGTCCTCCGCGTGCAGCGTTAGTGAAAAAACACCGATCCGCTTATCGCCTGACGCGAATGTGAACGCCGTCTGCAGTGCGGCATCGACGTCGGCCGCACCGGTACGGAACACGTAATTGTCTCCCAGCCAGTCGAAACGGGAGGCTCGCACCGCGTTTATCAAATGCTCCGGCGTGCGCCGATCGAATTCGTGATTGCCCGTTACCACGTACATCGGCGCGAGCGCGTCCATATAGTTGAGCGCATCGACCATTTGCAGCCCGTTCCAGAGCTGGCTTTCGAGTGACGGGTACAAGAAATCGCCGCCGTGCAGGATGCGCACGTCTTTGCCCTGATTCTGCAGGCCTCGGATAACCGTAACAACCCGACCGAATCCGCCGCTGTTACCGTCTTCAACTGCACCGACCCGGTACGTATCGTTCAGGTGTATAAAAGTAAGCTCAGCGGAATCGACTGCAGTAGACTCAGATGTTGCGGCGCAGGCCGACAACAACAGAGCTGGCAGAAGCAGGAATTTAGCGATGGCAAATCGATTTTTCATGATGTTATTCGCGATGGTGGCTGGCGCGTCGTGCACGACGGCACCGGTTGTTCATTCGCCGGAAGACGACCTCGGCCTGCAATGGGTGAAACACGCCGCGGAATACCCGGCAATCACGATGCAAGTGTATCAGTCCGCCACAGCCGATTTACCAGGGTTTATTGCCGATCAATCGTGGTCCGCCATGCCGGGTCAGGAGGACGCTCAGGGACTGCGGCCGGCAGTGATTCTCGACGTTGATGAAACGGTGGTCAGCAATATCGACTTTCAGATCGAGCATGAGCGCCCGTTTACAAACCGCAAGTTGTACGATTTCTATCGGCAAAACGCGGCGATACCTGTACCGGGCGTAGTCGAATTCATCGCGGCTGCGAGGGACGCTGGTGTCGCGATCTTCTTCGTCACCAATCGGCCCTGTGAATTCATCGACGACGACCCGGATCCCTGTCCGCAAAAACGCGGGGTCATTGAAGAGATAGAGTCATTGGGCATTGCTGTTGACGAGGACCATGTAATGCTGGCCGATCAACACGGCTGGGATCGCGCGAAGATCCGCAGAAGAGAACTGATCGCCGAGACTCACCGGGTGATCATGCTGATTGGTGACGATCTGGGCGACTTCCTGCCCTGCGTACGCAAGAAGCTCTACGGGCCCTGTACTGAACCAGCGACAAAGGAAAGCCGAAGATCTTTTGTGCAGCAGTACTCAGGGTATTGGGGAAACGGTTGGTATATTCTGCCGGGACCGACACACGGATCATGGACATCGTTCAGATGATCCGGTCAAAAGAGGTCACAGCCCATGGGCTGTGACCCTTGCCGCGAAAAAGGTGTACTCTTGGCGTACATAAAAACCCCGCTAACACATTGAAAAAAAGAGGTTTGTCATGGCAAAACTCAAATGTGGCCTGATTCAGATGGCCCTCAAAGGCGACGGTTCGATGGAACCCGAAGCAATTCGCGACCGCATGATCGAGGCGCATATCCCGTATATCGAGGACGCGGCCAGCCAGGGCGTGCAGGTGCTGTGTTTCCAGGAAGTCTTCACGCAGCCGTATTTCTGTCCCAGCCAGGACCGAAAATGGTACGCCGCGGCCGAGAGCATTCCGGACGGGCATACGACGAGCCTGATGCGCGAGTATGCGAAAAAGCACAACATGGTCATCGTCGTGCCGATCTATGAAGAAGAGATGCCCGGCGTTTACTACAACACGGCTGCCGTGATCGATGCTGACGGCTCGTTCCTCGGCAAGTATCGCAAAACGCATATTCCACAGGTTGATCCCGGCTTTTACGAGAAATTCTTTTTCAAACCTGGCGATTCGGGCTGGCCCGTATTCGACACAGCCTATGTGAAGCTCGGGGTGTACATCTGTTACGACCGGCATTTTCCCGAAGGCTGGCGCGCGCTGGCGTTGAACGGCGCAGAGTACATCGTCAATCCGTCGGCGACGGTTGCCGGACTCAGCAAGTACCTGTGGGAACTCGAACAGCCCGCCTCGGCCGCCGCGAACGGTGTGTTCATTGGCGCCATCAATCGCGTGGGCAGCGAAGAGCCCTGGGCGACGACGATGAACATGGGCGAGTTCTACGGCTCGAGTTACATCGTCAATCCGCGTGGCTCGATCGAAGCGCAGGCGAGTTACGGTGACGACGAGTTGCTGGTCCACGAGATCGATCTCGACATGGTGCGCGAAGTTCGCAACACCTGGCAATTTTTCCGCGACCGCCGGCCCGAGACCTACGGGCGGCTGACGGATGATTGAAGCGACCAGCAAGCTACGCGCGGTCGGCGAGCATATCGAGCTCGATGTCGGTGCGGACATTGCCAACAGCCCGCGTTACAACGACGACATTGCGCCGACACGCGCCGCCCAGCGAACCTGGACGCGGTGGAACGTTGCATCACTGTGGGTCGGTATGGCGATCTGCGTACCGACGTACACACTCGGCGGGGTCCTGACAGCCTATTTCGGCTTGTCGGTGGCCGAAGCGTTATGGACGATTCTGATCGCCAATATCGTCGTCCTGATTCCGCTCACGCTCAATGCGTTTCCGGGAACGCGTTACGGCATTCCTTGCCCGGTCGTGCTTCGCGCATCCTTCGGTATCATCGGCTCCAACGTACCGTCATTGGTCAGAGCCGTCGTTGCCTGCGGTTGGTTCGGCGTGCAGACGCTGTTCGGCGGCATCGCAATCCACCTGTTGCTGGCGGCGATATTTGACGGCTGGGCCGCCCTGGGCGGCACGGGCGAGGTCCTCGGCTTCTTTATCTTCTGGGTCGCGAATATTGCTGTCGTGATACGCGGCTCGGAGGCTATCAAGCATCTCGAGACCCTGGCTGCCCCATTGCTGTTACTTGTCGCAATCGGCCTGATCATCTGGGCGCTGCCGAAAATTTCCCTGACCGAGGTGCTGTCGACGCCGGCCAACCGACCCGCAGACAGTTCGTTTATTGGCTACTTCATGGCCGCGCTCACAGCGATGGTGGGATTCTGGGCAACGCTGTCGCTTAACATTCCGGACTTCAGCCGCTATGCGCGTTCGCAGCGATCCCAGGTCATCGGCCAGATCATCGGTCTGCCTCTGACGATGCTCATGTTCGCCGGCCTTGGTGTCGTGCTGACTGCCGCATCGGTCGAACTGGTTGGCGAGACCATATCCGACCCCATCAATCTGATCGGCAGAATCGACAGCCCGTTCTGGGTCGTGTTGTCGATGCTCATGATCATCCTCGCCACCATCTCGACCAACACGGCCGCCAACATCGTCTCACCGACCAACGTGTTTCAGAACGTCGCGCCGAAGTACATCAACGAAAACAAGGGCGTCATCCTCACAGGCATCATTGGCATAGTCTTGATGAGCTGGGAGCTCCTGAAAAAACTGGGCTGGCTGGACACGGACGTCAGCGTCGAGAGCCTCTATTCGAATTGGCTGATTGGCTATTCCAGCCTGCTCGGTCCGATCGCCGGCATCATGATTGTCGACTATTTCCTGATCAAGAATCAGTCCTACGATGTGCTTGCGTTATACCAGGACAACGCAGGCTACCCGGCCTGGAACACAGCCGGGTTTACCGCATTCCTAATACCTGTCGGGTTGACGCTCATTGCGATTACGACCGGCAAACTTGGCTGGTTTTATACTTATGGCTGGTTCACAGGATCTATACTGGGCGGCAGCATTTATTACCTGGCCGCCCGCAACGAAATCAGGAGTTCACCATGACTGTGCTTATTCAAGGCGGTACCGTTGTCAACGCAGACCGCTCCTTTCGTGCCGACGTGCTGTGCCAGGGTGGCAAGATTACAGCCGTCGCAGACCGCATAGACACTCCACCGGCGGACGCAACGGTCGTGGACGCGGGCGGTCAGTACGTGATGCCGGGTGGCATCGATCCGCACACCCATATGCAACTGCCGTTCATGGGTACCGTGACGACGGAAGACTTCTACACGGGAACTGCGGCCGGTCTCGCCGGCGGTACGACGATGATCATCGATTTCGCCATCCCGAATCCGCAACAAAACCTCATGGAAACCTACCACCAGTGGCGCGACTGGGCTGAAAAAGCGGTCGCCGATTACTCGTTCCACGTCGCGGTTACCTGGTGGGACGACTCGGTGTACGAGGATATGGGCACGCTCGTGCGTGATCACGGCGTGAACAGCTTCAAACATTTCATGGCGTACAAAGGCGCCATCATGGCCGACGACGAGATCCTCGTGAACAGCTTTTCGAGAGCGCTCGAACTCGGTGCAATTCCGACCGTGCATGCCGAAAACGGCGAACTCGTTTTCCGGCTGCAAAAAGAACTTTATGAAAAAGGCATTACGGGCCCCGAAGGTCACCCCTTGTCACGTCCTCCCGAAGTTGAGGGTGAGGCGGCGAATCGCGCGATTCGCATAGCCGAAGTGCTGCGCGTCCCGCTGTACGTTGTGCACAACTCCTGCATACAGTCGCTCGAAGCGATCACGCGTGCACGTAACGAAGGACAACGCGTCTTCGGCGAAGTCCTCGCGGGACATCTGCTGATCGACGATTCCGTGTATCGCAATGAGGATTTCGAGGTGGCGGCAGCTCACGTCATGAGCCCGCCGTTTCGCGGCAAGGAGCATCAGGCCGCGCTCTGGAAAGGGCTCCAGTCCGGTAACCTGCAAACGACAGCAACGGATCATTGCTGCTTTTGCGCTGACCAGAAGGCGATGGGCAAGGACGACTTCCGTTCGATACCCAACGGTACAGCCGGAATCGAAAATCGTCTGGAGGTGTTGTGGGACCAGGGCGTTAATACGGGCCGCCTGACGATGAATGAATTCGTGCGCGTAACCTCGACGAATGCTGCACAAATCTTCAACATTTATCCGCGGAAGGGCAGCATTTCGGTTGGCGCTGACGCCGATATCGTTGTCTGGGACCCGGCGGCAACGAAAACCATTTCGGCGAAGACGCACCATCAGAACGTCGACTACAACATTTTCGAAGGCATGACCGTAACGGGCTGCGCGTCGCACACGGTCAGCCGAGGCAATGTCGTATACCGCGATGGTGAGCTGAATGTCGAACGTGGCGCCGGGCGCTATGTCGACCGGCCGAGCTTTGCGCCCTACTACGACGCACTACAAAGGCAGGCGCAACTCGCGGAACCGGTCGCGGTCGAGCGCTAGGCATACGCGGACGACGACAATGGCCACGCCAAGCCCGAACATAAAAGCCAATCGCCTCGATAAGGCGGAGATCGACAAGAACTTCGCTGATCTGCATGAGCCATTATCACGTTCGGAAGCATTGATCGAGGCCGATCGCTGTTACTTCTGTTTTGACGCGCCGTGCACGATCGCCTGTCCGACCGGCATCGACATTCCAGGCTTCATTCAGAAGATCCGCAGCGACAATATTCGCGGCTCGGCGCTTACGATCTTGCGCGAGAACATCATGGGCGGCATGTGCGCGCGTGTCTGTCCCACCGAAGTACTTTGCGAAGAGGCCTGCGTCAGAAACACGCATGAGAAAAACCCGGTCAGCATTGGATTGCTGCAGCGCTATGCGACCGACCCCATATTCGATAATGCGACGCGGCTGTTTGATCGCGCCCAGTCCAGTGGCAAGACGGTAGCCGTCGTTGGTGGCGGCCCGGCCGGGCTGTCGTGCGCACACCGGCTTGCGATGCTTGGGCATGACGTCAGGGTGTTTAACAGAGACAGCAAGCTTGGCGGCCTGAATGAGTACGGCATCGCTGCCTACAAGACGGTCAATGATTTCGCACAACGCGAAGTCGACTATATCCTGTCGATCGGTGGGATCGAAGTGGAAAACAACGCCGCGCTCGGCGTGGACTTCCACCTCGCTGATTTGCGCAGCCAATACGATGCCGTGTTTCTCGGCATCGGCCTCGGCTCGGTCAATGAGCTGGGCCTGGAAAACGAAAACCTGCCGGGACTGAAAAATGCCATCGACTATATTGCCGATTTGCGCCAGGCCGAAGACAAGGGCAGCCTGCCGGTCGGTCGCGATGTCGTCGTTGTGGGTGGCGGCATGACAGCCATTGATATCGCCGTGCAAAGCAAACGCCTTGGCGCCGAGCGCGTCGATATTGTGTATCGACGAGGACCGGAGCAAATGGGCGCGAGTCGGTATGAGCAAGATCTGGCGAGGACGAACGGCGTCACGATTCATCATTGGGCGGCACCTGCCGGGTTGAGGGCTGACTCGCGTGGCGTGATCACGATCGAGCTGGAAAAAACCGAGCTGGACAAGGACGGAAATCTGAAGAAAACCGGCGAGGTTTTTACACTGGAGGCCGACGTCGTTTTCAAAGCAATCGGTCAAAAACTGGACGACGAAGAAACCGGCGATGAGCTCGCCGTGCTGGACATGCAGAACGGCAAAATCGTGGTTGATGGATCGCGAGCCACATCGCTCGACGGCGTGTGGGCCGGCGGCGACTGCGCCGTTGGCGGCGAAGACCTGACCGTGTCAGCCGTGCAGGACGGCAAGGTCGCGGCAATGGCTATCGATCGTGCCCTGCGAAGCTGACCGATAGAGGAGACGCAAACATGGCAGACCTGACATCGGAATTTCTCGGCATAACGTCGCCTAACCCGTTCTGGCTCGCATCGGCGCCGCCGACCGACAAGGCCTATAACGTGAACCGCGCGTTCGAAGCCGGCTGGGGTGGAGTGGTTTGGAAGACTCTTGGTGAAGACCCGCCCATCGTCAATGTCAACGGTCCCCGTTACAGCGCATTACACAGCAACGATCGTCGCGTCATCGGCTTCAACAACATCGAATTGATTACCGACCGGCCACTGCAGGTCAATCTTGACGAAATTCGACAGATCAAACGTGACTGGCCCGACCGGGCCGTGGTTGTTTCGGTCATGCTACCCATGAATGAGGAGACCTGGGCGAAGTACGTGCCGATGATCGAGGACACCGGCGCTGACGCGTTCGAGCTGAATTTTGGTTGCCCGCATGGCATGTCCGAACGCGGCATGGGCGCAGCGGTCGGCCAGGTTCCCGAGTACATACAGATGGCGACGGAATGGTGCAAAAAAGTTGCGTCGATTCCGGTCATCGTGAAGTTGACGCCGAATGTCACCAACATCGTGCCACCCGCGAAGGCCGCACAGGATGGCGGAGCCGACGCGGTATCCCTGATCAACACGATCAATTCGATTATGCGCGTCAATTACGACACATTGACGATGTATCCGACGACGGACGGCATGGGTACGCATGGCGGCTATTGCGGCGAAGCTGTTAAACCGATTGCTCTGAACATGGTTGCCGAGATAGCGCGCAATGCGGCAACGAAGAATTTGCCGATTTCCGGAATCGGCGGTATCACGGATTGGCGCGATGCGGTCGACTTTCTCGCCCTGGGCGCGAGCAACGTGCAGGTCTGCACCGCGGCGATGGTGTACGGCTTCAAGATCATCGACGATCTCACGGACGGTCTCGGTACCTTCCTCGACGACAAGGGCATGCACTCGGTTCGCGAACTCGTCGGCAAAGCCGTGCCCAGCGTGACCGACTGGCAGTACCTGAATCTCAATTACATTGAAAAGGCATTCATCAATCAGGAGCTGTGCATCAAGTGTGGACGCTGCCACATCGCCTGCGAGGACACCTCGCACCAGGCGATCACGCACACCCTTAACGGTGAGCGGCACTTTGAAGTGATCGATGATGAATGCGTTGGCTGCAACCTCTGCGTCAGCGTGTGTCCCGTCGACAACTGCATCACGATGCATCCCATGACCGAGGGCATCGACGCTCGCACCGGCAAGGCTATTACAACCGAGAAATGCAACTGGACGATGCATCCGAACAATCCGATGCGCAAGGAGCGATGAGCGTATGACCGATGAAGAACTGCTGGACGCCGCCCGTGTCGTCAGAGAAAAGGCGTACTGCCCCTACTCCGATTTTCATGTTGGCGCGGCGATTCTCGACGAGCAGGGCCAGGTTCATGTCGGCTGCAACGTCGAGAATGCAGCGTATCCGCAGGGCAGCTGCGCTGAGGCGGGCGCGATTTCGGCAATGATTGCGGCTGGCGGCAAACGCATCGTCACGATTGCTGTCGCCGGTGGCGGAGAAAACAAAACACGCGCCTGCACGCCCTGTGGCGGCTGCCGCCAGCGTATTCATGAGTTCTCGGACGAAAACACACGCATCATCGTCAAAGACGATGCTGGCGAGTGGAGTACGTTTACGATGGCAGACTTGCTGCCGGCGTCATTCCATTTGTAGTACACAGACTGCGGGCGACATATTTGCCTCCCTCATGGCTCGCCGTGCTGCGCTTTGCTTCGGTCGGCAAACATCTCACCCGCCGCCATCCGCTAACAATCGAATCACGTCATCGCGGGTCGGCAGAGACGGCTGAGCGCCGAGCTTTGTCGCGGCGGCGGCGCCGGCTGCGCAAGCGAACTTCAGCGCCTCTTCGGGCTCCTGACCTTCGGCCAGCGCGACGGTTAGCGCGGCCGTAAACGTGTCCCCGGCAGCGGTCGTGTCCACGGCCTCTATGCGCGGCGGCTTCGTGCGTGCGAGATCCTCGCCGCGTTTCGACAGAACCGCGCCGGCGGCGCCAAAGGTCGTCGCGATCATGCCGCTGCAGGCGCGCAGGCTGTCACCATACCAGGCCGCCTCGGACTCATTGACCACCACCAGATCGGCGCGTTGCAGCACCGACACATCCACATGCATCGCGGGTGCGAGATTCACAACGAACCAGCCCGTAAATTCCGCGGCAGCCCTGACGATCGTCTCGATTGGCGTTTCGAGCTGACAGATCAGCGCGTCGGCCTCAGGTAAGCGCAGCAATTCGGGCGTAAGCGCCCGGTTCGCGCCCGGCGCAACGACAATGTGATTTTCGCCCGATGCCGCTACGGCAATAAGTGCCGTGCCGCTCCGTGCGCCGGCAATGCGCTGACACATGCCCAGTTCCACGCCTTCCTCACGCAATAACGCCAGCGCTTCATCGGCCGCGGCGTCGTCGCCAACGCATGCAACGAGGGTTACATCGGCCCCAAGCCGCTTTGCTGCCAGGGCCTGATTCGCGCCCTTACCGCCGGGGAAACGATTGAGATCAGCACCGGTCACCGTTTCACCCGGTGTCGGCAGGCGGTCGACCGTGGCGACGAGATCGAGATTCACGGACCCGACGACGACGATTGATGGCATCAGGAGTCCTCGCCGAAACGGGCCAGTCGTTCGATCAGGAAATCGTAGAAGCCGTCGGCGTCGACCCTATAGACCCAGTGCACGTTGATGGGCCGATCCGTGACATGCCAGAAATCGACAGCCGTATGCCCGAGCGTCAACTCGGACTGCGTTTCGACGGAAACATTGCAGTCCTTGCCATCGAAAAGCCCGGGCTTCAGCAACCAGGCTACCGTGCAGGGATCATGCAACGGCGCGCCTTTCGATGTGTATTTTTCGGTGTCGTAACGATCGAAAAAACTCAACATGTCGGCCGTCGCTTCGGCAACAGGATTTCCCAGTGCCCGAATTCGGTCGACCCGATCGCGGGTCGACAAAACCTGGTGCGTCACGTCGAGACCCAATTGCGTGATCGGTCGCCCGCAACGAAGGACAATATCGGCGGCTTCGGGATCAACGAGGATATTGAACTCGGCGGACGGCGTGCGGTTACCGCCCTCGCGCATCGCGCCGCCCATCAATACGATCCGATGGATCTTCGGCAAAATCGCGGCTTGCTTGTCGATCGCGGTTGCAATATTGGTCAGTGGGCCTGTCGGCACGAGCGTGATGGAATCCTGATCTGCGTCCATCAATGTGCGAATGATGTAATCGACGGCGTGCTCGTCCTGCAACGGCGTGTCAGGCTCGAACACATCGATACCGTTGATGCCCGTCTCACCGTGAATCATCTCGGCCGTTTGCAGCGGTCGAACCAGAGGCTCCGCGCATCCCGCGAAGACCGGCACGTCCTGCTTGCCTGCAATATCGCACATCATGCGTGCGTTGCGATGAGTCAGCCTGAGTGGCACGTTACCGCCGACGGTCGTTATGCCGAGCAGTTCCAGTTCTTCGGGTGACGCGAATGCGAGCAACAGGGCGACGGCATCGTCCTGCCCGGGATCGCAGTCGATGATGATCTTGCGCGCCACCGGCTCAGAACGTCAGCATCAGTCCTGCGAGCGCAGCGCTCATCAGGTTCGACAGCGACGCGGCCAGCACGACTTTCATTCCGAAGCGCCCGATCAACTCGCGTTTCTCGGGCACGAGTACGCCGAGCCCTCCCAGCAGAATCGCGATCGAGGATAAATTCGCGAAGCCGCACAGCGAAAAGGTAGTGACCGCGATCGTTCTTGGACTCATGCCGGCGAGGTAGTCGTTGAGGTGCGAGAACGCGACAAATTCGTTGAGAATGATCTTCTCACCGAACAGGGCGCCCGCTGCCTCGGCCTCGGCCCACGGCACACTCAGGATGTACATCAGCGGCTGGAAAATCTTGCCGAGTATCAGCTGCAACGTGACCTCGTCGACTCCGAGGAGACTGTCGATGCCCAGCAGGCTGCTCAGCCCGCCAACCAGACCATTGAATAGTGCGATCAGGCCGACGAAGGCGACCAGCATGGCGCCGATGTTGACGGCCAGACGCAGGCCGTCGGAGGTGCCGGATGCCGCCGCCATAATCACGTTGGCGTGGTGACTGGGCTCCATCTTGAGTTTCTCGTGGCCACCTGGCGGCACGGCCTCCTCGTCGGGCATCACGAGTTTGGCCATCAACAGACCGCCCGGGGCGGCCATGAACGCCGCCGCCAGCAAGTATTTGAGCTCTGCGCCCATAAGCACATATCCGGCGAGGACCGTGCCGGCGATCGACGCAAGACCCGACACCATGACAGCGAAGAATTGTGGCTCCGTCAGATTCCTGAGGTACGGTTTTACCACCAGCGGCGCCTCGGTCTGGCCGACGAAGATATTGGCAGCTGCATTCATCGATTCAATTGCGCCGGTACCAATGATCTTGTGCAGGGCACCGCCAACGAGCTTTACGACCCACTCCATGATCCGCAGGTGATACATGACCGACATCAGCGCCGCGAAGAAGATGATGATCGGCAGCACGTTGATCGCAAAACTGAAGCCGATGACACCGGAATCGCCAAGCGGACCGAATACCATGTCAATGCCTGCTTTCGAGTAGCCGATCACGGCAAGCACGCCCGTGCTCAAACCGCGGATTGCAGCCCGGCCGGTTTCAAAGTAAAGCACGAACGCGGCAATACCCGCCTGCAGGGCAAATGCCGCGCCGACGACTCGCAGGTTGATTTTCCGGCGATTGCTGGAGAACAGGATCGCGATGCCGAGAAGCACAATGACCCCAACAATTCCGATGAGATTATCCGGCATAATTCCCCCCGCTTGACGATTCTTAAAACGGGGACATTCCAGATTTAACCGTCCAGACCCGGACCGTCCCCTTTATTGATAGCGGCACTAGCATACCGCATAGATCAGCCCGGACCCGACAATTTCTGGTGGATTACAACACTTTCCGACGGTGCCGAGTCACTCGTCGAGCAGGCTTCAAGCAACAGTTTCTCAACATGTGCGGCAGCATCGGGGGATGCGGCATGGATCACGGCCAGCGGCCTTTGTGCGTCGAGATACGTTCCGATTGGCGCGACATCGCTAAGCCCGACCGACAGATCGAGGGTCTCGCCAACCTGGCGGCGTCCACCGCCGAGCTCAATTATCGAATTGCCGACAGCGCGAACATCGACGGCCGTCAGATAACCTTTGCCAAACACCGGTTTTTGGACCGGCGCTGTCGCCAGGTATTTACGACTGTTGTCGACGAAATCGCCCGGACCGCCAAGCGATGCACACATCCTGTCGAAGATCTCTGCAGCCCGACCGCTGCTTACAGCGTCATCGCAGCGCTTCGCGGCTGTGTCGACGTCGTCTTCAAGGCCGGCTGTCAAAAGCATCTCGGCACACAGTGCCAGCACCACTTCATCGAGGCGCGATTCGCGATAGTCGTTACGCAGAAAGGCCATGGCCTCTTCAATTTCGAGCGCGTTGCCGGCCGTCGTGCCAAGCACTTCGTTCATGTCGGTCAATACGGCACTGGTTTTCAGGCCCGCCTTTGCCGCCGTCGCGATAATACTTTTCGCAAGGTCGACCGAGCGCTCATAGGTCGGCATGAAGGCGCCACTGCCCACTTTCACATCCATAACAAGCGCATTCAGCCCTGCGGCAATCTTCTTCGACAGGATGGACGCCGTTATCAACGGTATCGATTCCACGGTCGCGGTGACATCACGAATCGAATACAGCCGCCGGTCCGCCGGCGCCAGGTCCGACGTCTGGCCGATGACCGCACAACCGATGGTCTTGACGACCTTCCGGAAAGTCTCGAAATCCGGCGCCGTGTTGTATCCCGGAATCGACTCGGCTTTGTCAGTGGTTCCGCCCGTATGCCCGAGACCTCGTCCGGAGATCATCGGCACAAAACAGCCACACGCTGCCGCGATCGGCGCCAGCAGGAAACTGACTTTGTCGCCAACGCCGCCGGTCGAATGCTTGTCGACGACAGGCCCGTCGAGACCGGCACTACTCCAGTCGAGGACCGTGCCTGACTCGGCCATGGCGGTCGTCAGCGTCGCGGTCTCATCGAACGTCATCGAGTTCAGAAAGATCGCCATGGCGAGCGACGACACTTGCTCAGCCGGCAGGCTCCCGTCAGCAAGGCCGTCCACGAAGAACTGAATCTCAGCATCGCCAAGCACACCACCATCACGCTTATGACGAATTACATCGGCAAACAACATCAGCTGTCGAAACCACGCAACGGCAGGTCCGGGCTGCGTTGCAGCCAGTTCTCGGCCGGATAGTGGCAGTTGCGATCGATAATGTGCAGCGTGTAGGCGTGGCGGGATTTGGCGGACAGGTTCGGGCCGCTCAGGTGCGGTGCACGACCGTCGAAAATGACCATGGTACCGGCCGGCGCCTCCGCGGCGACCGTCGCGTTTTCGGGCCACGGCGAATCGTCGAGCGTTTCGAACGTCAGCTTGCCGTCCTTGCCGCGAAAATGACGCTCTTTGAGCCCCAGCTTGTGCCCGCCCGGGATAAACTGCATACAGCCGTTTTCGACCGTTGCGTCTTCGAGCGCAAACCAGAAACCAACGCAGGATTCGGGTTCGGTGTATATGAACGTCGAGTCCTGGTGGCAATAGACTTCGCCACCAATCCGGGGCGGCTTGAAGATGTACATCGACTGGATGATGCCCGGAGCTTCGATACCGAGGCTGCGTGCGATCCCGGCAAGTTCCGCTGTCCGTGAAAAACTGTCGAATACCGGGTCCAGATCGTGCATCGCATGCCCCATCTTATTGAGGCTGTGCTCCTTTGGCTGCCTGAGATTACCGCTCTCATCGAACGCATCGTGTTCAAAAAAGAAACGGATCTTGTCGCCCGATTCCTCAAAGTAGCTGTCGTCGAGTTGCGATTGTTCCATCGCCGAGAACACATGCCGAACTTCGGTCAGATCAAATTCGTCGATAAGTTTCAGCGTATGTTCGCGCAAGCGTTGACACTGGTCCGTTGACACGAAATCTCGCAGTATCAACACACCGGTGTTTTCATAATCGGCCAGCATCTCCCGGCTGAGCTGACCCCCGGGCGGAGCGGTATATGTCGGTAGTTCATTCATTATTGTTCTGTAACCATTGTGGTGTCGAGCAGTCGAATCCGATGCGTTATTTACGCACTTGCAGTGCCGCCATTCTATCTGCTTGGAAACAGTTACGTAACAAACGCGATTAATTGTGTTGGCAGAGTACAGCTGAGCTATACTTTCGCCACTAACAAACAACAAGGCTAAGGGGAAAGTCGTGAAAACCTTCTTTAGTTTCAAACGCTTACCATTCCTGTGCGCGATTCTCGCATTGTCTGCGCTGTTCTCATTCAGCTCGGCAATTGCGCAGAACACATCTTCCTCGATAAGGGTCGTGGTCACCGACGAAAACGGTGCTGCAGCAGGAGGCGTTCAGGTCAACGTGACGCACGTGCCAACCGGGCGTACCCAGGTCCTTACTTCGAACGATCAGGGCGCTGCGGCAGTGCGCGGCCTGGCCGTCGGCGGTCCTTACGAGGTATCTGTCGCGGGTGGCGGCGAGTATGCAGCGGATGTCATTCAGAACATCTATCTCGAACTCGATAAGACCGCGGTTGTCGATCTCGCGGTGCGGTCCATTATCGAGGAAATCATGGTTACGGCGGTGGCGCCGACCGGAGAAGTCGCTGTCGGTGTTGGCAGCGCTTTCGACCGTAGCCGGATCGATGGCACGCCGTCGCTATCGCGCGACTTCGTCAGCACACTGGCGACCGATCCCAAAATTCTGGTCGACAACAGCGTGGCCCGAGGGCCCGCGGTATCGATCGCGGGGGCCAATTTCCGTTATAACAACCTGACGATCGACGGCGTGGCGCAGAACGATAACTTCGGCTTGTCCAAGAATGCTTCCGCTACCCAGCGCGCGCCGATCTCTATCGACGCGATCGAGGCACTGACCGTCAACGTGGCACCGTACGACGTGACCTTCGGCAGCTTTATCGGCGGAAATATCAATATTGTCACCAAGTCAGGCACCAACGATCTGGAGGGCAGCGCCTACTATTTCCAGACGGATGACAGTTTCACCGGCGATAAATCAGATGGTGAAGACCTGGCCATCGCCGATTTTGACGAAGAGGTCTACGGATTCACTCTGGGCGGGCCGATCGTCAGGGATAAGCTGTTCTTCTTCGTGAACTACGAGAAATACGAGACCACGCGGCCGTCCAACTCGCAAACCATCGACAACATTGTCGGTGTCACGCAGGCAGACGTCGACAGAGTGATCAATATATTTCAAACCGAGTACGGTTTCGACCCGGGTACGTTCGACGCAACAGACGTCGACGAGGACGAAAAAATCCTGTTGAAACTGGATTGGTACATCAACGACGATCACCGTGCGGTCATCAGCTACCAGAGTGCCGACGGCGATGTGCTGTTCGATGATTTTCCCGACCTGGCGGTGTTGCAGTCGAATCGCTACAACATCAACGAAGAGCTGAACGCCTATTCATTGCAGGTGTTCTCCAACTGGACCGACAACCTGTCGACGGAATTCAAGTACGGTGTCAAGGATGTGGCGAACCGTCAGGTCAGTATCGACTCGTCGACACCGGATTTTTCAATCCTGACCGGCGGCTTCGGCACGATTACCGCGGGCGGTGACCGGTTCCGGCACAATAATCTGCTCGATAACGAATCGGACCAGCTTCGCTTCAAGGCCGATTATACGATAGGCGACCATACCATTACCGCCGGTTACGAGCGTGAGGCGAAAAAGACCTTCAACGTATTTGTCCCGTTCACGCGCGGTCAGTTCTTGTTCTTCCCGGATGACGGTCCTGATGGTCTTCCCGACACCGGAGACGAACGCACTGGCATCGATAATTTTGAGCAACGTAATATCGGCCTGGTGTTGTTCGGTGGCTCCACGACCGGGGACGTTGCGGACGCAGTTGGCAAATTTGAGCTCGTGACCGACAGTTTCTACGTTCAGGACGAGTGGAGAGCCACGGATGAACTGGTATTAAGATTCGGCCTGCGCTATGACGAGCACAGCAACGATGACGACGTCCCGCTGAATTCCAGCTTCGCGGCGCGAAACCCGTTCGACAATACCTTCAACTTGGACGGCAACGACCTGGTGATGCCACGCTTCGGCTTCGACTGGTCTGCCAGCGACCGCCTGACAATCAGGGGCGGTGCAGGTTTGTTCGGCGGCGGCGAGCCGTTAATCATGCTGTCGAACAGCTATTCGGGCAACGGTGTTACTCGCAACATCGTATGCGGCCCATGTATCGACGAGGCGTTTGGACTCCTCGACGAGTTGGGCGCGGCTCTGCCCGATCCTGATATCGCATTTGAACTCCTGCAGGAGTTCAATACTGTCAACGCCAATTCGGATGTCGAGACCATCTCACCGGATTTCGAAACGCTGAGCACCTGGAAGTACAGCCTGGGCGCGGAATACACCGCGGATTTTTCCGCAATCGGTCTGGGTGACGACTGGAACGTCTCTGCGGATATCATCCTGTCCGAGGTCAAAGACGGCTTCAACGTCAGGGAAGGTCGGCGCACGGTGACCGGCACCGCGCCTGATGGCCGCAACATATACAGTTTCACGCCGGGTGGCGACTATATCCTCGAGAACACCAGCCAGGGCGATAGCACGGTCTTCACACTCAACCTGGCGAAGACCTGGGACACCAATCGGGGTCTGTTTGACTTCTCGCTCGGATACACCAGTACCGATGCGGAAGAGGTCCGCGCGTACAACCGGTTCATCACTTACGAATCCTTTGCCTTCGACGCAACCACGGATTTCAACAACATGAGGCTGTCGCCATCGAAGTACGAGGTGTCGGACCGCTTCACTGCGACCTTCGACTGGTCTCACACGCTGTTTGGTGACAACACGAGTCGCGTGAGCCTGATCTTTATCGGAAATTCGGGACGACATTTTTCCTACGTGTTTGGCAGCGGAGACGCGGCATTTGGCGGCACGTTCCTGGCTGATTTCGGCAGCGAGGGTGACAATCCGGGTTCGCACCTGTTTTATGTGCCGACCGGCACCAGCGACCCGATCGTCACAGGAGATTCTGAATTCCTCTCGAACATGGATACATTTATCTCCAACGATTCCTGCCTCAAACGCAGGCGTGGCACCATCATCACGCGCAACGCCTGCTCGACTGGCTGGGTGAATATTCTCAATCTGCGTTTGCAGCAGGAGATCAAGGTCGGTAATTCAGCTTTCGATGTCTTCCTGGATATCGAGAATTTCGGCAACCTGCTCAACGACGACTGGGGTCGCGTGGAAAGTTATTCTGCGCCGTCCAACGTCGCGCTCGCCAATGTATCGATCGCTGGAGGGCAGTACGTCTATACTCCGGTATCAGGCGCGCAGGTCAGTCCCGAAACGATGGCGCCGAGGCCGGCGATTGCACGGCTGCCCTCGGTCTACCGGATCCAGCTCGGCCTGAAATTCAGGTTCTAGCTAAACCCCGGTCACGGCAAATCAAGGGGCAGCTTTGCTGCCCCTTTTTTTGTGTCAAAATGCAGACATGAGAAAAATGACGCGAAGACTATCGCTCGCCACCTTGCTATTCGCGCTGCTGGCGTGCACACCGGAGAAAGCGGAGCAAGCTGCCCTGCCCGCCGAGGAATCTGCAGACCGCATCGACCTGATCATCGACGGCCAATCCGTCGTGACGATGGATGCGAATGACACGATCATCGAGGACGGCGCGATCGCAGTCGACGGCGGCATCATCCTGGCCGTGGGCACGGCCGCCGAAATTCACTCCGAGTTCATGGCTGAGGAAATATTGAGCGGCGAGCATCGCATCGTCATGCCGGGCCTTGTCAATGGCCATTCGCACGCTGCGATGACCTTGTTGCGCGGTATTGCGGACGACCTTGCGCTCATGGACTGGCTCAACAACTATATGTTCCCTGCCGAAGTGCAGTTCGTCGACGCCGAGTTCGTGCGCATCGGCACTGAACTGGCGTGCTGGGAGATGATTCGCGGCGGTACCACGACATTTGTCGACATGTACTACTACCCGGATACGATCGCACAGGTTGTGGACAGCTGCGGCATGCGCGCGCTGATTTCAGCGACCGTAATCGATCAACGCAGTCCGGATGCCGAAAGCGCGGTGGATTCTGTTCAAAAAGGCAGCGCATACATCGAGCGCTGGCAGGGCAGGAACAGCCGCATTACCCCGATATTCGGCCCACATGCGAACTACACGCTCAATGCAGATCAATTGCGCGAGACTCGCGCGGCAGCGATGAAATTCGGCGCTCCGATCAGCATCCACGTGTCCGAGTCGCCATTTGAGGTTCAGTACGCAAAGGACACCTATGGCACGACAAGTATCGAGATGCTCGACTCGATCGGTTTCTTCGACGGACCGACGATAGCAGCGCACGTCGTCTGGCCCACCGAAACTGAAATTCCAATACTGGCTGAACGTCAAGTCGGTGTGATTCACAACCCGACGTCAAACATGAAGATTGCATCCGGGATAGCGCCAGTCACGGAGATGCTGCAAGCCGGCGTGCGTGTGGGGCTTGGTACCGACGGCGCGGCCAGCAACAACGACCTCGACATGTGGGAGGAAATGCGTCTCGCTGCGTTTCTGCAAAAAGTCGAGCAGATGAATCCGGAGGTCCTGCCCGCCAAGACCGTCTTGCGCATGGCGACCAGCGGCGGTGCGACGGCCATCGGCCTCGGCAGCGAAACGGGATCACTGGAAGTGGGCAAGCGAGCCGATGTTATTCAGGTCGCCTTCGATGATGTCCATCATGTGCCGACCTATGACGTCGTCTCTCACCTCGTTTACGTTAGCGATGAGCAAGATGTCGTGTCAGTCGTTGTCGATGGCAAGATCCTGATGCGAGAGCGCGAGATGCTGACTATCGATACGGCTCGTGTAGCAACCGAGGCGACAGCAATCGCCGCAAGAATTAAAACGGCACTCGAAGAGAGGAACCGCGAATGATCCGCGATGCGGCAGCTGTAATCGCCGGCGTCGTAACCGCGTTCGTACTCATCATGTTGATCGAGAAGCTTGGTCACCTCATCTATCCACCACCCGCCGATCTCGACTGGAGCGACCCCGCCGCCGTACGACCTTACATCGCGACGTTGCCGCTCCTCGCACTGTTATTTCCGATGTTCGCCTGGATGATCGGCACTTTCGCCGGATCGCGGCTCGCCTGTTTCATTGGTACGGCACGACCGCTGACTTTGGCAGGTATCGTCGGTGGCCTGGTCCTGGCCGCGACCATCGCGAATCTGATCGTCATTCCCCACCCGCTGTGGTTTTCGATCCTTTCTGTTCTCGGCATAGCTGCCAGCGCGTGGCTTGCAATGCAGCTTTGCCCGAAGAGCAAAACCGTTAACGCGGATCACTGACCAGGAAGTTTTTGCCGTAGTCCATCGGTGTGAGGTTGAAAAACGCCGCGAGACTCTGCCCGATATCGGCAAAGGATTCACGTTTTCCGAGCGGACCCGGTCGCACGCCCGCGCCGCAGGCGATGACCGGAATGTGTTCACGAGTGTGGTCTGTGCCTTGCCAGGTCGGATCGCAGCCATGATCGGCACACAGGATGAGAAGATCGCCATCGCTCATCAGATCGATCAACTCCGGCAGCCGTTCGTCGAAATACTCGAGCGCCTCGGCATAACCATCCACGTCGCGACGGTGCCCGTATAGCATGTCGAAATCGACAAAATTCGTAAAGACGATCGAACGATCTTCCGCGGTGCGCATGGCCTCGAGTGTTGCATCAAAAAGCGCCGCATTGCCGGATGCTTTGACTTTCTGCGTAATGCCCCGGTGCGCGTAGATGTCGGCGATCTTGCCAATGCTGATGACATCGCCGCCGCTCGCGACAAGCTTGTCGAGCACCGTGTCAGCATGCGGCGGTGTCGTCAGATCACGACGATTGCCGGTACGGACATAGGTATCCGGCCCGTCGCCGATAAACGGCCGGGCAATGACGCGACCGATGTTGTACTCATCGACAAGCTCGCGCGCGATGTCACAGAGGTCGTAGAGGCGCTCCAGGCCGAAGGCTTCCTCGTGACAGGCGATCTGAAATACGCTGTCGGCCGAGGTATAGAAAATCGGTTTGCCCGTCCGTACATGCTCATCGCCAAGCTCCGCGATGATCGTCGTACCCGACGAGTGGCAATTGCCGAGATACCCTGGCAGGTCGGCGCGCTCGACCAGCCTGTCGAGCAACTCCCGTGGAAACGTGTTGGTCTTGTCGGTGAAATATCCCCAATCGAACAACACGGGAACACCGGCGATCTCCCAATGCCCACTGGGCGTGTCCTTGCCGCTCGAGAGCTCCTCGGCGAAGCCGTACGCACCTTCTATTTCGACATCCGGCATGGCGCCGGCAGGAAACTCCCCCGTGCTGTCACGGCCAGCGTGAAAAAGTCCCAGCCGAGCCAGGTTCGGCAATCTTAAGGGACCACTCGGCGATGCTGCCCGCTCTCTCGCGATATGACCAAACGTATCGGAGCCGACATCGCCGAAGCGTTCAGCATCAGCGGTGGCGCCAATACCGAATGAATCCAACACGAGAATGATTGCTCTACCCATATCTGTACTCCAGCAGAACCGTCCAGGTCAGCGCGTAACGCTGCACTGCGAACGCCGCGCTGAGCGCATGGCGCATTAGGCGTTCGCGCTGTGCTGCGCCGTCGCGAGCGAATCGATTAGTGGTGCGGCAGGGCTTCCGGTTCGAACGTGCTCTCGCCGTAGTAGTCGACACGCGTCTCTTCGATATAACTGCCCTCGACAGCCATGAGCCAGATCAGCACCAGGATCGCCACCGGCGGACCGATGATCGCAATCTTCAACGCCAGCCGCTCCCATTTCATGTGCATGAAGATGGCGACAATGAAGCCGGCTTTCAGGAACATGAATACAAGAATCAGTGTCCACCTGAGCGCTCCCTGAAGATTCAGGTAATCAACCATGTAGGAAAAGAAACTGAGTACAAAGAGCAGCCCCCAGATCCAGAAGTAGACGCTAATCGGGTGTTGCTGGCCTTCTTCACTTGCCATACGTTCGGCTCCTAACGTTCACTGCCCGAGACTCCGCGTAATGTTCGCGCGTCCTCTCGGAACTTCTTACCAGAGATAGAAAAATGCGAAAATGAATACCCAGACGAGATCGACAAAGTGCCAGTACAGGCCGGTGATCTCGACGATTTCGTAGTTGCCACCGCGCTTCTCATAAAACCCGTTCCTGACCCTGTTGGCAACGACCAGCAAATAAATGACACCCGCCGAGACGTGCATGCCGTGGAACCCGGTGATCATGAAGAAACTGGAACCGAATTGCGCGGCACCCATCGGGTTGCTCCAGGGTCGGACACCCTCGTCGACGATCAGCTTGGTCCACTCGAAGGCCTGCATGCCGACAAACGACGCGCCGAGCAGCGCGGTTATAAGCATGAGCCAGAAAGTCTTTTTGCGATCCTTGCGATAGCCCATGTTCACGGCCATGGCCATCGTCCCGGACGATGTGATCAGAATGAATGTCATGATCGCAATCAGGATCAGCGGAATCGGATCGCCGCCGAATGAGAGGGCGAAGACCTCGCTCGGAATCGGCCACGGATCCGTCGTCGCGAGCCGAACCGACATGTAGCCGACCAGAAAACAACTGAAAATGAACGTGTCGCTGAGCAGGAAGATCCACATCATCGCCTTGCCCCAGGGCACGCCAAAGGCCTGCTTGTCCCTGGAAAAGTCGTGGATGACGCCGCTAGTGCCGCCTGGTTCCATTACCGCTTCTGACATAGATAACCCCAAATCAAGTCGAGTACATTAGGTCGATAACATCAAGCCGAACAGCACGAGCCATACCAGCAGCAGGAAGTGCCAATAGATCGTACACAGCTCGACGCTGTGCCTGACCGCGTCGACATCACCGCCGAAGGCTTTTACCGTCGCACGCGCCCACACATACATTCCGCCGAGAATGTGCAGCCCGTGTATGCCCGTCAGCAAAAAGAAAAACGCGTTCGACGGGTTGCTGGTCATGTATTGCCCGGAAGCGTTGAGCTGTTGCCAGGCAATCCACTGGCCGGCCAGAAACACCATGGTCAACACGCCGCTCAGCAACAATCCCGGCATCAGTCGCGGTGTTGCTTCACGTACGGCGATGTTGCGTGTCCACTGAAACGCCACACTTGCCAGGACGAGAACGCCTGTATTGACCCACAACAGCTGCGGCTCAGTGAGCGGTATCCAGTCGCCGAGCTCCATGCGCAGAGAGTACGCGCTCAGGATCAGCGCAAAGAAGGACGTGACGACTGCAAGAAACGCCGTCAGGGCGACGAGTTTTGGCCGCGCGTTGAAGGGCGCCTGATTGGCCGTCTCGTCGACCACCTCGGCCAGCCATGGCTGAGTATTGAACGACTGCTTCAGAATCCACCCCAGCAGGGTGGCGAGCATGGCCGCGAGAACGATCAGACCGATTTCCACTAGTGCTCGACTCCGTGGTCGCGACCGGCCGGTGCAGCATCGGATGCCGGTACATTTTGCGGAATGAAGTCATCCTTGTAGCCCGGCACACTATAGTCGTAAGCCCAGCGATGACACTCCGGCAGTTCATGCCCCCAGTTACCGTGCTTAGGCGGATTATCCGGTGTTTGCCATTCCAGTGTCGTTGCATCCCAGGGATTCGGATCGGCCTTCGGGCCCTTTTTGAGACTCCAGATCACATTTATGAAGAACAACACCTGCGTCGCAGCCACAAACAACGCCGACATCGTGATCCAGGCGTTCAGATCCTGTGCGGACTCCGGCAAGAACTCGGTATTGCCCATTGCGAAGTAGCGTCTCGGAACGCCGGCAAACCCCAGATAATGCATCGGCAGGTAGATCGAATAAGTGCCGAGGAATGTCATCCAGAAGTGCCACTTGCCCAGTCCTTCGTGATACATGCGCCCGGTGATCTTCGGCCACCAGTGGTAGATGGCACCGAATACGACCAGGACTGGCGACACACCCATGACCATATGGAAATGCGCGACAACGAAGTAGGTGTCGGAAAGCGGCAGGTCGATCGTCACGTTGCCCAGGAACAGCCCCGTAAGACCGCCATGAATGAACGTGAAGATGAAGGCGATCGCAAACAACATCGGCACCCTGAGGTGAATATTGCCCTCCCAGAGCGTCAGCACCCAGTTGTACACCTTGATGGCGGTTGGCACCGCGATGATCAGTGTCGTCGTTGCGAAGAAGAAGCCGAAATACGGATTCATGCCACTAACGTACATGTGGTGTGCCCAGACAATGAAGCTCAGTCCGCCGATGGCGATGATTGCCCAGACCATCATGCGATAGCCGAAGATGTTCTTGCGCGCGTGCGTGCTCAGAAGATCAGAGACGATGCCGAAAGCCGGCAATGCAACGATGTATACCTCGGGATGACCGAAGAACCAGAACAAATGCTGGAACAGTATCGGACTGCCGCCGGTATAGCCTGGATCAACGCCCATGGAACTGATGGCCGGCATGAAGAAGCTCGTCGCGATCGTCTTGTCGAGCAGCATCATGATGGCACTGACCAGCAGAGCCGGGAACGCCAGCAAGCCCAGGATCGTCGCGATGAAGATGCCCCAGACCGACAGTGGCATACGCATCAGCGTCATGCCGCGGCAGCGAGCCTGTAATACCGTCGTGACGTAGTTGAGGCCGCCCATTGTGAAAGCGACGATGAAGACGGCGAGCGATGCGAGCATTAGCAGAATGCCCCAGTCGACGCCGGGCGTTCCGGGCAAGATCGCCTGCGGTGGGTATAGGGTCCAGCCGGCCCCTGTCGAGCCGCCGGGTACAAAGAAGCTGGCAATCAGAATGATGACCGAAAGCAGGTACACCCAGTAGCTGAGCATATTCAGGAATGGAAAGACCATGTCCCGCGAACCGCACATCAGCGGGATCAGGTAATTCCCGAAACCACCCAGAAACAACGCTGTCAGCAGATAGATCACCATGATCATGCCGTGCATCGTGATGAACTGGTAATAATTCTCGGGGTTGATGAACGAGAACGAGTCGGGGAAACCCAGCTGCAACCGCATCATCGCCGACAGGCCCAGTGCGATCAGTCCGACAAAAATCGCCGTCACGCCGTACTGTATCGCGATGACCTTATGGTCCTGGCTCCAGACGTACTTGGTTATGAACGTTTGCGGATCATGATGTTCGATCTCGTGATCACGGTCGGCGATTGCAACGTATCCCATGCGGCTATCCTATTCAGAGCGTGTTGATGTAGGCGACAAGGTCATTGATGGCCTGTTCGTCGTGCAGGACCCTGGCCATGAATCCCATTTGAAATCCGTAATAGTCTGTTGGGTGCGAACCGCGGATTCCGTCCTTAAAGTTTTGCAGCTGGCGTGCGAGATACCAGTCCGACATCCCGGCCGCGCGTGGCGCATTCATCGCCTCTATGCCTTGCGCCTGGTCGCCATGACAGTAAGCGCAGACGTTGTACAGTTTTGCGCCATTTTCGACATCGCCGTCGATAGTCGCCGGCGCAGGCACGTCCGGAAACGTCTGAATGTGCGCCACAACGTTATTGATAGCGGCATCGTCAGCCAGCGTTGCGGCCATCGGCACCATCTGCCTGCCAAAAACGTCGTCAGCGTGGGCGCCGCGTGCGCCGCTCTTGTAATTCTGCAACTGGCGTTTCATGTACCAGGCACTCTGGCCCGCCAATTTCGGCGCGTTGAGTGCGGCCAGCCCCTCGCCCTGCTGGCCATGACAGGCCGCGCAGACGATGTACTGTCCGGCACCGACAGCCGCATTACCCGCAGCCTGCGCAGTGATTTCGCTGTACGTCGGTTGTGCGGCAAGCCAGGCATCGAAGTCGTCCGACTCCTCCACGATTACGGCGCCGCGCATCGTATGGTGTGCGATACCACACAACTCTTCACACAGCAGTTCGAAACGGCCGAGCGCCGTCGGCGTCAGCCAGAGAAAGGTCTGCATGCCGGGAACCAGGTCCATCTTGACGCGAAACTGGGCTATTGCGAAATCGTGCAGCACATCCTTCGAGCGCAGCAAAAATTTGACCGGCTTGTCGATCGGTAGACGTGCCTCAGGGTGCATGATGAGGACGTCGTCTTGCCCGTTTGGATCGTCGGGGTCCATGCCAAAAGGATTGTCGGAGCTGATGCGCTCGGCATCGACCTCGCCGAACTTGCCATCGACGCCCGGATAGCGGTAGCTCCAATGCCATTGTTGCCCGACGGCCTCGACTTCGTGGGCATCATCAGGAACGTTGACGAAATCGGCCCAGACGAACAAACCCGGCGTCAGCATCGCCGCCACGCCCACAGCCGTCAGTGCCGTCAGCCAGGTCTCGAGTTTCTTGTTTTCCGGTTCGTACGTTGCCTGCGCATCCTTCTTGTAGCGGAACTTGATCACGCAGTACGCCATGAACAGATTCACGGCAACGAAGACGGCACCGGTAACCCAGAAAGTGATGTCGATCGTAAAATCGATCAATCCCCAGTTGGAGGCCAGCGGCGTGAAAGTCCAGGGACTGAGAACGTGAAAAACGAGGGAGCCGACAACGAGCAGGATCAAAACGACAGCTAAAGGCATACTTCATGCATCCTTTGGTTGATCAACACGAGTTTTTGCGCCAACAACGGCGCCGCCGCTGCCAGTCTTTTTATACGTATAAACCGAAGGATACTAAAACAGACGGTCGATGTCTTGCTTGACGGCTTCTTCGGCCTTTCTGAGATCGGACTGCAAATCGTCGATCTCCTCCTGCAGTGGACTTGTCAGCACCGCCGTCTCGGCATGCCACCTGATCGATGGCAGGACCAGCGGGGCCGCTGTCGGAGCGGAGGCTTCGGGCACGGCGTCGGGCGCCTGCAGGTTGACGATCGCAATCATCACAACCGCAGCCGCGACGCCGGTAAGGCTGCTGGCCCACCAAAACCAAGCGCGCCTCGACTCTCGCCCTCGCGGCTTGGCCGCTTCTGGTTCGGTAGCTAGTAGCGATGCCTGAATACGCTTATCGAGTTCCGCAGAAACCGTGCATTCAATTCGTTCCGCGTCTTCGCGCAGCTGTTTGGCGAGCTTATCCATAGGCCGTACTCTTGTCGTCAGTAGCGTTGTTGCCGAGCCCTTCGCTCAGGGCCTGGCGCCCTCGCATGAGATTGATCTTGGTCCATGACACGGACCTTTCAAGGACCGCCGCGATGTCGTTGACTGACATGTCCTCTACGTAGCGCAACCACATCGCCGCGTACACCTCATCGGAAAGTGTCCGGCTCGCGTACCGCCACAGATTTTCGCGGTCCGAGGCCGCAATGCAATGTGCCAGCGGATCGCTTTTCTCGTCGCGCAGATCGCCGAGCTCCACCGTGTCGACGGGGCGCATCCGGGACACGTTGTTGATCGCGATGCGGTACAACCAGGTACTGAAGCGCCAGCGCGAGTCGTAACTGTGCAAATAGCGGTAGGCGTTGATCAAGGTATCCTGCAACGCGTCCTCGGCATCCGCATAACTCGATGCGCGCGTCAGCAGGAAACGCAACAAGCCGTCGCGGTAATCGCGCACGAGGTCCGCAAACGCCGTTGCCGACCCGCCGCGGGCCGCCTCGATCAACGCCGCTTGATTGCTCATGCTTTGCTCACGTCTGCGGCATCAAGTCAGTCGAGCGCGGCGACCACCATGTCGGGATCGAGCGCGACCTTGACCGTCAGCCTGTTGTCATTGACGTCAACCGACGTATTTTGCAGAAAACTCGCGATCTCGGGATCCAGGTCATCGTTGAACACCTGCAGGCTGATCAATCCGCGAACGATGCTGGCGAGCGAATCAGCCATCTCCTTCTCTTTCGTAACCAACTGCACTTCGACCGCAATCTTGCCTGCCTTGTCCGCGATCAGAATTGCGGCATGTTCCGTGTTGCGCAGGATATTCGAGTCCCAATCGACACCCCCACCCAGGTTGCCGGTGTTTGCGCCGGCCTGCATCAGGCTGCGCTCCGCACTCAGGACGAACATGGCGCCCTTGCCACTCCTGATGCCCGTCACTCTGCCTTTGTCCGCCAGCAGGCCCTGCATGCTTTCGCGAGAAGACGTTACAAGCAGCTTGTTCTTGATCGCGAAACTGACGAACGCGCCATTCTCGAAAGACTCGATGTCGATATCCAGGTCCTTCTCGCCACCGCCTTTGACGTGATAATAAGTGCGGCCGCCTGATTCGAGCTTGTCCAGCCCGCCCGAGGCCGCCCCCATCGCAAGCAACTTGTCCTGGGTTTTCTGGCTGATGTTGCCGTCGATCAACACGACAAGTCCGCCTGCATCGGTCGCAAAGGCCGTCAGAAAATCGGCCTCCTTGTCGAAGTCGATGCCGACATCTTCGCGGATGTCGTCGAACACCTCGTCCTGCAGCCAGCCATATAGCTGTTGACCCGCCTCAGTGGAACGCATCTCTTCAAAGTCAGCGTGGAAATACCACTTGGAGGTATTCGGCAGATCGGCGGAGCTGATCTCCGCCCACGACCCCGCCGGCAGCACGAACAAGGCAAGGATGGCCGCAATTCGAAAAATACGCATGGAAATGTCCTCGGATTCCGTTTCTGTTACTTACTTATAGTCGCCGCCGGTCGATTTGGTTACAGCATCGACTGGATTGGTCAGAGCTTTTTGGCCGAAACGGGCTCTCATGCTTCCCAGGCTAGCTGTTCGTTGACGGCCCGAACGGCCGCATCGATGGCGCCGTCGACATAGGCCGACGCTTCTGCATCCGAGTTAGCGATGGAAATGCGTCCGATTTGAGCGCGACCCTGAATATGCGGGCCTGCATCGCGACCGAACCCGACCGGTTCGAAGAGATCGTTGTACTCGTATGCATATCCATGTGGCCAGCGATTGACTGTCAGGGCTGCAATATCACGCTCGGCATCGAATCCGCCGCATGCCAATGCACCGTCGAGCTGATGCAGGATCTCCGTCTCGTAGTCGTCGAAGCTCATCTCATAGAGTCGTTTCTGGCCCAGCCGGTTCTGTTGTTGCTGGCTCAGCCCCTGATCGGGCGCGGTCGGCACAAAGGTGCCGTGCAGCACCGTTGCGTCATCGGGCCCGGCCGTGAACGCGTACTTGCCCATGCTAACTGGAAAATCGAGACCGAAAGAATGCATCAGCGAGGCATTCGGCACGTATATGCTGTGACAACCAAGATTGGCGAATGCGCGCCAGTTGCGCACCGCAATGCTGACATACACAAGCGGAATCTTGGTCGCATGCTCGATCGCCTTACGTTGTGCCGTCGGGACCTCGGGCACGATGTGCGGTATGACCTGGTTGTAACACGCGAGGATCACATGCCGTGCGCGCACGCGCTGCGGCTTGCCGTTGCCAAGGTAGGTCACATCAACCGCTGACTGGTCGGGCGTATGCCGGACGTTGACCGCGGTCGCGCTGAGGCGGATGCGCGTGCTGTTTGCTGGGAGATCAAGCAACCCGTAGTCGGCTCTCGCCGTGACGAGATCTTCCATTGTGGAGCCCGGCACAGCGTCTGGGATGAGATTGCGAACCAGGGCGCGCGCAATGCCTGCATTGCCATCCGGAAAATGAAAAATGTACGGTTCCTCGCTTGTCCATTTCTCGTCCAACCCCGTTTCGATGCCGAGACCCCGGGTACCTGGCTGTTCGAGCCGATAGGCTTCCAGCGCCGAAAGCGCATCCCAACCGATGCCCCAGTACCCTTTGATCGTGTCCCTGATCATTGTCACGACTTCCTCGGTCGCGCCAACGTGCTTACGCAGGAAATCGCTATAGCTGATACTTCTCAGCAGTGCCGTTTTTTCGCCCGGCCGCAGGCCTGCCAGGTGGTCCTCCCTTCCCTGCAACAGAGCTGCCAACGATGCTTTGGACTCGTCCGACAGCGGGTAGTCTGCGATCGTCGTCTCAAGCAAGGCCGGATCCATATCGCCCATCCAGTCGCCCATCGCATTCGGCAGTGTGACATCCTTGCCGTAAGCCTCCTGGCTGAAATAGATCGCCGGGCCAAGTCCCTGATTCTCGAAGAAATCGGCATCGAAATAGTCGTAGAAACGGCTCGTATCGATACCCAGGCGGTGCAGGAGTTGGGCCGATTGGCGGGAGTACAGGCCCGGCGCTTCAATTGCCTGACTGCCCCCGTAACCGATCAGTGATTTCCCATCAACGCTGAACTCATTGCGTTTCGCATGCCCGCCAAAATCGTCGTGATTGTCGAGCACGAGGATTTTCCGATCTTCGCCGGCGCGCTCCCGGTACAGCTGGGCGGCGGAAAGACCGGACAGACCACCGCCGACGACAACGAGATCGTAGGTCGCGTCGGTTTGTTCCGCCGGATAGCCGAAGTTGGCACCTGCCATCGCTACGGCATGCGCGATCTCGAAGGAACCGACGTGACTGCCCCGCAGTCCGGTAAGTGCCGGCGGATAATATCGCGGCGTGGACGTCGCCTTGGCGAGAACTTCCAGCGGCGACAATGACGTTCCCGCAGCCAGACTGAGCGCGACCCCGTTCAGAAAGTCGCGGCGAGTGATGTTGAGCTTACTGGCCAATGTCCTGTTGCTGCGATTCCTGAGTCATCGCGCTGACGACAACCGTAACGACGATCCCGAGCGCGAATCCGGGTATGGCCTCATACAGGCCATGCGATTGTTCTTTGAACTGCTCCACCCAGATTATGCTGGTTGCAAAACCGGCCAGCATTCCGGCCACGACGCCAGCACGACTTGTCTTTTTGTAATAGAGCAGACAAATCAACACCGGTCCAAAGGCTGCGCCAAGCCCGGACCACGCGTACAGGACGAAATCAAAAATGAACTTCGCGTCGGGGATGGCGAGCGCAATGCCCACGATGCCGATGACGATGGTCACGATCTTGCCATAGCCGGCCAACTGATGGTCGCTCTTCCGGCTCCCGAGTATCTTCTGTAACCCGTCCCGCACGACGGCCGAAGATGCCAGCAGCAACAGCGAGTCCGCCGTCGACATGATGGCCGATAGCACGATCACGAGCAGTACGCCGGAGACCAGAGGCGGAAAGAGCTCGCTCGCCAGCTTCGGAAAGATTGTCTCCGAGTCTTCGAGACCCGGAAAGAGCGCCCTGCCCGCGATGCCCGCGGTTACCGCGCCAAAGGTGAAAAACAGCAGCACGAACACGGAAACCCAGCGCGCTTTCCTGAGCTCGTCGTCGTCCCGGGCCGACATATAGCGAACCAGCAACTGCGGGACCCCCAGAAATGGCAAGCCGATCGCGATGAAGCTCGCAGCCGCAACCCAGCCTTTGATGCCGCCATCGGTAAGCGAAAACATGCTCACGAGATTCGGGTCCTGCCCGGCCAGGTTCGACATCACATCATTCCAACCGCCGGCCGTCCGGATGGCCACCAATGGCACGAAAATCAGCCCTGCCAGCATCAGGACGCCTTGCAGGACGTCCGTGTAGGAGACGGCTTTATGGCCACCGATAAACGTGTACGCGATGATGATTGCCGAGCCGACGACAACACCGGCCTTGTAATCCACGCCCATGAAGCCATTCAGCGCCTTACCCGAGGCGACCATTTGAGCCGCAATGTAAATCGTCACCATGGTCAGGATGATGACGACCGCGACACCGCGAATCAGGTGCCATCTGTCGTCGAACTTTGCCGCAAGCACGTCGGGTACGGTGATCGAATCGGCAGCATCTGCGAACCGCTTCAAGCGCCGCGACATCAGCCACCAGGACAGCGCAATACCGATAACCTCGCCAACGACCACCCAATAAGCCTGGGCACCGACGGCATAACCCATCCCGGTCAGCCCGAGCAGCAACCAACCGCTTTCTCCTGTCGCGTTTGTGCTGAAAGCAACGACCCAGAACGGCAGTTTCTTACCAGCGAGATAAAAACCTTTGAGCGTGCCGGTTTCACGCCGACTCCAGATGGCGAACGCAAGAAGCAGGCCGAGATAGACGACCACGACCACGACGATTGAATTCATCAGGACTTGCCAGCCTTAATCATCTGCCGCGATTCGGCCCGCGATGATGCCCGCAACGAGCAGGAAGACCCCGATGCCGAACAGGTACTCGGGAAATACGCGAAATATGGCGCAGAGAAAAATCGCTATGATGTTGATGATCTGAAACGCGTTGATGATCATGCTCTTGCGAATAACCGCTTTCGGAAAGCGCAGTCGGGACACCATCAGTATCGCAAGCACGAACATTAATATCGGCAAGTACAAATGCAGCGGTAATACACTGGAAACATCATCATGGCGGATCAGAACGAGGATCATCGACGAGACGAGCCCGCCCCCGGCCGCCGTAATCGGCACTCCCGTGAACCAGCCCGTGCGCGGCTTGTCGGTCGCCAGATTGACGCGCGCCCGTCGCATCGCCCCGGCCAGCACAAACACGCCGCAAGCGGTCAGCAGAACCCAAAACTGGCCCGATTCGACTTCGATGCCTCCGATCTGCAGTCCCGCGTTGAAGACGAGTATGGCGGGAGCAACGCCGAACGACACCAGATCGGCCATCGAATCGAATTCAGCGCCAAAACTGGAGGTCGCTTTGAGCAGCCTCGCGGCAACGCCGTCCATGGTGTCGAGAATACCGCACCAGACGATCAGCCAGGCCGCGAACTCCAGGTCGCCCACCTGCGTCGTCACGATGGAGCCAAGACCTAGCAACAAGGACAGCGCGGTAAAGCTGTTCGGTATCGTGTAGCGAATTCTACCCAAAGTCGATGCTCACCAGAATGACGAAGGCAGGCACCTTGATTCCACTCCGGGCAACCGGAGGGACCCGCGTTGGAAAGCAGGGTGCCTGTCCCTTTAGAGCCCCATTCTGCCTGACTAGCGCCGTCCCGCATAGCGAGCGGTCGAGACACCGATTGGGCCGCGCGGCATCACGAGCTGCATGGGAATGCCATCGCGCGTGATATCGACCACCACTGATTCGCCCGGCTCGCCCAGCATGGTCTGCTGATTGAGGTCGGATACATCGAATACGCGATTGCCGTTGTAGCGAACGATCTGGTCACCAGGCTGCAGACCCGCGCGCTGGCCGGGGGACGACTCCAGCACACTGCCAACCGACACCGCCGTCGGCCGGTGGTTGGCTTGCAGGTATTGCTCGTACTGCTGATCACCAATTTCGGCACGCAGAGCATTAGCAGGATTGAACGCCGGATCAAACGGACTCCATGGCTCGCCTGAACGGCGCGCGTCGAATCGTGCCTGCATCGCCTGCATTTGCAACTCCGATTCACGCCGCTGCAGCCACTCGGCCCGCTCCGTGGTGAATCCCGCCTCGACAAGCCGGCTCACGATGTCCTGACTCGACACGCCGAATCGCTGCTGACGAAATGCCTCTATTCGCTCCCTGTTCTCGCGCGCCGCGGCGACCTGTTGCTCCTCGGTAGTGTCGCGCCCGTCCCGCAACTGCTCGATTTCGGCAAACAGTACTTGCAACTCCTCCTCGAGCAGCTGCCGCGCATTGCGCTCTTCCGCCACGGCTGCTTCCAGCGCGCGAATGCGATCGTCGGCATCTGCCGATTGGTCGAAGTAGTCACTCGAAGTGACCACCGGCTCGTCGACCTGTCCGGAGTCCCGAGCGGTCAGTATAATGGCGGCGGCCGCAAAGCCCGCGAGAAGACTGATCACAGCTGCGAAAACGCTCTTGTTCATCGGATTGCTCCGTACGGCTCCTGCTTGAATCAGACAAACGCAGTGTTGAAATGCTGCACTGTTTTTATCATGTCCGCGTGCAGGCGAGTAGAAAATCGACGCCTGTATCCCGGAACAATGACAGCCTTGTCTGTCTAAAACCGAAACAAAATCGGGGAAAGAACATGAGAAACATCATTCTTGTCGCAACTGCCATGTTGGTCGCCTTGCCTGCCGGGCATGCAGTCGCCCAGGATGCGCCGGCTGATGCTACGAAATACACCTGGGATCTGACAGACCTGTATCCGTCGGTCGAAGCCTGGGATCAGGCGCGTGAAGAGGTTCTGGCAGAACTCGGCAAGATCGAGGCGCGCCGCGGCACGCTCGGCGACAGTGCGGACTCTTTGTATCAGGCTTACCGGCACCTGTCGGATACGATAAGGAAAGCTCAGCGCGTATCGGTCTACGCATCGCTGAACCGCGACGAAGATCTGCGTGTGACCGAAACCCAGGAACGAAGCCAGCTCGCTACGATCATGTTCGGACGGCTCAATGAAGCCACGGCCTGGATGCTGCCCGAATTGATCGAGGTCGGGCGCGAAGTCATCGAGTCCTATATTAAAGAAGACGAGCGGCTTGCACCGTTTGCCTACCAACTGGACGACAGCCTCAGGAACGCGCCGTACACGCTCGGCGCCGAAGCCGAGCAAACGCTATCTTACTTTTCGCAGTCCTTCGCTGCGCCCGGCAGTACCTATAGCCTGCTCGCCAACTCGGACATTCCCTGGCCGACCGTGACGCTCTCGACCGGCGAAACGGTACGCGTCGACTCGCAGGGCTACGGTTACGCGCGCGGCAGCGAGAACCGCGATGACCGCAAACTCGTTTTCGATACCTTCTGGAACAAGTGGCTCGAGTATCGCAACTCCGTCGGCATCGTGCTCAATTCTCACATTCAAACGCAGACCGCGCTCGCCAAGGCGCGCAATTACGATGGCGTCCTGCATCGCGAGCTGCACCAGGACAATATTCCGCCGGGCGTGTACCACACGCTGGTAGAGGAAGTGAACAAGGCGCTGCCAACTTTGCACCGCTACTTCAAGCTGCGCGCACGAATGCTCGGCATCGAGCAAATGCATTATTACGACATCTATCCGCCGCTGGTATCGCTCGACAAGGAGTTTGACGTCGAAACCAGCAAGAAGATTACGCTCGAAGCGATGTCGGTTCTGGGCGACGACTGGGTCGACATGCAGCAAAGGGCCATGGATGAGCGCTGGATGCACGTTTACCCGCAGCGCGGCAAACGCTCCGGCGCCTATATGGCCGGCTCTGCGTACGACGTTCACCCCTACGTGCTGCTCAACCATAACGACAACTATGCGTCGTTATCCACGTTTGCCCACGAATGGGGTCACGCGATGCACACCTTGTATGCACGTCAGGCGCAACCGTTCGAGACCGCCGGCTACGCGACGTTTATCGCTGAAATACCGTCAACGTCGCTGCAATTGATTCTGCAGGACTACATGACGCAAAACGCCGAAACGGTCGACGAGAAGCTCTACTACCTCGGCCACGGACTCGAGGGCATGCGTGGAACCTTCTTTCGCCAGACGATGTTCGCCGAGTTTGAGCTCGCGCTGTACGAAGCCGCCGAGCGCGGCGAAGCCTTGTCCGGCGAGCGCATTTCGGCGATCTACGGCGAGATCCTGAAACGCTACCACGGCCACGACGACGGCATCGTAATCATCGATGACCTGTACACCAACGAGTGGATGTTCATACCGCACTTCTACAGAAACATGTATGTGTACCAGTATGCGACATCGAAGACCGCGGGCACGGCGCTGTACGCGAAGATTATTGACGACGGCGAGGCCGGCATCGAAAACTTCAAGAACCTGCTAAAGGCAGGCGGGTCGAACTACCCGTATCTGCTGCTGACCGATGCCGGCGTCGATCTTGCCAAGCCCGAGCCTTACCAGGCGATCATCGCGAAGATGAACGACGTCATGGACGAAATGGAGCGTTTACTCGACGAGCAGGCTACTCAACTATCTGCGCGCTGGTAACCTTCGCCGCGCAACGCGTACCCGATTTCGGCGCCACGCCTGTCTTGGCGCTGGCAATCTTGCCCGGCGCGATCTGACCGCGGAATGCCTGCGTTAGCTGGCGCTGTGTGCCACTGCCGTCCACGTACTGAAATTGCGCCTGCACCCCGGTCACGGTGACATCCGTATCATTGCGCACCTGCACGACGATCTGACCGCTGCCATCATCACCGCACACCGATGCGATGTATGACCCCGGTTGTTGCGGTAACTCGAGCCGAACCAGCGCACCATTCGCCAACTTGCCGTACTCGCCGCCGCTTTTCGCAACGACTTTGTAATGCTCGATCGCCTCGGATCTCGCGCCGCGCTGTTCTTTAATTTTGCCCAGCGTGTAGTGAGCCGGTGCGGTCGGCAGAATATCGAGGCTGCGCTGCAGATCGGCCATGGCCGCATCGACCTGGCCCAACTCGTTCTTCGCCATGCCCCTTTGCAGGTGATAATAGAAGAACGATGGACGCCGATCTATCGCTCGACTGAAGTTCGTTACAGCCATGTCGTACTGCTTGTTGACGAAGCGCGCGTCTCCGCGCAGAGCATGAAAATGTGCCTCGTCAGGAAACAGTGTCAGCGCTTCGTTGGCCAAAGCCAGTGCTTCATCGACGTTTTTCTCCGACAATGCCTTCCGGCCTTTGTCGTAGGCATCATATGCAGGCTTGATGGCCATCGTCTTTTGCATTGCTGCGGTGAAGCTCTCGACACCCACTTTGCCGCCCGCCGGAAGTTTGGCTGCAGTCTTCTTGTTGGCCTCGACACGCGCTTGTGACGGCGGATGGCTGGAGAACAAGCCGCTCAGCCAGTCCTGATTGCGGCTTTCGCTGAGGCGAACGAATGTCTGCTGCAGAGCGACGGCCCCCTGCGGGTCATAGCCGGCTTTCGACATGTAACGCATGCCGTACTTGTCGGACTCGAGTTCGGCGCTACGGCCGTATTTCATCATCGTCATCTGCGCCGCGACGCTGGAGGCGCCGACCGCCAGGTTGCCATAGTCACTGTCACTCGTGGCGACGCTCGTCGCGATGACGAGGCCCTGCATCAGCATGCCTTTCGACATCTGCTGCGCCGTGTGACGAGCCGCGGCATGCACAATTTCGTGGCCGAGCACGGCCGCCAGTTCAGCTTCGGAATTGATTTCGGTCAAAAGGCCCCGATTGATCGCGATCTTGCCGCCAGGCAGCGCCCAGGCGTTCGGCACCGAGTTGTTCAGCACCACGAACTCGTACGGTAACGGCGAGTCACTCGCCTCGGCGAGCCGGTTTCCAACCGACCGCACGTACGCAGTCAGCGCCGGGTCGACGTCATAGGCAGCGCCCTGGGACTGTTGCATGGGAGCATAGTTCTGCTCGCCCAGCGCCACTTCCTGTGTGCCGCTCATCAGGACGAAGTCACGATCACCGGTCACGGGATTTACTGCGCAACCGGAAAAAATAAGGGTCGAAATCAGATAGTAGAATGTCTTATTGCGCATATTCAGGGCCTGTGTTGTCATGGCGCTGCACTGCAGCTATGACAGTATATCCGCAGATAACACCAACAGAGGAATACTATGGACTTTCTTGACTTACTCAAGAGTGCCGGCGGTAATGACGGCATCGGTGAGCTAGCCGGAGCAATCGGTCTGGGCTCTTCCGATACCAAAAATCTGATCGGCGCACTTGGACCTGCCTTGCTCAGCGGCCTGCAGAAAAACACGGCAGATGACTCCGGACTGGCTGGTTTGCGAAGGGCGCTCGAGTCTGGCGGCCACGATCGTTACCTGGACAATCCCGGGTTACTGCGCGATGACGCGACACGCACCGACGGTAACAAGATTCTCGGGCATCTGTTCGGCAGCAAGGACGTCAGTCGCAACGTCGCGGCTCACGCGTCCAGGGAAACCGGCATCGACTCCGGCGTCATCAAGAAGGCATTGCCATTGCTGGCGAGTCTTGCGATGGGCGCGATGAGCAAGAAAACTTCTGCCGGCCGGGATCTTGGTTCGTCCGTCAGCAAGGGTGGCCTTGGGCCTCTGGGCGATATTCTGGGGGGCGGGGACGGATTTGGTCTCGACGACGTCCTGGGGCTGGCAAAGAAGTTCTTCTAGCAACGCATGAATGGCGAGCTCGACCTGTGGCGCCTTGCCGCCGGCCTTGGCCTGTTTCTCTTCGGCATGCACCAGCTGGAAAGGGCGCTGACACAGCTGGCCGGTCGGTCATTCAAGAAATTTCTCCGCCAGTACACCGCCAGGCCGGTCGCCGGCGTCATCGCCGGCGCCACTTCCACAGCCGCGCTGCAGAGCAGCTCGGTCGTCAGTCTTATCGTGCTCGCGTTTGTCGGTACCGGCATCATTTCGCTGTCAAGCGCGATCAGCATCGTGTTCGGCTCGAATCTCGGTACGACGGTGACCGGCTGGATCGTTGCCACGATCGGATTCAAGCTGGATATCGAGGCATTGGCCCTGCCGCTGATAACACTCGGCGGCTTTGGTGTTGTCTGGTCCGCCCAGGGAACGCGGCGCGCAGGCATCAGTCATTTCGTCATCGGTTTCGGCCTGATGCTCATGGGTCTCGAATTCATGAAATCGGGAGCGCTGGTCGCTACCGAGCTGTTCGATCCGGCGGCGCTGAGCGGTTATCCGCTGATTGTTTTTCTCACTGCGGGCTTGCTGCTGACTTCGATGATTCAGTCGAGTTCGGCAACGATTATGATCACCCTGAGCGCGCTGTTTGCCGGAGCAATTTCCTTGACGTCAGCGGCAGCGATTGCCATTGGTGCCGATCTCGGCACGACCATCACGGCGTTGCTCGGCGCACTCGCGGGTTCCGTGGCCAAGAAGCGCGTTGCGGCTGCGTTGATCCTGTTTAACGTCGTTGTCGACGCGATCGCGTTTATCTTTCTCAAACAGCTGCTGGCTCTCATTACGAACGTCTTCGGAATCTCCGATCCATTATTCGCTCTGGTCGCTTTTCACAGTTCGTTCAATCTGTTCGGCATACTGCTGTTCCTGCCATTCGTCGGAGTGTTGAGCAAGCGGCTTGACCGCATGTTCACTGACGATGAAACGCCGCTGCTACGGCATATTAAAGCGAGCGATGCGTCAGTACCGGAGGCCGCGATCGAAAGCGTTACGCGGGAAACGTATCGCCTGATCGATCAGGCGGCAGCTTTGAATCAAATCAGCTTCGGGCTGCCGCCGGATTACACTTTCTATGACAGCGGTGATGATCGAACCGGAGTGAGCGTCTTTCAGCGTGATCCCGATTACGAACGCTGCTATGCCGAACTCAAACAACTCGAGGGTGAAATTCTCAAGCAGGCGCTGGCGCTTCAAAGTGTGCCGCTTGAGCCCGCGGAATCCCAGAGACTCAGTCAGATCATTCCGTCGATTCGAAATGGAGTCCATTCCGCAAAGAGCATCAAAGACACGTACGAGGACCTGCGCCTGTTTCGCAATTCAGTCAGCGACAGGTTCAACGCCTATTTCGACCAGTTCCGGGAGGTCGCGCGCGAATTCTATGAATCTTTCGAATCCTTGCGAAAGCTGGATGTGCCGAATGTGCGTTTCGAAACACTTGTCGACATCAAGAACAAGAGCGAGATGTTGTACGCGCGCATGCACAAACGCATCTACGGTGAGGTGTCGCGCGGCGAATTAGGCGAAGTCGAGATTTCCACGCTGCTGAATGTGAACAGAGAATTGTACGTGTCCAATCACAGCTTGCTTTCTGCACTCGCGGATGCCTTGCTGGACATGGAAGCGGCCAGCGATTTCGAAAGTATTCCGGCGATGAGGTAGGTGAAATCCCGGATTTTCGCCATGCTAAGCTGCGCGCAGGATTAAAGGGTATCTGCAAATAGGGCTCTAATATGACAATCTTGCTGGCAGACCTTCTCGACGACCTGCGTGAAGACCACCGCAACATGGCCATCATGCTGGACCTTCTGTCGCGGCAGGTCGGGCATATTCGTGATGGCGAGAAGCCCGATTACGAACTGATCCACGACATCATGCGTTACATGACTGTCTATTCGGACGCTGTTCACCACCCGAAAGAAGATCTGCTGTATGCGGGTATGCAGGCCGAACAGCCGAAACTTGCCCAGGGGCTTGAACGTGTCGGACCTGAGCACCGCGAGATTGCGGAGCTTGGCGAAAGGCTTCGCAATGACATCGAGGCGGTCGCTTCGGGTGCGGCCGTGACGCGTGAGCGAATTCTCGCCGATACGAACGCATACGTTCAAACGCTGCGCACGCACATGGCCTGGGAAGAGGACGACCTGTTCCGGCGGGCAGATGAGCTTGTCAATGGTGAGAAATCGATGTTCGTCGATATATCTCACCTGGACACTCTTGACCCTGTATTTGGTCCTGAGCGCGAACATTCATTTGCCAACCTGCTGCAAAATATCAAGGATTTGTCACAGGGCTAGTCGCGCCGCACGCAACGCGACAAGCACTCGATTTCCCGAGCCGGGGTACATGCGCCTTCAACAGTTTAGAAATACCACGCGATCTGTGCGAAGACGCCGGCGTCGATCGAAAGGTATTTGTTCGGCACTCCGGAATCAGGGCCGCCAAACTCGCTGCCGTTAGCCCCGAACGGAATATTGACACTGCCCAGAAATGTCATGTTGTCCGACAGGCTGTATTGTGTGACGAGTTGCAACAAGGCGCTCGGATCGTCAACATTCGACACCAGCGTCGGCGTGACCATCCAGAGCGGTGACATTTCAATCATCAGACTCGCCGCCAGATAGTGGCGATCCGAACCGTCATAGTAATATTCGGCCGCGCCGCTCACGTTCCTGTCATTCCAGGTCCATGAGTAGCTCAGATTTGTGACTACTTCGACAACCGTCTCGGTCGCTGTGTCTGTCAGGACAATGTCGCCGCGCAAGATGGCACCGCCGATACTTCGCGTACCACCCGCGCCGACTACAAGGTCGTCGTACGACTCCGCGACCAGCACATCGAACTCGCCGTCACCGACAAAGCCATGATACTTAAGTGCGACCGTCGCCTCGTCGGCCTCGATTTCGCCGCTCAAGGCGTTGCGACGAAAAACGACCGCACTTTGCACATCGTCGCCATTGTCGCGCAAATATTGCACGTACAACATGTCATCGCCCGTCTTGTACTCGGTATCAATGGTCGTTGGATCGAAGGGGTTGACGAGATCCATCGGTGCGAAAAACAGGCCATTGCCCCATGACAAGGCCTGCCGACCGAGCCTGACCACGGTTCTATCGCCCGCGTGGCCGACCCAGAATCGGTCGAGCCGATGCAAAACGGCAAGCTCGTCGCCATCATCAAGTACCGCCGTCAAATCGAACAATCGGCTGTCGTCATCGGGCATACCTGCCGGCAGAAACTCGCTGTGCAGAGCTATGAGCTGATAGTCGGCATGGAAATCCCACTTCTCGCGCTTCGCCGAGACGTTCAGGCGCAGTTCACCGGCCATGTCGACGGACGTTGAACCTGCGAGATCGCGCAACACACTGTCGTCGGGAAGACTCTGCCCGACCCATCGAAATTTCGTGTGTCCGCCGAATTCGCAGGGTGTGTCTTCAGCCAATGCGACGGCGCACAGAAGCAACGACAACAGCGTGTGGCTAGGCCGCATCTTGCAGGACGTCATCGACAATACGCCCATCGAGCATCCTGACCAGGCGCTTCGCATAGCTCATCACGCGTTTGTCGTGGGTCGCGATGATAAACGTCGTGTTGTGGTGGTCATTGAGTTCGCGGAACAATTCCATCAGGCCATCGGCCGTCTTCGAATCGAGATTCGCCGTCGGCTCATCAGCCAGGACCAGCGCCGGGCGCGACACGATTGCGCGCGCAACCGCCACACGTTGCTGCTGACCGCCAGACATGTCCGCCGGGCGCCGATCTTCAAGTCCTGCGAGGCCGACCTCCTCGAGTATTTCGAGCGCTTTTGCCTGTCTCTCGCCGGACGGCACACCCTGGACCTGCATAACGAATTCGATATTCTCGCGCGCCGTCAGTACCGGAATCAGGTTAAAGGCCTGGAAGACGAATCCGATCTGTCGCAGTCGCAGTTCCGCGAGTTCGCCCTTTGAGAGGTTATCGATCCGCCGGCTCGCGATGTAGACCTCACCACTGTCCGGCTTGTCCAGACCGCCGATTGCATTGAGCAAGGTGGTCTTGCCGCCGCCGGACGGTGCCGACAGACAGACGAAACCGCCTTCGTCAATGTCGATGCTGACGTGGTCGAGGGCTTTGATGTCCTCCTCGCCCTGGCGGTAGGTTTTGCACAAATCAACGCAACGTACTGCTGTCATGGTCAGACCTTCGTGATGGCTTCAATCGGTTCATAGTGTGCAGCGCGCCATGCTGGCGAGAGGCTCGCGAGAAAACCGAGTACAAGAACAACGACGTTCGCCAGAATCACGTCGCTCAATAACAACTCGGGATACAACATGTTCGACATGCCCCACATGTCCAGGCCGTCGCCAACGATCGAGACATCGATCCCATCCTTGATGGGTTGCACGGCTGCCCAGGACAGGGCCGATCCGATGGCCAACCCTATGGCAAGCAACAACAGCGACTCGACGACAATTTGGCCGAGGATATAGACCGGCCGCATGCCCAGCGCGAGCATCAATCCGATTTCGCGCACACGCTCGAATACGGCCATCACCAGGGTGTTGACGAGACCGAACGACAGCGCCAGAAATATCACGATAATCCAGACGAAAACGAATCCATCCATCACCTTGAGCATCGATCCGAGGTAGGTATCGATATCGAACCAGCGCATGACTTCTGCACGGTCGCCGATGAGTTCCACTGTTTTGTCATACACCTCATCGACATTGCGATGGTCACTTCCAAGAACAAACAGTTCGGAAACCTGATCGGTGATTCGCAGCATTTTCTGGGCTGTCGCCTTGCCCGCGAAAACGTAGTTTTCCTCGAACGCTTTGATATCTGCCTCGAACAGGCCGACAACGCGGAAGCCACGGTCGGCAATCTCGTTATCCGGATCCTGGCTCATCAGGACGACGCGCTTACCTACCTGCGTATTGAGTGTCGTTGCGAGCTTTTTGCCAATCACCACGCCTGCATCGTCGACAGACTCGAGAAACCGGCCCTCCACCGGGTTGTCGTCGACAAAAGTCAGACCCTGCTCTGACACTGGATCGACGCCCAGAAGGGTGACGCCACGTGAATCGTATTCGCTGGTGATAACCGCCGGAACGCGAACGCGTGATGCCCACGCGGCAAAACCGGCCCCGGCAAACCGCTCCGACAGTTCCGAGTCGCTCATGGGAATCAGGTTCGCAATACTGGGATCATCACGGTAATCAGGGTGGTGCACCTGCACGTGGCCCGGCAAAGCGCTGATACCGCCCCTGACCATTTCCGCGACCATGCCACGCATCAGCGCCGTCATGAAGATCATCGCCCAGGCGCCGAGCGTGATCGCCATGAGCATGATCAGAGTACGCCGATGGTTGCGCCACAGATTACGCCAGGCCAGGCGCATCAGAATCGCGATCATGTGCATCAGACAGCCCTCATCGCTTCAACGGGTTGCAGCCGCTGCAGCCTGAGCGCCGGATAGAGCGCCGCCAGAATCGTGAAGATGAATACAACTCCCGGGCCGATCAGCAACGTAAGCGGTGACACTTGCGGGAAGAATCGCGCGGGCAGATTGAATTTGGCAGCCAGTTCCTCCATACCCGGATAGGCAAAGCCGTTGATGCTGAACCAGTAGGTGAGCAGACCGCCGAGCAGGGCGCCGAGCAGCAGCCCCAGCATGCCCATTATCGCCGTTTCCAGCAGGACCAGGCGGCCGAGTCGTCCCGGCGTCAGACCGAGCGACAAGACGATGCCGAACTCGTGTGTGCGTTCCAGCACTGACATCAGCTGCGTGTTGAGTACGCTGAACGCAACCAGGATCACGAGAATGCCGTACATGAAAAATGCGCTGCTCATGTCCGCCTTGATGGCCTGCTGGAGCCCCGGTTGCAGCGCATCCCAGTCGTGCACCGCCAGTTCCTGCCCGGCAGGCAACAGTGAGCCGACCCGGCTTTGCAGCGCCGCCACGCCGTCGATACCACCTGCGTTGATCACGACGTGATGCCCGCTGCCGTTCATGTAAAACATATCCTGAAAGAACCCGAGCGGTATCTCGGTAACGCTGCGGTCAAAATCGGCAATGCCACTGTCGAATATACCGACGAGTTTGACCACACCGGCGGCAAACGAGCCATCGCGACCACTGCCCAGCAGCACCAGCTCGTCGCCGAGTGCGACGCGAAGATTACGCGCAAGCGCCGCACCAATGACAATTTCGGCGGCCTCATTGTCACGCAGGAATCGTCCTTCCGCTATCAGCCCGGGCAGTGTCGAAACATCGTCTTCAAACTCCGGCTCCACGCCAAATACGGCGATGCCGTAACTGCGCTCTTCGCTCGATACCAGCGCAAAACCGGTCGCGCGCGCCGCGACATGTTGCGCAGTAAGTTCAGCACGCAGAGACTCGGCGAGCGGCACTATGTCGGCCACAGTCTGGCGCATCTTCTTGTCGTCAATGTAGCCCGGTGCCTGAATCTGCAAATGCCCGGTAAATGCCTGCAAGGTATTGTCGATCATCAGGCTGTACATGCCGAACTGCAGAGAGATCATGAATACGAGCAGCATGTTCGAGAACATCATCGCGCCGGTCGTCAGCCACGTGCGACGCGGCTGCCGCCACAGATTGCGCCAGGCCAGGCGAAAAACAAGATTCACAGCGGGTACTCCATGGAGTACTAGTCTCTCGGGTTGCGCAGATTGGACAGCGTGAACAGGCTGTCTTTCAGGTCCACGTCGTAATTAACTGAAACGACCTGAATCTCGGTCCATTCATCGGGAGACTCGGTCTTGCTCATGCGTTGCTGTTGCGCAATGACGCGACCGCCCATTTCGCCGATTTCGAGCGAGGTCAATGTCTTGACGAGTTCGCCATCCTGATCAAAAAAACGGTGCGTCAATACAACATGATCTTCGCGGATGCGCAGCACTTCCCTGCCCCACACAACTGCGGCTTCTTCGTGCGGTACGGACTCGATCTCATAGACCGTAATGCCATCGACCTCTTCGACGCCAAGGATGGAGTGATCGTACTGATCAACGATGTCGTCGGCACGCGCAACGTCCTTGTTCGAGAAATCCGAGCCCATCCAGCTCTGGCCCATCATCGATGACGGGATCTTGATGACGCGATTTACCTTGGGTGAAAACGACCACATGCTGTTGTCGTCAGTCAGCGTGCTATTCCCACGGTCCTTCCTCGGCTCGAGCACGCGTACCAGCGAGCGATCGTCGCCTTTGGTCCAGGCGCGAATCGTCATTGTGCGCTCCCAGTCGGGCCGGTGAATGACCATCGTGATGACACTGTCGGATGCGAGCCCACGCCAGTGATTTACGGCGTCCCTGACAATGCCGGTCGCGTTGAATTCGTCTGCATCTGCGGCCACTGCGAGCAGCAATGCAGTGACAACAGTGAGGTAACGACTGATCATGGCGTGTTGGACCGGAATAGACGCAGGATTCTCAGTATTTCACAGGCGTCGAATCGCCGCCATGACCGATCGGAGCAGGGAACGGCTCTGGCCGGGCGCTTCGTGCACCCCGTTGGCATAGCGTCGCGCGTCACGGCCGGCCGCGAAATAGGTGTTTTTCGCTATGGTATGCCTCGCACCAGTGTCTAGACTGAGAACAATCAAAGAACAAAGGACGCGGCCATGTTCAGCATTGACGCCATCATGAGCACCGACCTGATTACGCTGCCACCGACAGCGAGTCTTGCGGAAGCCCGAGCGCTCATGCAGGCAAATCGCATTCATCATCTGCCGATCGTTGTTGGCAACATGGAGCTTGTCGGCCTGATTACGCTCACGAATGTGCTGGCCGGGACCGACTCGTCTCTGCGTGAACCTGATAACCGCATCCGCGCAAAAGATATCTGCATTAAAGACGTCATGGTGACAGACCTTGCCACGGTCGATGAACACGCGAGTCTCAGACAGGCGGCGTTATTTCTCGAAAAACACAAGATCGGTTGCCTGCCCGTCGTCACCAAGGGAAAACTGCGCGGCATTATTACGGACACGGATTTCGTCGCCGTGGCGATCAATCTGCTCGAGCAGATGGAAGACACCGAGCCGCTCGACAGAGAGTACGGCTAGAGCCTAAGCCGTTCGACGCTGCAAAGCATACTGCGCATCGCGTTCGGAGCCTATCAGTATGGCTATCCAGCGCGTTCTCTTGTCGCTTTCGAGCGCAAGCTTGAGCGTCATCGTCAACGGCACGGACAGAAGCATGCCAACCGGGCCAAAAACCCAGCCCCAGAACACCAGACCGATGAAAACGACGAGCGCCGACAGGCCGACGCCGTAACCCATCAGGCGCGGTTCGATGATATTGCCGAAGACCATGTTGATCACGACAAAGCCTATGGCCGTCGCAGACGCTTCGCCAGGACCGAGCTGTACGAGCGCCATCAAAACCGCGGGAACCGCCGCGATAATCGAGCCAATGGTCGGCACATAGTTGAGCAGGAATGCCAACATCGCCCACAACAATGGAAAGTCGAGGCCGATCGCCCAGGTGAGCAGTCCGGCCGCAAAACCGGTGACGATGCTGACGAGAGTCTTGATGCCGAGGTAGCGGCCCAGATTACCGAGAAACACCCGCGGCCGCTGCAGGGACTGTGTACTGCGACCGAATGCGGCGGCAACCTTCGTTTCCACGGATGACGCTTCGAGCAGAATGAAGATCATCGTAAAGATGATCAGGAACACATTGGTCAGCACGTCCTTGAGACTGTTCAGAATAGTCGCTGCCAGGCCCATCGCCCAGCCTGGATCGATCATGTCACCAAGAGATTCGAAGGCCCCGTCGCGACTCAACGTCCTGCCAATGAAAGTGGCCACACCCTGAACGATTTTGTCCAGTCTTTCCTGGTAAGCCGGAAGCGCTGCGGTGAACTCCGCAATCGATGCACCGACGATGGTGCCGACGACCGCGAAGACCAACATGATGATCGAAACGATAATGAGTGCCGCAATAACCGCGGGAATCCGGTTTTTCTGCATCCACAGCATGGGACGAACAGTGATCAATGCGAGGAATGCGGCAACCAGGAAAGGAACCAGCAGGTCTTTGGCCATTTGCAGGCCAATGACGATAATCACAACAGCAGCGAAGCTGATAACCGCACTGCCTTGGGTCTGGGACGAATCGTTCAATCGCGTGCTGATTTGTGTGCCGATGAGACATCATCGCACAAGATCAAATACCGTGTCGAAGAGCGGCCTCAATCAGAGCATATTGTCCCGCTTCTCTTCTCGCCTCGGCGTATAGAGCTTGGCTTCTTCATCAGTGATTTGCTGGATCTTGACACGCCATCGTGCCAGCGTGGAGCTGATACGTAGCTGGTAGCTGCCGCCCTCATCAAACAGTTTTACACCGTTGCCCCGGTATTTGGTGTGCAGCACTCGCCCGAGATGACGTCCGGTTCGCGCATCGATTAGCGAGATATCGAGGGCAACCATTTGGCTGAAATCACCATCCAGGCGCCAGTCCAGCAACCATGGAGACCTGACGGTGAAGATCGGCGTTGTCGTATTGCCGCTACCTGAGAATTCCTTGACGGTCTCACTCGCACCCGCGAGCGATGTCACCAGCACCAGAAGCACGGCCAGAGTTGTTCGAATCATTTGCTGCATCCCGAATTCACGCATTAAATACTGAGACAAACATCAGCAGTCGCCGTTCATACTGGCGATCCAGTCGCTGATCGCTTTGACGCCCTCGACGTGAACCGAACTTCTGCCGAGCTCAGGCATCGCGATCGCCGGATCGGTGTGCTGCATGCGAAAAACCAGAATCGACTCTTCCGGCCTGCCCGGGTAGATATCGTAAGGCCGGTCACCGCTGCCCCGCCCGACCGCCACGGGCGGTTTGCACACACCATACAAGCGATCAATCGGTGCGTCGATATTCAGATGCAGCGCCGAGGTGTCGGCCGGACCGGCCGGGTTGTGGCAATGCGCGCAATTGGCGTCCAGGTAGGCTTTGGCGCGATCCTGCAGTGTTGCCTCGCCGGGCATTGACCAGCGCGTTCCGGCAATCGGCGGGTCGGCGGCTCCACTCAACAATCCCGTAGACGACCAGTGATCAAGTTGCGCGACGACCTCACCGCTGAACGAAATTTCGCGGTTCAATTGCCATGCCCGTAGCCCGAGTGGTCGCAACGCTTTGCTGCTGTGGTCGGACGCATGGCACCCGGCGCATTGATTCGCATCAGGAACGATGTAAACGATATCTTCGCTGAGCGTTGAATCGACAAGCCGAACAGGCCGCGCGTCGCCCGCCAACTCGAGAAATGCCTCGTCCTGATCTGCATTCCACACATACGGATAGGCCCGCCAGCCGCCCGCGTAACGAACCAGCAAGCGCGTTTCAATCAGCACGTACTGACCGAGGTCGAGCTGACCCCGCTCGTCCAGACCAGACTCGCGATCCGCCCGGATTACGTTTGCAGCGCCTGCGCTCCAGCCGGCTGCCTTTTCGTAGTGAAATGTCTTGCTGATGATCGTCCCGACCGGGAAGTCAAATTCTCTCGTCGCGTTGTAGTCCGCACTCGTCCCGTCCGGCAGCCAAACGGTGCGTAACTTCAGTGCGTAGTCGCTGAACAGCGGCGTGTTGAGCTCATAAGGTATGACGCCGTCGTTCAGGCCAAACTGCAGACCATCCGCAAATACCAGGCCCCACTCACTCAGTCGGGCCGGTATGTCGTCGGCTGCGTGTACAAGCACGTTCCTGGCAGGCGGCTCACAAGCTGCAAGCAAAACACAGAGTGCCGCCGTTACGACTGACTTCCGCATGCTTATCCGAGCGGCGATGCGAGTGTGACGGCCGGCAGTTTTTCGTGCTGGCAGCGATGTTGCTGCGAACCGACGACGATATTCTTGCTTCCGTTCGGCAGGTCTGCGTTCAGGACCTCAACCAGGTCGTCAGCCACACAGATTGCGTATTCGGGCAAATGATTGCCCTCGCTATCGAGTTTGTCGCTATTGGCGTAGCCGTCCCACAAGACGTCCGGGAAACGACCATTGAAGCCGAACATCGCGACTTTCAATGCTTTTAAGTCGAGCCCGTCCGGTGATGACCCACCTCCGGAAAACCGATTGCCGTAGATGTAAATGGTTTCGGGATACGGGTCATAATCGGCCGCCATCTCGCGCGTGCCTTGATACCCGGTGGCATAGTAGCTGCTGATAATGATGTTCGCCGTATCGTTATCGGCAATGTCGTTGTCGAAGATTTCCACTTTGTCGTTGGAGTTGATAACGATTCCCGATCCGGCGGGCACGCTGGCGACCGGCGTTCCTGCAGCGCCGAAGTTAGCCGTATTGTTGGCGGTCACCGTGTTCCCGAACACGCGCGTACTGTGACCGGGCTGCGGCAGATCCGGCATATTGAACACCAGGATACCGCCCGTGTTTTCACTGGTGCGATTACCGTAGACGTCGGCAAAAAAAGTATTCTCGATTTCTATACCTGCCACATTGCGCTCGGCGCGATTATTCCTGACAACCACATTGCGCGATTGCCCTACGTATATGCCGGCATCGGATGCGCCGATGGCAACACATTCTTCGAGCAGGACATTTTCCGCTTGCACCGGGTAAATACCGTAAGCACCGTTCTTCTCATCGGGACCGTTAGTCCATTCGGTTCTGACCCGTCTTATGACGATATTACGGCCTTCGTTGATCTTCAGGCCGTCGCCGGCGGTATCCTCTATCGCGAGATCCTCGATCGTGAAGTCGCTCGCGCTGACCAGGAGTCCTTCTGCGCCCTGCACCTGGTCTTTGAACGACAGAATCGTCTTGTCCATCCCTTCGCCGCGAATCGTCACACCGGGCACGTTCAGCGACAATCCTCGATTGATGCTGTGCAAACCGGCCGGAATCACGATGACATCGCCCGGCTTTGCAGTGATTAACTGCATTTGCAGTTGCTTCTGAAAACTGCCCGGCACTGCATCGGGCTCCGCCTGTCGCTCACAGCCAGCGGTGAGGGCAGTGGAAACAAAGGCCATCAAGACAAGTATTGACGTTCGCAAGGCGCGGCTCCGGATCACGACCTGTTGCACTATAGTCTTGCGACTTCCGACTCGGCAACCCGTGTATGATCGCGGCGTGAACCGCACTCTCACCATCGTGTTTGTCGTTGTGACGGCGCTTGCCTGCGCGGCTCTGTTGTATTTCTTACGCGTTGGCTGGCCGCAGCTTGCCGCAGGCGCCAAGGCAGTCGCGTCCAGCGGCTTCCTGGCAACCGCGATCAGCGCAGGCGCATTGCGACACCGTTTTGGGCGAGTCCTGTTTGGCGGTCTCGTGTTGTCGTTCATGGGCGATATGTTCCTGGTTGGAACAACACGCACGGCATTCCTGTTCGGCTTGTGCAGTTTTCTGCTCGCGCACCTGGCCTATATCGGCGCTTTCATTATTCACGGGCTGAGCAGGAAGTGGCTCACCGTTGCCGCGCTGCCTGTGGTGATGGTGGCAGCCCTGGTGGTGAGGTGGCTTTCGCCGGAACTTCCGGGCGAACTAGTGCTGCCCGTTTATGCCTACATTGCCGTCATCAGTTTGATGGTCATCGCGGCTTTCGGCAGCAAGGGTGCGGGCGCCTCGACTCTGCTTGTCGTCGGCGCGATGATGTTTTTCGTTTCCGACCTGTCGGTCGCGGCACAAAGAATTCTGCAGTCAGACTTCCCTACGATCGTCTGGGGCTTGCCGCTGTACTACGCCGGTCAGGTCTGCCTGGCGCTCAGCACCTCACAATCGTCATCCCAGTAAGGTGTCCCGGCGAAGTACTCGGCCAGAAAATCGATAAACATTCGCACGCGAAAAGACAGGTGCCGCGTCGGTGGATAGACCGCATAAGCCGGTGCCATCGGCCACTCATAATCTGTCAACAATGGCAACAAATCGCCCGTCTTGATCAACTCGCCGGCGATAAATGTCGGCTGCATGGCGATACCGAGACCACGGGCCGCCAGCTGCGACAAAAAGTCACCGCTTGTCGCCGATAGCACCGCATTGACATCCACCGTGTGCTCGCTACCGTTCCTGTCACGGCCGACCCAACGGGCAGGATCACTGAGGTTGCCGTACACCAGACACCGATGATCGCGCAGGTCTTCGGGCGTCTGCGGCAGGCCGTATTGCTCGACGTAGGCCGGCGACGCACACACTACCGTGTGCGAATCGAACAGGCGCCGCGCAATCAACGATGAATCCGCCAGGCGGCCGATGCGCAATGCGATATCTGCCCCTTCCTGTACCAGATCGACGCGCCGGTCGTTGAGGTCCATATCGAACGTCACCTTCGGGTGCCGTCGCGCAAAATCGGCAAGTGGTTTGCACATGTGGCGAATGCCGAACGACAGCGGCAAGGCCAATCGCAGCCGGCCACGAAGCTCACCGTGTTCCTGCTGAACGGCAGCCTCGGCCTCCTCCAGATCCGCGAGAATGCGGGCACTGCGTTCGTAGAAACCGCGCCCGGTGTCAGTCAGATTCAGGCGACGGGTGGTGCGCTGCAACAGCTGGACACCCAGCCGCTGCTCGAGTGCCGACAGGCGGCGGCTGACCGCCGACTTCGCCATGCCGAGGCGATCGGCGGCGGCGGTGAAGCTGCCTGCTTCAACAACGGCGACGAACGCCTGCAGATCCTCGAATCGATGCATATTGTTGCCATTTTTAGAACAATCTTATGCCCAATATACTATTTATTCTGATTTCATCAATAGCCACACTGGCGTTCATCACATCGATTGGAGCAATACCATGTACGAACAGCCCACGACGAATGCAACGCCGCTGCAAATTCTCGACCTCCGTGCAAGCGGCAGACACCAGGGTTCCGTGAGCCGCCTGTTGTCGGCGGAACTGATTTCGGCGCTCGAATCGCGCCATGGTTCCGTTGACGTGACGGTCAGAGATCTGGCGCGCGGCGTGCCGTTTGTGGACGAAGCCTGGATCAATGCAAATTTCACGTCCGTCGACGACCGCAACCCCGCACAGCACGAGGCCCTGGCGTACTCGGACCAACTCATCGCCGAACTGCAAGACGCCGACGTCATCGTCATGGGCGTCCCAATCTATAATTTCGGTGTGCCGGCGGCGCTCAAGGCGTGGATCGACATGATCGCCAGGGCGCGCGTGACCTTTCGCTATACCGAGCATGGCCCGCAAGGTCTGCTGCAAGGCAAGAAGGCCTATATCGTCATTGCTTCGGGTGGTGTCGCGGTCGGTAGCAAGCTGGATTTTGCGACACCGTATTTGCGTCACGCTTTATCGTTCGTCGGTATTGACGACATCGAGTTTATCGCCGCAGAGCAGTTGAACAACAACCATGACGAATCGATGGATGCGGCGCGGGTGCGCATCGCGGAACTCGTGTACACAGCATCTGATTCAGGCAGTCGCGCCGCCTAGCGCATGCCAGAGGAGCCAGGAGTATGTTTCAAATCGTTCGTTCAGATAGCCGCGGTTCGGCTGACCATGGCTGGCTCAAGGCCAGGCATACGTTTTCCTTTGCCGACTATCACAATCCGGACATGATGGGCTTCGGTCCGCTGCGCGTAATCAACGAAGATCGCATCGAGCCGAGCCAGGGCTTCGGCACGCACCCGCACCGCGACATGGAGATCGTGACCTACCTGATCGACGGGGCGCTCGAACACAAAGACAGCATGGGCAACGGCTCTGTTATCAAAGCCGGTGATGTGCAGCGCATGACGGCCGGGACCGGGGTATTTCATAGTGAATTCAATCATTCCACGGTAGATGCGGTGCACCTGTTGCAGATCTGGATTCTGCCGCGCGAAGCCTCACTGCCACCAGGGTATGAACAGCAACACTTCGGGCGCGACGAGAAACTGAATCAGTGGCGTCTCGTTGCTTCGCGCGACGGGCGGGACTCGTCGATGACCATTCACCAGGCTGTGGATCTGTACGCGGCCGTGATCGAAGCGGGTAAGGAACTGCTGCATTCGTTTGCGGACGGACACTCGGGGTATTTGCAACTTGTCGCCGGCTCCGTCATCGCGAACGGGGAATCGCTCGATGCGGGTGACGGTGTGGCTATTCACGAGTTGAGCGCGTTGACAGTGCGCGCGACAAGCGAAGCCGAGGTCATCCTGTTCGACATGGGCGGGGATTGAGCGGCATTCCGATCGTTCGAGCGGCCGCTTTCGAAGTATCATGGAGTTCTGCTAATGACCCGCAGCAGACATTGAGAAAATAGTTTCAATGGCGCTGGAATGAAAAAGGGCGTCCCAGCTGGGGCGCCCTTAGCCCTTCAGTGACCACTAGGGACCAGAAATAACAATAGTCGAAAAGACATACAATCCATTATCGCCAGAACAGGTTCCCGTCCTTTCTATACGGTTGCCGCGCCTAAGCGTACGAAGCGGATTCTCGTAGGATACGTCTACGTACTGCCTGACTTGCGGGCCTCCGGCGTTGTCGATGCCACCTCCAACATATACCAACTCGACGAAATGGGAGAACACCAAATCTCCATAAACCGTCGACCTGGTATAAGGATCGGTAAGTTCACCGGCGTCGATCACTAACAGAGTGTCGGCAGGACAAACTGGGAACCTGAAATACACTGCGTCCTGCGCAGCTGCAGTTGGCGCCCATAACGCACCGCTACCGGCTAGAAATAGACTTATCGCTAATACACGCAGTATTGATGATTTTCGCCAGCAAACGGCGCAAAATCCGATTGCACACAAGAGAACTAGCAATGAAATAAGGCTGCTCATTTTGGACCTCCCGGCATCCAGAAAGATGCGAGGAAAAAGAACAAACCCAGCTCTGAGGCTGGCCCTGCTCTCGGATAGTAGGTCGACTATGGCGCCGCATCGATGCCGGAACGACGCCCCCCGACGCTATCGATAGCGACAGAATCGTAATCCGAATCCTGCGGCGCACGATACGGAAAACGCCGTATTGCGGCCGAGGCGAGCTGGGAGTCTAATGCGTGTATGTGGGACCCCAGATACCGGGGACCATCTCCAAAATATCGTCCGGATGAGTAGCGATTTCCGGGAATTATGGCTCCCGGTGATTCCTTTTTCGAAAACTTGACTGTCCCCTTCTGGCCGATTCTGTTGAAAAACTCTTTTCTCAGAATTGAGTTTCTTCATTTGCGATCTGCGGCTGAGTTTGTATCGTAGATACGAGGAGGGTTGTGCAATCCCTATGAAAATGTCTCCTGGCGCAGCTCATTGCCGCTAATCGGTGCTACCGGACGCGCACAGGACAAACAAAAATTCCTCTTGAATTTTCGTGTCGCTCGCAAAACCGAGTTTTTCAACAGTATCGGCCGACTGCCGTCGGTCGCCAGGAACATGAACGAACGACTTGTATTGAAAAGAGCAGACGTTCAAACGGAGTTTTCAAAGTTTTGGCTTTGAATGACTGCTGCACATCGCATAGCCGCCGGTCGAACGATCTGAGGTAAGATGTCGGCTTGTGACCCGAAGCATAAATTGAACAATGGCAGACGAGAACACGCTAGATGGCGGTTGCACTTGTGGC
>JAOTVR010000081.1 GCA_029863305.1 Gammaproteobacteria bacterium | reverse complement strand
GAAGCCGGTGCTGGTTTGACGCAGCGCAGTTGAGAGGTTGTAGTCCTCGCTCTGGTGGTGCACCGCATGTGCTGCCCACAAGATCGACATCTCATGGCTGAAACGGTGATACCAGTAGTAGCAGAAGTCCCAGGCAAGCGCGGCCGTAACCCAGAGCGCGATGCCGCCTGGCGACGTGTCAAATGAGTCCAGCGACAGGTTCAGAACGGCGAATTCTTCGAGCACGATTCCCCAGGCCAGTAGCGGCAACAGCTTGGTGAAATAGCCCAGTGTTGTGCTCAGAATTCCGGCACTCAGGCTGTTGATTGCGTCGTTAGCACGAAACAGGCTGCTGCGCCGGGCACGGTCGATGCCGAGTTCGAGCAGTATTGCCAACAGAAAAAACGGTGCGGCGATCGGGATCAGGTCCATCAGCGAATAGTAACGCCATCGGGCCCGGTTGCGGTAAGCTCCGCGGCGTGCCCGGCGAAGAGAATTCGATGATCAATCCCGCAGAGCTGCAACTGCTGCAAGATGCACTCGCCACACTGGCGAATGGGTATGACGAACTGCCGGCGTTTACCCCGGAATTCGATACCCAGGCAGCATCCGAGGTGCTGCAAATCGTCGCCGAACGAATGCAGGACAACTTCCCCTACTACCATCCACAATACGTCGGACAGATGCTCAAACCGCCGCATCCTGTTGCCCGGATTGCGTATGCGATGTCGCTCTGGGTCAACCCCAATAACCATGCGCTCGATGGTGGCAGAGCGAGTTCAGCGATGGAAAAGGAATGTATCGTTGATCTCGGGCGCATGTATGGCTGGAAAAACCCGCTCGGACATCTGACCGGCGGCGGCACGATGGCCAATCTCGAAGCGCTGTGGGTTGCCGGGCGCCTGCATCCCGGCAAGCGCGTCATCGCATCGAAGCAGGCCCACTATACCCACAGCCGCATCAGCGATGTGCTCGGTTTGCCGTTTTCATCCGTGGACATCGGTGACGACGGGCGTATGGATCTCGCCGCGATCGAGACGCTGCTTGCTGCAGGCGACGTCGGCACTGTCGTCGCCACGATCGGCAATACGGGACTCGGCGCCGTGGATCGCTTGCCACAGATCCTGGAACTGGCCCACCGGTACGATGCTCGTGTGCACGCCGACGCTGCGTACGGCGGCTACTTCGGCCTGGCAAGTGAACTGCATGACGACACAAGGGCCGCCTATGATCATCTGACCGAGGTCGATTCCCTTGTCGTCGATCCACACAAACATGGGCTGCAGCCATACGGTTGCGGGTGTGTGTTGTTCCGCGATGCGGGGGTGGGCCGCTTCTACAAGCATGACTCACCGTTCACCTATTTCAGTTCGGCCGAGTTGCATCTCGGCGAGATCAGCCTGGAGTGTTCACGTCCAGGCGCATCGGCGGTGGCGCTGTGGGCTACGCAGCAAATGTTTCCCCTGGAAAAAGGCGGACAACTTGCCGCATGGCTCGACCTGGGATTGCTGGCGGCCCGGGAATTCTGGCAGCGATTGAGTGTCAGTGACCACTACCAGCCACTGCTGCAGCCGGAACTCGATATCGTCGTCTATGCGGTTGCGGCCGACAATGCACAGCAGGCCAGCGACAGGTCCCGGCGTGTATTCTCTTTAGCGGCAAAAAGAGACCTGCACCTTGCGATGATCGAACTGCCCGTCGAACTGGTGCGCACCTGCCTGCCTGATCTCGAGGCGAACGCCGAAACGGTGACTTGCCTGCGATCGGTGCTGATGAAACCCGAGCACAAGGAATGGCTCGACGGGATCATGAAGATTCTCGACGAGTGCGCAGCCGCTATCTGACTGCGCGTGTCAGCATAAAGCCGACGTAGAAACAGGCGAAGCCACCAATCATCGTCACCATCAGGTAGGCAAACGAATTCAAGATCTCACTGCGCTGCAACATGGTGTGAATTTCCATGACCAGTGCCGATAAGGTCGTGAAGCTGCCGCAGAAGCCGATCGCAAACAGCAGGCGGTATTGGTCGGGCACGAAGCCAGCCTCGTTGAACCACGCTGCGCTGGCTACAAGCTGCGCGACGACCCCCATCACGAGGCATCCCAGCAAATTCGCGCCCAGGGTCCCCCACGGAAAGGCAATGTCTCTTTGCAGCATGACATTCAATGCGAACCGGGCCATTGCGCCAAGCGCGCCGCCGATCGCAACGAATGTGTACGACCAAAGAACAATGCGCATTGCTTAGCGTATGCCGAGGGTGTTGCGCGAGTCGTTGTACTCCTGCTCCATCCGCAGCACGAGATCACGTGTGGGCAGGATTTCTTCGATATTGCCAACGCCCTGCCCGGCACTCCAGATGTCCCGCCAGGCTTTCGCTTCGGCCTTATTGCGCTTACCGAAATCCATCGCGGCCTTGTCGCCACTCGGCAGATTGTCCGGATCGAGTCCGGCCTTCGCCACACTGCCTTTCAGGTAACTGCCGTGCACGCCGGAGAACAACGATGAATAGACGATATCCTCTGACTGGCTGGTGACGATCATCTCCTTGTACTCAGGTTGTGCATTGGCCTCCTCGGTCGCGATAAACCGCGTCCCGATATAGGCCAGATCGGCGCCAAGCGCCTGCGCGGCAAGGACATCGCCGCCACTCGTCATGCACCCCGAGAGGATGATAGCGCCGTCAAACTCGCGACGAATCTCTTTGACGAGTGCAAACGGGCTCGATGTCCCCGCATGCCCACCCGCACCGGCACAAACGGCGATGATGCCATCGACACCCTGCTGCATGGCTTTTCGTGCGTGACGCAGGTTGATCACGTCATGAAACACGAGACCACCGTATCCGTGCACGGCCTGAACGATCTCAGCCGGTGGTCGCAGGCTCGTGATGATGATCGGTACCTCGTGCTTCACGCAGGTTTCCATGTCGGCCGATAATCGATCGTTGCTCAGATGCGCGATCTGATTGACGGCGAAAGGCGCTACGGGCTCGTCCGGGTGCGCCGCCGAATACTCGGCGAGCGCTTCCTTGATTTCGCGAATCCACTCGTCCAGTTGCTCTTGTGGTCGCGCGTTGAGCGCAGGAAATGAACCGACTATGCCCGCCTTGCACTGTGCGATGACCAGCGCGGGATTGGAGACAATGAACATCGGTGCGCCGATCAAAGGCAAACGTAGTCTTCCCTCAAGTGCCGGAGGCATTCCCATCGATCTGTCCTTATTAATCAGGTGTTGTCGAGCATGAAGCTCGATTCGCAATCGGCAACAAGCACGTCGTCGACCGCGCGGCGAACTTCGCCCCTGAGTATCACCAGCCTGCGCCGCTCGTTTTCAATCCACCCTTTGAGTTTGAGTTTCTCACCAACGCGTGACGGTTGCCGATAGCGAACTTCGCAACGCGCAGTGTGCGCTTTGCGGCCCTGCTGGTACATGATGTTGGCTGTGACATCGTCGAGCGCCGTGTAAATGATGCCGCCGTGGACGGTGTCCTGAAATCCAACATGGTTTTCGGTTGGCGTGAACTCGGCTGTGCAGGCCTCGCCATCGAAGTGGAAATGTATTCTCAGGCCTATCGGGTTGTCCTGGCCACACGCAAAGCACATCGGTGCCGCTTCAATCTCATCGGACATGGGCGTCTCTTAAGGTACCTGCTCTGCGATTACCAGTTCGATATTGCTGTTTTCGGCCGGTTTGACTATTTGCGCTCCGAACCAGTCACCCGATTGCGCACTGGGTTGACCGGAAACAGAGACTCGCGCGACGAGTTCGAATTCGTCGAATCCTGACAGGGAACGGCCCGGCACCATCGACTCACGGTCACCAATGTCAACCCTGGCCGACAACTCCGACAGCCGCCGACGAACAACCGCTATCGGAGGCGACGGCTGCGCCGGGTCTCGCGCAATAATGAACACGATTGCCTCGGCAGGCACCGCGGCGGCAGCGGCAGCACTCAGCGCGAGTTGCGCACTGACAACAACACCTGGCCGATCAATTGGCAATTGTGCGGCAGACTGAGGGGTGGCCGAAGCTTCAGCCATCGCCGGCGGGGCTTCGCCCCGCCATTCTGCGATGCGTTGCTGGAGTATGCCTTGTATTTCGGCTGGCGGATTCAGGGCAAGCAACTGTTCCCAGCGACTCGCCGCGAGTTCCTTGTCATTCCGATTGAATGCGCCAATACCACCGTAGAAAAGAGCCTGCGGATTATTCGACTCCAGCGCCAGGGCATTCTCGAACAGAGATGCGATACGACCATCGATGCTCGCACCGGTATGCGCGAGCAACGCCTCGCCCAGTGAAACGAGCGACGCTGCGTCCCGCGCCGATTCAAGTTCAACAACCTTTTCGAATGTCTCGACCGCAGCGGCGTAATTGCCCATCGCCATGTACGAACGGCCCAGCATTTTCCAGCCATTCACATCACCGGGGTTGCTGGCAAGCCTCTCGGCCAGGGCCGCCACCGCCTCGTCCATGCCAGGCAGGTCCGCAGACCCTGACGCAGATAACTGATTCGGCTTGCCCTGGTAATAGTAAAGACCGGATGACAGCGCGACGACGAATACGACGGCAACGGCGATGAGCGGCGTCAATCCTTGTTGCTGCCGGTACAGCGGCCAGATCGCGAAGCCGACGGCGACCAGACTCATGATCCCGAGGAAAATCCATAACGTCATCTGAGTTACGCCCCTTCTGCCGGTTCGTCATCGATGGGCAACGCCATACGCCGTCGCACGATCCGCCACAACACGAATGCGCCACCCAATAGAAATAACGCTGGCGCAAGCCACAATATCAAGGTCTTGCCGCTCGCACGTGGCCGGTACAGCGCGAACTCTCCGTAGCGGTCGACGAGAAAATCAAATATCTCTGCATCGGTCATGCCCTCCTCCAGCATGCGCCGGATTTCCCGTCGCAGATCCGCCGCGAGGAACGCGTTCGAATCCTTGATGGTCTGATTCTGACACTTGAGGCAACGAACCTCATCGATGATCTTTTCGTATCTCGCCTGCAGTTCCGGGTCGTCCAACGACTCACTCGGGTCGATCGCGAATGCCGGCGTGGCCAGCAACAGCAATCCCAGTATGGCCAGTCGTGTCTTCATTGGGTATGTCTCGCAGCGTCGATCAGCGGCACGAAATTCTGCTCCCATAAATCGGGATTCAGCGGGCCAAGGTGCTTATACAACACGGTGCCGTCCGCTGCGACAAGGAACGTTTCGGGTGCACCGTAGACACCCCAGTCGATTCCAACCCTGCCATCTTCATCATAAGCGGAGTCGACGTAGGGATTGCCGAGTTGTTGCAGAAACCGTTGCGCCTCGGTTCGGTTGTCACGCCAGTTAAGGCCGTAAATCGGAATTGCGCCGCTCTGCGCCAGCTGCATCAGAAAGCCATGTTCCTGACGGCAACCAACACACCAGGTCGCCCAGACATTGAGGATTGCCATCTGATTCTCGAAGCTCGCCGAGCCAACGTTCTTGCCCGGATCGGTCAACGAGGGGAGTTCGAATTGTGGTGCCGGCTTCTGCAATAACGGCGACGGCAAATGACTGGGGTCCTTGCCCAGCCCAATCACGAATACGGGAATCAGAATCGCAAACGCGATCAACGGCACGAGGTATCTCGACATCAGGCTGGCTCCACCGCTGCCGACGATGCCCTCGACTCGGACGTCGCGCGCACCCGATAACGCCTGTCGCTGACGGCGATCAACCCGCCCAAGGCCATCACCAGTGCGCCAGCCCAGATAAAGCGAATCATCGGCTTGTACTGAATACGAACACTCCAGGTGTTGTTACCGAGCTGATCGCCCAGGGCGACAAACAAATCCTTGTTCCAGTCGACGTGTATGCCGGCCTCTGTCATCCAGTTTGTCTGCACCAGGTACTGGCGTTTCTGCGGTCTTATTTCAGTGATGAAATTACCGTCGCGACGTATTTCGACGACACCCTCTATTGCCGAGTAGTTTGGTCCCTGAACGTCGCGAAGTTCGCGCAGCTCGAACTGATGGCCCGCGACCTCCAGTGTTTCCCCGGGGCGCATCGTCATATCCGTTTCCACGTTGAATGCAGACACCACGGTCACGCCGATGATGAACATGCCGACTCCGAAATGCGCAACCGACATGCCGAGCACGGCCGGCGTGATTCGCGACGCACCCTCAGTCCGGCGTAAGGAACGAACCGGATCGATCAACGCGGTGCCCATTACCCAGAATGCGGCGATGACCCCGACGCTGACCATCACGCCGAAGCGACCGTACAGCAGCCCCGGTATCAGCACGCCGAGCGCGATCGCGGCGACTGCCACCATGCGCAATCGGCCCGCAAGCAGATTGCGTGGATCGTGACGCCACGCCGTGTGCATACCAATCCCCATCAGGAGCACCAGAGGCAACATCGGAATCAGGAATGCGATGTTGAAATATGGCGGGCCAATCGAGATCTTGCCGAGTTCGAGGACTTCGAACACGAGCGGCGCCAGCGTGCCGATGAACACCACTGTCGCAGCGATGACCAACAGCACATTATTGAGCAGCAAAAAGGTCTCGCGTGAATTCGGCCTGAATCCGGCGTCAGTGTCGAGAGACGGTGCGCGCCACGCATACAGAGCCAGCGCGCTCAGTATGACGATGCCGAGAAAACTCAGAATAAAAATGCCGCGCGTGGGATCCGTCGCAAATGCATGCACCGACACGATAATGCCGGAACGTACGAGGAAGGTGCCCAGCAGACTCAGCGAAAACGCGGCAATGGCAAGCAATAAGGTCCAACTGATGAACAGGCCGCGTTTTTCAGCAACTGCCAGGGAGTGAATCAGCGCTGTACCGACAAGCCATGGCATGAACGACGCATTCTCGACCGGGTCCCAGAACCACCAGCCGCCCCAACCGAGTTCGTAGTACGCCCACCAACTGCCAAGCGCAATGCCGAGAGTCAGAAACATCCATGCGATGGTCGTCCACGGACGCGTCCATCGGGCCCACTTCAAATCGAGATTGCCGCTGATCATCGCCGCGACGGCGAACGCGAACGCAACCGAAAAACCGACGTAGCCGATGTACAGCAATGGTGGGTGAATGGCCATCCCCGGATCCTGCAGCAGCGGGTTGAGATCGGCGCCATCGGCAGGCGGGATAGCCAGTCGATCAAACGGATTGGACGTCAGCAAGGCGAACAACAGAAATCCCGTCGACAACAGCCCCAGCACACCGATCACCCGAGCGATGAATGCGTCCGGCAAGTTCCGACTGTAACGACTAACCGCAACGGTCCAGCAAACCAATATCAGTATCCACAGCAGCACGGAACCTTCGTGACCACCCCAGACAGCGCTGGCCTTGTACATAACCGGCAGTGCAAGCTGCGAGTGACCCGCGACGTACGCCACCGAGAAATCGTCGGACAAAAAGGCCCAGGTCAAACAGGCGTAAGCAATCACCACAAATACGAGTTGCCCCAGGGCTGCTGTTCTCGCCGTGGACATCATCGCAACGTCCTTACGATGCGCCCCGACCAGCGGCAGGATGCCCTGCAACAAGGCTAACGACAGCGCGAGTATCAGCGCGAAATGACCAATCTCAGGAATCACTGGACGGGCACTCCAGTGGACCCTCTTGCAGACCCGATGTCTGTTCCTCTACGTGCTCGGCCAGCGAGTCCGCCACTTCCGGGGCCATATAGTTTTCGTCATGTTTGGCGAGAATCTCGTCCGCGACGAAGACGCCGTCCTCGCCAAGACGTCCGTGGGCCACCACCCCCTGTCCCTCACGAAACAGGTCGGGCAACACACCGGTATAGCTAACCGGCAAATCACAACGCAGGTCGGTCACCAGAAACGTCATCTCCAGCGACCCTGCTTCACGATTTATACTGCCGTCACGAACCAGTCCGCCCACCCGGAAGTTGCGGTTTTCCGGATATTTTCCTTCAGCGACTTCGGTAACGCTGACGAAAAACATCATGCTGTCCTTCATCGCCTGTAGCGTTAGCCCCGTCGCAGTTGCGACACCCACTATTACAAGGCCAACAGCGAGCATGCGTTGCTGTCTGGGTCTCATTGTGTGTCTCCAAGCGCTTTGATCCGCACTTCAATATCCCTGTATACGCGACGGTGACGCAACCGCGCGCGCCATTCACAAATGACGAACACGACAACAGTTAGCATGAAGCAAGTCCATACGTAAGCACCGTAACCACCCATTGACAACGCATCCATCAACTAAGTCCCTCCTGACAAAACCATTTCTTTGACCCAACGTGTGCGGCGTTCGCGAAACAGGACTTCAGCCCGCACACGTCGTAGCAACAATGCACCGAACAAGAACGAAAACCCGAGAATCATCGCAAGCAATGGATACAACATTGCCGTATCCATCGCCGGCCCGCCCTTCTTGACCAGCGTTGGCCCCTGATGCAACGAACTCCACCATTCAACGGAAAAATGAATGATCGGCACGTTGACTGCACCGACCAGGGCGAGTACGGCGCTCGACTTGTCGGCCTTGACCGTATCGTCAATTGCACCGCGCAATGCCATGTAGCCGAAATAGAGGAACAGCATGATCAGTTCGGACGTAAGTCTTGGATCGCCCCATTCCCACCAGGTTCCCCACATCGGCTTGCCCCATATCGAGCCGGTCATCAATGCGAGAAACGTAAACCAGGCGCCCAGAGGCGCTGCCGCCGCCGCAACCGCATGCGAGAGCTTGATCCGCCAGATGAGCCCGATGCCAGCGCTTACTGCCATAATCATGTAGGTCATCATCGACAGATAGGCTGACGGCACGTGCACGTAAATAATGCGAAATGCGTCACCCTGCTGATAATCAGCCGGCGCCAGAAATAACCCGGCATATGTCGCATAAGCGACAAGCAACAAACCGGGCACGACAAGCCAGGGCACTATCTGCGCGGCCAGCCTGTAAAAATGTGGCGGCGACGCCAATTTATGTATGAATTTCCACATGGTCGGGGATTCTACTCGTTACTGATGCGTAATGCGGCTGCTGTGGCAAATGGGGCAAATGACAGGACTAACACAGCATAAGCGCCGAGAAAATAGAGGCCGCCAGCAACACCATCGCCGGCAGCCACGAGCGACACGGTTCTCGCGCCAAAAATCAGGACCGGCATGGCGAGCGGCAGGATCAACAGACTTAACAATGCGGTGCCGCGGTGGAGTCCTACCGTCAGGGCAGCGCCGATCGAACCGAGCAGACTCAAACTGATGGTACCAAGCAGCAAGGTCAGCATGAGGATGCCAGTCACAGAAAACGGCATGCGAAATGTTATGGCAACTACGGGCGAAACCAGCACTAATGGCAACCCGCTCGTTAACCAGTGTGCGAGTGTCTTGCCCAGCGCCAGCGCGGACAACGGCAACGGGCTCACCAGCATCTGGTCCAGACTGCCGTCTTCGAAATCCGACAGAAACAGGCTGTTGAGCGATAACAGCATCGCCAACAAAGCAGCGACCCACAAGACAGCCGGGCCGCTGAACTCGAGTTGTTCCGGGCTGGGTCCTACCGCTAGCGGAAACAGTGTTGCGACCATCGCAAAGAAGAATAAAGGATTGAGGATGTCGCCCGGTCGTTTCCACGCGAGCAGCAGATCGCGGCGTGCGACGCCGAGCGTTCCCGCGAAAATGCCGAGCGATTCGTCATTGTCTGTCATTGCAGTACGATCTTCGTTACGTCGGCGTCAATCTCGACATCCTGGTGCGCCGCCATGATGCACATGCCGCCGTCGGCGAGATGCTCGGTGGTCAGCTGCATCACCAGCGCTCGCCCTTCGCGATCCAGATTGGTGAACGGTTCATCCATGAGCCATAAGGGCACCTGCGACAACAGCATTCTGGCCAGGGCGACGCGGCGTTGCTGACCCGCCGACAGGGAACGCAGCGGCAGCCGCTTGAGCCTGTCTATGTCCAGTCGCTGCAAAACGTCGTCAAAATCAGCTTTCGACTGCGAACGCAGGTGCGATTCGAACCTGAGGTTCTCGACAAGTGTCAAATCCGCCTTGAATCCAACCCGGTGCGCCATCCAGACCAGCGCGCCATGAAACGCCTGGCGATTCGATCGCACCGAGATGCCCCCCCACAGGATCTCACCGGATTCGAATTCGATGAGGCCGGCAATTGCGCGCATCAAACTCGTTTTGCCGCTGCCATTGCGACCCTCGAGCAGCAGCAACTGGCTCGGGTTCAGCGCAAAATTCAGGTCGGTGAACAGGCACCGCTCACCCCGAAACAGCGTGAGCTGGCTTGCAAACAGCTGCGCCGTCAACGCCTTACGCCTCGTCGCCAATCGCAGACGGTGCGATTAGAAAATATAAACATACTTATTTTTCAACTATTTAAAATAACTTCTTAATTATTTTTCCACATTTCGACGGCGTCCGCTTGATCCGTAAAGAAACATTTCTTTCCGGTTTGCAAGCTTTCGATGGCGATCGTAGACTGAACGGCCCGGCCAAACAATTAGAGATACAAGGGCCGGACCCGAGAACAAGCAATATTACGCGACAACAGTGTCTGCGAGAAAGTACTTATGGATTTAGGGGCAGCAGGCCTTAAGGAGCAACCTTTCAGGACCCACGGCAAGCCGCTTGCGACGGTATCTTACGCGTCGTACGAAGAGGGGCTCAAGGTCCTCGCGGATACCTACATCGCCCACAATGGCCTGAGCCTGCTGCAGGGGCCACCGCTCTCCGGCAAGTCCACCCTGACCAGGGATTTCGTTGATTCGCTGTCCTCCGATTGCGAAGTCGCGGTGGTCGATGGAAAAGGCCTTAATACCACCGCCCTGCTCGAAGCCATACTCAGGCAATTCGGCTACGTGCTGGACCACAGTTCGCCCAATGAACTGCTCGCCATGCTACGCGTATTCGCGATGCAGCAAGCGGCACATCACGAAGCGCCTCTGCTGATCATCGAAAACACGCACGCATTGAAAGCAAGTGCGCTGCGTGCCCTTTGTGAACTCGCTGACCTGGATTTCCGCGGCACCGGTGCAGTGAAAATTGTATTGGTCAGCGATCGGCCATTGAGGTCCATTATTGAGTCGCCCGCGATGCAGAGCATCGCCAGTCGCCTGACGCACGATTTTCATCTGCGCCCGATGGGCAATGAAGAGGCGACGCACTACATCTACAGCAAACTGCGCGCAGCCGGCAGCCTGGTTCCGGAATTCGTATTTCCGCTCGCTGTGTGCACTGAACTGTGGCGCGCTTCGGCCGGTTGGCCCGGCATCCTGGATCGCATCGCCTTACTGTCGCTGGCAAGAGCAGAATCGTTGCCGATACCTGTGGAAAGTATCGAGCGCCCTGTCCTGCCGCAGGGAACCTGGAACGAATCGGAGGTTACCGATATCGGACAACGGTCAACAGAAGAGGTGGCGGTTCCGACATTGTATGTGTCCCACGACGGGGAGACATTGAATGAGGTGACATTCGATCTGCCGCGATTGCTGATTGGCCGCTCGGAACATAATGACATCGTGATCTCGAGCAAATTCATCAGTCGTCATCATGCTCTGCTGGTGCGCCACGGCAGCACGACATTCCTGATGGATCTGAACAGCACCAACGGCACATTCGTCAATTCCAAGCGTGTGTCGAATCATGTGTTGATCCACGATGACGTCATCAGGCTCGGCAATCACCGCATCAAGTTCAACGATCCGTATGCGACCAAGCGCGGCTCGCTCGAAGGTCTGGAGTTTGCAGACACGGCTATCATGAAAACGCTCGACGACATGCGCAAATTGCTCGCGCAAGAGAATACCGAGGTTCTCCCTTCGGTCTCCGAGAACCTGCCGACCTCGGGCATCTAGCCCAGATACTTTTCTTTAAAATGCTTGCGACACATCGAGACGTAGCGGTCATTGCCGCCGATCTCGATCTGTGAGCCCTCGGTTACCGCATTGCCGCTCTCGTCGAAGCGAACGACCATCGTCGCTTTCGAGCCGCAGTGGCAAATGGCCTTGAGTTCCTTGAGATTGTCGGACCAGGCCAGCAAATACTTGCTGCCCTCGAACGGTTCGCCCTGAAAATCGGTGCGCAGACCGTACGCGAGCACCGGGATATTCAGCGTGTCGGTCACCTCACCGAGCTGAAACACCTGCTCCTTGGTTAGAAACTGCGCCTCGTCGATCAAGACACAGTGCAGCGGGTCATCCTTGCTTTGCGCCTGTACGATCTTGAGCAGATCGTCGGTCGGTCGAAACGTAGCCGCATCTGCTTCGATGCCGATGCGTGACGTTACCTTACCGGCGCCATAACGGTCGTCGAACTCGGGTGCCAGCACCAGCGTATTCATGCCACGTTCCCGATAGTTGTAACTGGACTGTAATAGCGCCGTGGATTTGCCGGCATTCATCGACGAATAATAGAAATAGAGCTTGGCCATGCGGCCGATAGTGCCGCAACGCGGTGCGCACATCCAGACCCGCAGACCAGGACAGAAAGTTCATCATCGCGTCAGATGCGTGAGGATACGGCGAAGGTTTCGGCGTCTCGGCCTGGCGCAATTGCTGCAACGCGACCGCGGTGTGTGCCTGGGCGAAACTATCTGCGGCACGGGCGTGATCTTGCCCTGCCGCAGGCAGCAGCTGCATATCACGAGGTCGGACAGCAGCCCAAGCAGGCGATAGTCAACGTTGGTACTCGCGGTCGCAGTCTTCATGGTGCATCTCCGTGGGACACATGTTTTGTCGCAAAACACACGAAGAATGTCTAATAAGCTGTTGGTTTTATTATGAAACTGTGAAGCGGTTAACACTCACGATGAGACCAGGTCATACGAACCCTGCGGAAAGCCACGATTGCTGCGGCAGTGTCGTACACCTACTTTGGTGCAAAGCGAACAATAAGGACGAGAACATGACCGCCAACATCGTGTACAGAGTATGTGTCGTTGCGCTGTGTTTTGGGTTATTTGGCTGCGAGCGCCCGGTGAGTTACGCCAACGACATACAGCCATTGCTTACCGAGTCCTGCGGGAACTGCCACTTTCGTACCGGCGAAGGATCCATCGCCAGCGGCTTCAGCGTCAGCGGTTACGACGATGTCATGAAGGGGACGAGTCTGGGCCCGGTCGTCATCCCGGGGAGCAGCGAATCGAGCAACCTGTACCGCGTGATCGCCGGCAAAGTAGCACCGGAAATTCGCATGCCGCCGCATCACATCGAATCCTGGGCTGAAGGCCGGGGCAAACCGCTGACAGACGAGCAGGTTGCTGTTATCAAACGCTGGATCGACGAAGGCGCCAAGAACAACTAGACGGCGGGATTGGGACCACGGCCGCTGCATCGGACAGAGGTGCACGCGAGCATCCAGGACTGTGCCGCTCGGGTGTTATCCGGGCAAGCGCATGGCATACACCGGCGAATCGACGTGGCGGACAAGAACTGCCAGGTCGGCATCGTCGAAATGCGCGACCCGAAACCGTCCGAATGTGTGCATACGGTTAACGTATTGTTCGGCCCGATCTTATCTTGTTGGTCCAGGTCGTATGGCGCACCATCTCTTCGGCGCGCGTCGCGGCGTCAAGTCGGTTTTACCGCCTCGCCACAAAAAACCCCGCACTCGGCGGGGTTTCGTGATTCTCTCAGTTGTTTCAGGCCTGACGTCTACGTCTTGTCAAGCCTAGTCCAGCCAAACCAATGCCCAGGAGCATGAGAGTGCCCGGTTCCGGCACGGCAACCAGGCTGACCCCGTCAAGGTAGCCACCCAGAGAATCGCTGATTCCTGTTGCCCGGAACTCGAGGACTGTAAGGTCCGTACTTGCCGTTACAAGGAAACTGTAAATCGTCCAACTTGTGTCACTCAACCCGGCTCCGCTTGCCGTTATAGAATCCAGAAGCAGGCCATCCCAGAATATGTCGATGCCGTTAGACAGTTCGGATACACCGGGCCTGGCCGAGAATGCAAATACCAGTTCATACAATCCGCCAGAACTCGTACCAACATTCTGCGCCATGCCGCTATTCCGTGTTGCGTCCAGTTCGACGAGTTGACCGCCTTCGTACGGCGAACCGGCCACATTGTCCTGTATCTCGATTCCGTCCCCGGTGGTTACGTACCATCCTGGTATACCACCCCCAAAAATCGCAAACGAACCTGTGGAAATGTCCGGGTCTTCAAATCCGCCGTTTACGATGAGATCCGCATTCGCCGCCATCGGTAATAGCAGCACGGCCAGTAGCGCCAGATTCCTGTTCTTGATTCTTGCCATCGGACTCCCCAAATTCAAAATCGGTCGAATACACATTTCCCTTCAGACAAAGCACTTTCCGTGCCGAAATTTCGAACTTGTATCTGTTTCAAATAGTTATGATAAGTAATTAAGTGCCTGCTTGAGCCACGGCTGATCATTATGGAAAGAATTTCGACTGCGTCTGGCACTGGTGGTTCTGTGCGGCCGCTATTCATGGGAAGTTTGCATCGATCAAGCGCGGCGAAGACCGACTATTGCGTGCCCGATCTTTCTGACTTGCGCCCAATCGAGCAGATCATCTGAAATGAATCCGACATTTCACAATTCCCGAACCCAATCGCCGAGGTCCTCATCAGCTACAAAGGATTCTACGTATAGACGCGTGAACATAGACTGATGTTGAATCAAGAAAATTAGACTGACAGCGCCGGCTCGTGGCGGCTTCGACAATAGACGGCAGCATAGCGCCGGACGCTGCCAACAGCGGGCTTCGCAGCTATTTGATTGCTCTCTCCACGAAGTGCCTCTGGCAATGACGAATCAGACTGTTTACCAGGAGAATCAGCGGTGAGATTTGTTTGCCTGGCTTCAAACTGGGCATTCGGGATTATCTTTTTGTTGGCGGGCTTGCATTTATCCAAAGGGTTTCTTCTCGGCGGCCTGTCATTAGTCCTGATTTCTCTGCTGTTGCTTCCGCCCGTTAGAAGTCTTGTCTACTGGAAAACGAGAAAGGAGCTTTCACCAAGAATTCGAGCAGCCGCAATATTGTCACTGGTCATTGCGTCGGGAGGTTCGGTTGTAGGGAGCCAAATTCGGGAGGATCAAAAGCTTTCTGCCATGGAAGCCCACGAGAGGATTCAAAGGAAACACGCTCAAAGTCAGAAACGGCACGTTGATTTTTTCTGGGATGAGTCCTGGGACCACTCGGACTATGTCGAAGGCCGTGGCGCAAGCTTATGTGAGTTCTGTCACGGGGTGGAGGCTGCCGATCCAAGCCTGTTCGGACCGCGGTGCATGAGCTGCCATCGAGACATTGAGGCTTTTGAGCGCAGCATTCAGCCGCGCCGGCAACGGACCTCGCTTCCTTATTAGCCGCAGCTGGTCGCACGTTCTTCGGCACAGGTTTGCCGATCCAGCCACGGGCCGGAGCTGCGGCTCAAAAACGACAGGCTGCGGCATTATCGCATATGAGATTGCTCGCAAATTACGGCAGGCCCTCGTGAGCAGAGGTTCCTTCGCCTTGAATCGACGCGACGCCGTGGAAAATTGCCGAAAAACGCCTTTCTCATCCAACTAATGTGGATATCTCTTGGACAGGATTGAGCTTGGATTGCCAGAGTCGACGGACTGACGCCAAGGCCGTATCCGGGCAACAAGACAGCGTGTGTCGGAATTATTTACGTATGAGTCATGGCGCCAAATCAACGCGCTCATAGGTTCCTGTTGTATATGGTTGTTTTGATGTCGGCATGTTTTTTGCTTTGTAAAATCTGTAAACCATTGGGAGCACGACCATGCGTAGGATAAAACTAACAATTGTGGCGCTATTTCTAGTTGTGCCTTTGGTGGCACACGCTGATTTGATTACTGTGGATTTTGATGACCCCGGGGTGCCGCCTCCTGGATTCGGCGTGACCGGTGGCTTTAACGTTAGTTCTCACGGCTGCGATTTTTCAACGAGTGCAGCGTTTAGCGGATTGGAAAACCAGTCGGAGGGTTCGGACAACGGCACCACGCATCTGTTTGGTAGCGATGTCACAATGACGTGCGGCGGTGTGTTCGACCTCGTTACATGGGACATGGGAGAGGATTTCGAGGAACTCGCGATCTTTTTCTTGATCGATCTTGTTTACGCAGATGGTACTACTCTGACTCAGGGTGGAACGCTTGACGGCGTATTCGGATTTGAGACCTGGAATAATTGTTGCGACGCAGGATTGGGCCTTATTTCAGCGCGTTGGTATACAAACGACAGTTCCGTCATATTCCCTGATCAACCGGCTCAATTCGTACTGGATAACATAGTTGTAAGAGTACCGGAACCCGGCACTCTCGCGCTCCTTGGCATCGGCTTATTCGGAATGGGTCTGGCAAGACGCGGGAAATTTGTCTGACTGAAACATGATTGAGAAAAAGCCCCGCCAAGCGCGGGGTTTTTTTGTGCACTTACGGTCGGTCTGGTCTGGCAGACAGTGAAATCGCGTCGAATTTCCTGGCCAATCGCTGCAGCTTGTCTTTACTGTTTCGTGTCGAGTAGTTCTCGTTGCCTGAGTCTCGCCAGGTTTTCGTTTGTCGAAAGCCACTGCCACGGGAATCGCAGGGTCCTTGCCTCTCGTCGATACACTGACCAATTCGCCCGTCGTAGGGTCGCGGAAAGCATCCCCGTTTCCAGTTCGCCTCGAGACTTGCTGACCAGATTCTCTAGCTGTCAGCGGCCGATTCGGAACAACGACAAGAAGCAAAAGCTGCCGAAAGACCACAAGAATCTATCAATTATTGATCTTAGAAGTGCCCAGGGCCGGCCTCGAACCGCCACGTCCTTTCCGACAGCAGATTTTGAGTTCTAGTTTTGCGCAAAACCACGCAATCTCAGGCAAGGAGGCACAACGTAACCCATTGATCCTATTAGTGTACGTTTGCACTGCATTGTCTGGCTTTGAGTACGCCGTGGGACAAATTTGGGACAAATCCATTTTTCAGGACGGTGACCGGTGCGCGATCACCCTACTCTCGCCCGCCGAATCCTCAACCACCGATACGCCGATCGGCCCTTACACCATCAATCTGCCCCTCAAGAAACGCCTGCTCGATCAGATCGACCAATTCAGGATCGGGAGGCCTGGATGCCTGTAACAGGTTTGGCAATTCACAGTGAATGCAGAACATCCTGAGAGCATGGCTGGCCTGAGGATTGACTGCCAGGCCAGAAATTATCCTTTTCGGGCTGAAATGGGGCCCCAGATTGGGTGGCGTGGGGGGCAAACTTTCACTTTTGGATTATCGTCATGAGGGTGCTTGTCACGCCGCTACAAAACAAAAGGGACCATGTCGCAAGCACAGATCGAGGCTCGTACCTCAAGGTCTCCAGCGTGCACTTTAGGTAATCGAGGCCTAAGTGTTAGAACGCCGTTTTGCCCCTCTTTCGCAATTTCCGAAATTCTTCCTATCTCTGGCAGCTATTCGGGTTGGCTAAATGGCCCCGTCCCCTGATTCTCTATGTATTGACCGATGCCTCTATTACCGCTGGTTTTTCAAGACTCGAAGCCTGGCGACCGATACGGTGGCAGGCAGGCATGCGAGAATCAATGGTGCGCGGACAACGCCGGGCAGTCGCGTCAGCCTCAGATCGAAATTAACCTTTGACCCAAGAAAAATCGGCTTGAACAATGTCTTTCACTGGCGTGTCGTTACCGGCTATTGTTAACTTTATGTGCTCGTCTTTGCCATAGGGCACATTCTCTGAGACAAAGCTCCGCATACAGAACAAGGAATAACACCAAGCGAGAACCACCGTGTGTCCTTGCATGAGATGAACGGCTATTAGCGCCTTTAGGTTATCCACTGTGTGGTCTTTGTTATGAAGCCACAAGTCTTGCACCTCAATTTTCAGCTTGGCGTCCTTATTTTTTTCCTCAAATGCTTTTTTGCGTTCCTTATCTTGGCCGACATGTTTTAGCTCATATATTCTTTTCTTATCAAATACCCCTGTTTTACCCAATGTAGCATTGCCTGCTTGTTCACCATGCCGGCCCGTCAACACCCACAGTGTTGTGTCGTTTCCCGCTAGTTGGTCGGCAAAGGGGGTCCAAGAATTGTCCCCAGTGAATGTTACTGACACGTAGAGGTTTCCAATCTTTACCCACGGGCAGTCATCGAACGACCACTTACCGGATTCCAATAGTCCCCATATTTGTGCTGCGGATTTTTGTTCGGTAGGTTGAAGAATCATCTTATTATCCTTAATTCTGGTAGCACTGTGGCGAGTTACCTAAGCACCCTTACACAGAACCGAGCGTTCCGCCGGAATCATCAATGTAAAGACCCGGGGCTGAAACGCACGATTGTGCTACGGATAAGCTAGGGGAAAATAGCGCACTGAAAAGCATCAGAATTACAGCTAGGAACGCCATACGTCTTGTAGCAATAGTCATGGTCGCCGTCCTTGATTCTTATTATTGTCGGTGCCGTGTCAAATCTAACATAGATAGAGATCTTGACCAAAGTGTTTGCTAAGTCGGCCCGGACCTGGCCGACCGGGTGTGGGAATTGTGGGATGCTGGGGTAATTGCGGATGATTTGGCCGCCGAGGCGTGGTGTATATTGGCGGCATCCGCCACAGAGTAGGTAGATGATCAGATCGCAGAATCTGCCGATATCGGTCGTCGTCATAGCTTGCGTCGTCTATTGGCTCGTCGAACGACCGGAAACGCTGAAACAAAGCAACGGCGCTGAAGGTCTGATTCACGATATTGTGCAGGGGGTTAGGTACCGGTAGTCCGGACACTTTAGAATAGGCTCAAAGAGCCATGAGAGGTGTCCAATGGCAAGAAGAAAATACTCTGACGAGTACAAGCAAGAAGCAGTGGCATTA
>JAOTVR010000177.1 GCA_029863305.1 Gammaproteobacteria bacterium | reverse complement strand
ATGTAGCTCAGATGGTCAGAGCGGCGGACTCATAACCCGCAGGTCGGTGGTTCATCCGAGCACGGCAAAGCCGTGCGACAGACGCGCGAAGCGCGAGGGCCGAAGGCCCGTTCCATTCCGCCCCGAAAGGGGGAATGGTCTGGAAACAGACATTGGTGATGTAGCTCAGATGGTCAGAGCGGCGGACTCATAACCCGCAGGTCGGTGGTTCAATTCCACCCATCACCACCAGTAAACAAAAAGGCGCCCCCTTGTGGGGCGCCTTTCTTGTTTACCCGTGTGGCGGGGTGAGGTCGAAGCACCGAAGGTGGTTCCTCCGAGCGCGACGCCGTCGCGCGACAGACGCGCGAAGCGCGAGGGCCGAAGGCCCGTTCCATTCCACCTATCACCACCATCTTCATGAACCCCTTGTAAAACAAGGGGTTTTCTATTTTAAAAAGGAACATTTCGAGAATTAGTGGTACATCGTATTGGAGCATCATGTGACGCTTTTTGCGCAATCCTGAGGCTGGACCCCAGTAGATTAGAGGGCAATACGCTGACCAAAAGTGCTTTCAATGTGGAATGGTTTCGTCCGGCCGCCCCGATCATGAAAATCGAGAACTACTTTCGACCCCTCTTGCAGGAAGAAGCGGAAACCGATCGACATGATCACCGATAAGCTGATGGGCCGGACCGGCAAAACAATGGTTCATTAAGCGGGTCCGATCGCGCGGCGTGATCACTGATTTGATCTGGCAGCGCTAGTGAGGACCTAGTGTCTCTGCTCGGGCAATCGCAGTGTGAACCTGGGTGGTCGTATCATTGACATCTGTCCACGCAAATATCACGTCCTCGCCACGTAATACCATTTGTGGAAAACCGCTCGTGCGGCCGGCGGCCGTCGTCGCAATGACGTGAACGGGTCCCAACTCGCCGTCAATAGATACCGATCGGACAACGATGTCCCCGGCAGCCCCTTGTGCTGAGCGAAGCCAACTAACCAGCGCCGAGCCATCCGCAAGCAAGACTGTATCGACACGGCCGATAGGACGGTCCGTTGAAATGTCAATTGCGTCCACAAAGGTCGCTCCGATGTCCAGGGAATATGCAAACCGTACCTTGGTTTCGCCCCTGGCAGCAGTGAACCAGGCGACGCCGATATGTTTACCCTTGGCTGCAATAGCGGGCCCGTTCACCGGGCAACCTGCGATCTCCCAGCCGTCATCGGCAACAGGAAAACCGTCCTTCCAGTCGCCATTGACCGAACGAGTTACGTAAATGTCGCGAATTTCGTCCTCGGTGCGATTCCGGTAAACGGCAACCGGGCCTGAGGCGGCGATTGCGACATCTGTCTGGCAACAGTCGCACACCAATCCGTCAACTTCGGTCTTGTTTTGCGGAGCCAGTTCTGCGTCGATGGCAGCGGCTCGGAGCGTCATGCCACCGCCGTGGGCATGCGCTTCACCCTCGGCCTGGGTCTTCCGGCCGTCTAGCCAAAGGGCCCCGACGTCGCCCTGCCAAGGGAAGAGGCTAACAAAGCCATGCTCCGTTGCTGTTCCGTCTTGGTGCGGAACAAACGGTTCACTCCAGGTAGCACCTGAGTCTCGCGAAATTGCCATCGTGACATCGTAGGCATAAGTGCCACCGGGCTTTTTCACCAGCCAGTGAGCTGCCCAAACGGTGTCGTTAATCGGTTCCACCGACGGAAAATCAGCCCAGTTCACAAACCAGTTGTCGCCCGCCGCGATTGTAGCTGGTGTTGTCCATTGCTTGCCATTCAATTCAGACCAACGCAGAGCAACACCTTCACCCTCGGGCTCAATCCAACTCATAATGACCGTTTCATCGGCAATTGTCGCGAGATGGGCTTCCGCGCTGCCGGCGGCCGCGACGACAGGTAGTGGATGGACGGCAGGACTGCTCGGTATCGTCGCCTCGCCACAGCCGACGAGTACGAGCGCCACAATCGATGCGCCGGAAATCGAGTACACGTGCGATGACTTACATCTTTGAATCAATTGCGCTCCTTCAGGGGATTCGCCGTGACGATGAATTCTGGATATTACGATAGTGAAATCCGGTTCAAATGCTCTGGCCCACTTGGAACCAAAAGCGGCTAGCCAAACACCACGCCGAATAGCCGGTATTACTATACCAGCGGTTAGAACTGTGGCAGGACCGCATTCGGCAGCGACCTAGAGGCGCGCCCGGTTCACGTTGCCTCGAGATCGCATAGAATTTTCATTCTATAGTATCGGCTGCGCGTCATCTCGATTTCGGACATCGGTTTGACATATAGTCTAGGCCTGACTAGGCTTGTCTAGACAACTAATGGGCCATTCAGAGATTCATGTGAGTTTTAGGGCTCAGAGAGCCAATTTGGAGGGGGATTTCCCATGAGCAATATCGCAAGTAGGGCCGCCGTGAGTCTCGGTGTGGTGAGTGTATTTCTGCTGCAGGGCTCAGTTCTGGCACAGGAATCATCAGAAGGAGAACTTGAAGAGGTTGTGGTCACTGGTAGCCGTATCGCGAGAGATGACCTCAACAGTGTTGGTCCAGTGACAATTATGACCGCACCGGAGATCGCCGCGACCGGCGTGACATCGCTCGAGGTTCTATTGCAACGGTTGCCGTCATCTGCGGGTTTTGGTGGCAATCAGGGGTCTGCCTACTGGGTGTCTAATGGCTGGGGCACGCCGCAAATTAACCTGCGAGGCATGGGCATTAATCGAACGCTCGTGTTATTGAACGGGCGCAGAGTGGTTGCCGGCGGCACGGGCGCCAATACCTCGGTTGATCTCAGTATGATCCCGGTCGCGATTATCGAGCGCATTGAGGTCCTCAAAGACGGTGCGTCGGCCGTGTATGGCGCTGATGCTGTCGCCGGTGTTGTAAATATCATCACAAAAGACAGCTTCGAGGGTGTTGAGGCGTCATTGAAGGCGGGCACGGCATTCGAGACTGGTGGAGACGAACTACAAGCTGACCTGACCTGGGGCGTATCCAACGATCGTGGAAACCTGATGGCTAATGTGAGCTATCAAGATGCAGGCGAGGTTTACATGCCTGATCGTGTTGATTGTCCGAAGACGGAAATAGCAGGGGAGTTAGTTTGTTTCGGCAGCTCCGACACCATTGGTGGTCTTGCGGTATTGCCCGACGGCACCAGAATCAACTTCAACCAGGACCCCAATGCCGATCCCAAGTCGTTCTCATTGTATGATCCGCTTGTTCACAATTTCGATTTCAATCAATCGTTTAACTCGGTGAATCCATTGGAGCGGCTGTCCTTCTCGGCGTTTGGCAACTACGAAATCTCGGACAAGGTCGGGTTCTTTGGCGAGCTGATGTACACGAATCGTCAGACGGACCAGCCCGCGTCACCAACGAGGATCAGGGGTGTCGCATTTGCAGCGAGCCATCCGACCAATCCTACCGGTCAGGACATACTCCTGACACGTAAACGACTTGGCGAAACGGGCAATCGCGACTTTTTTCAGGAAACGGATACGTTTCGCGCGGTCATTGGTCTCCAAGGCGAAATCCGTGGCGCATGGAATTGGGATGTATCGTACAACTGGGGCCGCAATAACGGCACAGACGGGTCGACCAATGTCATCAACACCATTCGTTTGACCGAAACCTTGGACCCCGCTGTCTGTGGCACCGGAGGCATTCCCTGTGGAGATATTCTGGGTTTCAACAACACAACGCCGGAGTTTCTCGATTACATTCTCTACACCGCGATTGGCACGGGCGGCAATGAGCAGAAAAGTCTGACAGCCAATATTTCAGGTGGACTGTTTGATATGCCAGCGGGGCCACTCATTGTTGCTGCCGGCCTCGAGACGCGAGAGGACCGGGGATGGAGAGATCCGGATGCGCTGACCGCGGCCGGGGGGTCGAACCAGAACGCAGGAGATCCTATTTCCGGTACCGTGAAAGCCGATGAGATCTACGTAGAGGCGAATATGCCGCTTCTCGCCGATGTAGCGTTCGCGAAATCTCTGGATCTGGACGTTGCGTTTAGGTATTCGGATTACGATTCGTTTGGTTCGACCGACAACTACAAGGTGGGTCTGAACTGGCAAATCGTTCCGTCGTTCAAGCTTCGCGCAAACTTCGCGACTGCATTTCGTGTACCCAACGTCAATGAGCTTTTCGGCGGCGTGGCTGAGGGAAATTTGACGACGACAGATCCGTGCAATGGTTGGGACCTTTTGGATCCGACCGATGTCGTTTACATCAACTGTCAGGCTGACGGCGTTCCTGTGGGATTCACCCAACTCGGTAATACGATTCTGACGACGGTCGGCGGCAATTCGGCACTCGAGCCGGAGACCGCGGATACGATCACCCTGGGTGTGGTATGGCAGCCCGAATTCGCAGACGGACTGTCCGTCACACTTGATTATTACGATGTCGAAATTACCGATGCCATCACGCAAATACCTGGCTCGACCAAACTCGACGTTTGCTACAACACGCCAGGTTTGGCTCATGAG
>JAOTVR010000080.1 GCA_029863305.1 Gammaproteobacteria bacterium | reverse complement strand
GGCCTGTCTGGCCTGTCGGCGCGGTGTGTCCCGTGCGGCCTGTCTGGCCTGTCGGCGAGGTGTGCCCCGTGCGGCCTGTCTGGCCTGTCGGCGAGGTGTGCCCCGTGCGGCCGTGGTCAGTTGGCGCGGGTGCATGTCCGGCCCCTCGGAGTCGCGTACTCGTGTCATCTGCCGGTGGTGTCGGCGGCGTTGGCGGCCGGACCCGCAGGCGCGTCTTACCGTCGTCCTCCTCGTCAGCAGGGCTGGCTGTTCCAGGCGGCACGCCCGTCGGTGGCGCCGGTGGTACGGGTGGTACAGCGCTGCCGGGTGGCTGGGTCGTACCTTGTGTCTGCAGGATCCGTTGCGCCAGCATATCGTAAAGCTGTTGCGGCAAGCGGCCGGCGCCATACAGGTTTCTCAGAAGTTGCAGAAGTTCCGGGCCGGCGCCGGGATTGCTTGCCAGCTCGATATCGAGCTCCGCCTGGAGCTGCGAAAACTCGATCTCTCCGGTAAGAAACTTACCCAGTGGCTGCTTGAACCCGCTCATCGACGCTCAAAATCCATCGTGACGATTGACACATTATCCGAACAGCGGCGTGATAATGCGCACGACAACAGTTTTTGACAAACATCCGCCGTGCTGCCCTCCGACATCATCTCACGAATTTCTTCGGTTTCGATATCCTTGTAAAGGCCGTCTGAACAAATCATGTAGCGATCTTTGTGCTGCATCGGGAACAGCTGGTACTCGAGCACAAGTTCTTCTTCGCCACCGACTGCACGGGTGATGACATTTTCACCCGGATAACCGGCCGCTTCGCTTCGGTCCAGCGAGCCTTCGGCGATGAGTTCCTCGACTTCACTATGATCGACAGTCAATTGCTCGAGCTCGAAGTTGCGCAAGCGGTACACACGGCTGTCGCCGGCCCAGACACAAAGACAGTGAGCCGGTAAAGCCACAACGGCCGCAACCGTGCTGCCGATGACATGGCTCTGACCATCCGATTTGGACATCTCGAAAAGTTTCCGGTTGACCTCGATCAAGCGGTCTTCGAGCTCGTCGACCAACTTGCTGGGTCGGTCATGCTCGCCAATCTCCGACAGGGCCTGCACGATGCTGGAGCTCGCCACGTCGCCGGCCTGATGTCCGCCCATCCCGTCCGCAACAACCCACAGCCCGCGTTGCGGCAAGTCGAGCATTGCGTCTTCATTGATCTTCCTGACGTTGCCGACGTTGGTCACGCCGGTCGAAACCCATTGCCAGGTCTCGTCCGCCATCAGTCCGCCGCAACTTCCACGGCGATCGGGGCAGCACCCGTTGCCGGGGAAGCGCTGTCGCTCCAGCCATGTGCACTCCAGTTGCCGTCGAGCATCGCCGAAAATTTGCTCGATGCCGGCAATCCCCGGCAGACAAGCAAGCTCGGCGACACTCTTTCGGAACCCTGGCCCCACCATACGCTGCAGCGTTCGGTCATTTCGTCGATCGTGACCGCCGCCACGTCAAGAAGCGCCGCGGGCACATCGAGCGCGTCGTTCAACGGCAAATGGACACCCTGATTCACGTACCCGGAAATCTCCACACTGTTGCGAGGCGCCTGATCAACAAGGAAAGCCTGCAGTTGTTCATCGAATGCATCGAGATCCAGACCCTCGTCGTCAAGCGCTTCCAGCAGGCACGACTCAACGGCCTCGAACCAGGACTGGCCATTCGCTGCGATCATCACTGCCGACACTGGCTCGCGGAGCTGCACCGCAACCGTCATCGGAAAGTACCGCCCGACCTTGTCCACGCTGGGCATCAGTACGCCCGCCCAGGCCGAGGCACCGCAGATTCCCGGTGGCAATACGTACCGCCATAGTGGACTTGTCAGGTAAGTCTGTAACCAGGCCTCGCCCAGGGCCTGACGACTTGCATTCATGCCAGCCTGCAACCACTCGTCCCAGGCGTCGACGAAATCGCGCGGCAGATTGCGGTGCAGAAAGTCTCCTTTCGCCGGAAGTTTGCCGTAAAAGCCCGCCATATTCGTCGCCAGCCCGCCTACAAGCCTGCGGAGCAGTCGAAATTATGCAGATCACGCCGGGACAGCGGATTTCTGACACTGCTCGCCTGCATAAGTACTTCAGCCACGCGACCACCGGCCGATAATTCGGCGGTGAACTGAATCTCGGAATTGGCCGACACGCGAGAGTCATCCAGCAGACGGAAAAATGCCCACGGGCCTTCTTCTACCACGGTTGGGCGTCCGCCACTGGCCTCCTCGAACATGATTCGCGCCATGCCGAGGCCCTCTCCCGGCCAGTTCAGAGTCCACTGCGGCTGCGGGCCATGCCGATAGGCAAACGACTGCCCATCGACTTCCAGTATGAATCTCGACACGTCGGCATCGAGACGGTTGGGCACCATTGTCAATCGCATTTCCGGTCGCTGGGAACCGGGCCGGAAGTAGGCTTCTCGTATTTGCTCTGCATGCCGAAACTGCTGCAGAGCCGCTCCCGATATGTTCACGCCACTGCCGCTCTTGAGGCGCCAGCGTCCACCCGAACGATCGACGAATGCCGCCAGGTTGTCATTGAAGAAATTGTCGAGCACACCGCCGTAACCGAACATCCTGCCGAAATCATCGATCGCAACATCACGCTCACTGTTGCGCTCGAACGGGTAACGGCCATCCACCAGACGGCGGCATTCGCTCAGCACCGCGTCCTGGTATCGCGTCGCAAGCTCCGACCGGGCGCTGCTCGCGGCGAGTGCCTGGCTGCCGCCGCCGAGCTGCTTGAGCCAGGACCTCAATGGCTCCGGCTGACGTCCCGCCTCAGTCCGGACTTTGCGCGCGGCGGGACCGCCACCACTCGAGATGACCCGAAGCGCATTGCCGCCGGACGCATCAAGTTCCTGCTGCATGTCCGCGACCAGCAACAGGACCGGATCCATCCCGGTCGGCTGGCCTGGCTGGCCCGCAACCAGTCGATTGATTGCGGCGAATTCCTTGGCGATCGGATCGCCGGGATTCGTGACCGCAAAGGCCCCGCTGGCCGGCGCCGCCTCGGTACCGAATATCCTCGATAACCTCGATTCCGATTCGGCACCGCCACCCTCGGCAGCGCCGTCAGCAGGCGCCGCGCTCAGGGCCGTGTGTTCGGCGACCGTATCGAGCAGCTCACGCATTACCGAAGGTCTCGCGGTAATCAGTGACAAGGTCTCCATCGCCTGAGCTTCACTGGAAAACGGTATGATCTCGAGGTCCAGCAACAGTCGCCGCCACGTCGAAATATAGTCACGCGTGTATTGTTCCCGTAAAGCCGACTCGATGTTCGCGATTTCGCGCACGCTGAGGCCGGCATCGTCACGCCCAAGCACCCAGTTTTCCTTGCCCGCCTCGGCGATCAACTGCGTGGCAAGACGCGGATATATCTCGGTAAACCCGGTATTCGTGAACAATGCCGAGATCGGCTCCGACAACGAAGCGCCGCTCTTGCGCCGAAAGACTTTTTCCAGCGCAATACCGAGTTCGTCGGTCAGGATCAGGGTCTTGTCGTCGTACGCCAGCGCGTCGAGTTTCAGCCGCGAATACAGAAAGTCAGACAGCGGCGCCTGCGATAATGTTGCCTGCGCGCCCGCGATAAGCCGCTCATTGACCGGGTACGGCAACACCCCGTTTTCGAACAGATAGTCGCTGTGCCCGCGCAGCCGCGTATATATCTCCGGACTTGCCGAATAACTGCGGCGCCACTCCTCACCGATGAGAAATGCCAATTGCTGCGGCTGCAACCTTTCCGGATCACCGAGCATCATGTAAGCCTTCAGGTATTCGTACAGCAATTGCGGCTTGCCCGCGTTCTCGCGGATGCGTGTCTCAAGGATGGTCATCACGGTCGGGCCGAGCGTCGCATTCAGTTCCCGCAAATAGGCATCGGCGACGCGATCCTGCATGGCGCGTCCCTGGTACAGCCACATACGCATGTGCAAGGGCACTGAATCGCCGTGCTGCGACGCGACATCGAGCACCTGGCGCAACGAATCCAGACGCGGCAGTACCTGCTCGATCGAGGCCCTGCTGCCCGAGGCTGCCGAAGCGCTTTGTTCATAGCTCGCCAGCGAATCCGTCACTTCGCCCAGATAACCGCGATTGGCGGAAAAACTGGTGATCCAGGCAAGCGTTGCGACGACGGCGAGACTGATCGAGCCGATATACGCAGCAGCCTGCAGCCAGCGTCGCCGCCTTTCTATGCGCGGGTTGACGCCTGCAAGGCCGGATTCCTGAAAAATCACTTTGCGAAACAGATCGGTGATGAAGTAACTTCGGCCCTTGCCGCCGAATGACGGCAATGCCTGCTCCTGCATGCCGAATGTCTTCGCCATTACCGACATCATTCGATCGATTGGCGTGCCTTCCTGTGTTCCGCTCGTGAAGTACACACCCCTGACCAGGATCTGGTCTTCATAGCGGTTGGAACTGAACACATCGCGCAGGAAATTGTCGAGCGTTCCGGCCAGGGCAATGACCTGCTGCGGGAAGTTATAGATTTTCGAGCGCCGGTGCAGATCGCGCTCCTGACTAAGCCGCCAGCTCATCCGATCAGTCAACTGCTCCAGCAGCAGATTGAGTTCCTCGTGGAATTTCTTGATGTCGTCCTCTGCCGATTTCTTTCGCTCGGAGAACGGAAATGTCGTGCCCCAGATCTGCTGCCTGCCTTGCTGATCCAGGTCGTCGAAGAATTCGATGAATCCGGCAACGAGATCGCATTTTGTGAACAGCATATAGACGGGGAATCGAATGCCGAAATGCTGATACAGATCCTGAATCCGATGCCGGATCGCAAGCACCTGGGCATTCCTCTCGGCATCACTTTGCAGCAGCAGATCCGACAAGCTGATCGCCACGAGGACGCCGTTTATTGGTCGCCGCTTGCGGTATTTTTTCAGCAGATCAAGAAACCCTTCCCATGCCGCCCGATCGACGACCTCGTGACTGTCCTGCGTGACGTATCGGCCGGCCGTGTCGAGCAGCACCGCTTCATTGGTAAACCACCAGTCACAATTGCGGGTGCCGCCGACGCCGCGCAACGCTTCCTTGCCAAAACGCTGCTCCAGTGGAAACTCCAGACCGGAATTGACCAATGCCGTGGTCTTGCCCGAACCGGGCGGACCGATGATGACGAACCATGGCAGTTCGTAAAGGCTCACGTTCGACTTGTGCTTCGAACTTGCGCGCAATGTCGCAATCGCTTCTTCGAAGCGTTGTTTGAGAACCGCGACTTCTTCTGCGGACTGATCCGGCGCCAACCCGCCCTGCTGCTCCGCAGAACCGACGAGATCATCAGCCAGTTGTTCGTCGGCCTTCGCCGCTTTTCGCGTCTTGAGGAATTTAATTATTCCCCAGACGAGAAAGATGATCGCGATGAGAACAATTCTGACGAGCACGCTTTCGAGCGGTCTGAAACTCCCGAATCCGATGTACGGGCCAAACCAGAAGATCGTGATCGCGATCAGAACCAGGCCGATTATCGGGACTGCCGCTCCGGATAACAGGGGTCGCAACAAACTCATCATCGGGCTTGCCCCTGCGCAGTGTGAACGATTTCGACCCTGCGATTCAGGGCCCGCCCCTCGGCCGTGTCATTTGTCGAAACCGGCAGCGTATCGGCCACACCCTGTGGAATCAGCCTAGTCGGCGTCCGCACCGATTGTGCCAGGACTTCGGCGACATCGATGGCCCGCTCTCTCGATAACTCCCAATTGCTCTGGAACTTGAACGAACGAATCGGCACGTTATCGGTATGGCCGATTACCCTGACCGGCCCCGGTACCTCGTTCAATGCCTGGCCGACTTGCTGTAATACGGCAACATATTCGTCGTTTACTTCCGCACTGCCTGAAGCGAAAACATCGTCTCCCATGATCGTGACGATCGTGACGCCGCCTTTCTCGGTCACGTTCAGCAGGCCCTGTGCTTCGGGACCCGCCAGCAATGGTTTGAGGCGAACCGACATCGGTGTGGTCACGGCCGCCAGTTGTGTAATGTCCTGCACGCCAACGCCGCTCAGTATTTCATCGACCGGCTGGCCGGCCCGCGCCAGGGCAAAGCGAAACGAAATGAACAGGCCCATCAGGACGGCGAGCAGCACACTGGCCACAACCCACAGCGGCACATAACGCACCAGCGGATTGCGCCGGTCTTCGACACCCTGCCAGTGGGGTGACAGTTGCCGTTCGATTTCGCCGCGGTGCTGCCGGATCAGGCGATAGAGTTCATCCTGAATACTCGCGAGCTGTGCCTGGCCGCGTTCCTGAATCTTGTATTTACCCTCGAAACCCAACGCGAGGCACAGGTACATCAGCTCGAGCAAATCCAGATTTCGCGACGCATCGGGCTTGAGACGTTCGAGAATCTGAAAGAACTTCTCACCGCCCCAGGTTTCCTTGTGAAATGTGGTGAGCAGCGTGTGTGTGCTCCAGATGCTTTCGCTGCCCCAGGGCGTGCTCAATACGGTTTCATCGAGCGCCGCGCACAGCGCGTAGCGCGCCGACACGACATGTTCTGAGGCGATACCGGCTGCGGTCGCGTCCGCTTCAAATTTTTGCACGCGGCCGATAACCTGCTGGTGCAGTCCGTTGACATCATGATGGCTTGGCAGACCGCGCAACTGTGACATGAGCACCAGTAGCGGCGATGCTGCGGTCGCAAGCGGGCTGCTGCCCGCGCCACGAATCGAGTCGAGCGAAGGCAGCGAAGGCGCCTGCGGTGTCGGCGGCGGCGGAGCTGCTGCCTGCATCAGCGGCGGCGCGGCCGCCGGTTGCTGTGGCACGCCTGCGGCCGGTCCGGGCGCCGGGGCAGCCGGCGGAGGCTGTGCCGCCGGCGCGGCTCCCGGGCGCCGGCTACCGCCGGGCCGAGGCCTGAGCATCGTCTTGTCGCTCTCCGCCTCGCCGTCGGGATCGTCCAGAAAGTCGTCGTCAATGGTCACGTTTGATTATTCCTTGATGGCCCAAAGTTCCATCTGTAGTCCTGGAAACTCGCCGGCGACGTGCACGGCGATGCCGCCCGACTGAGCGAGTTGCCCCCAAAGTTCGTTGCTTCTGTCGAGCTGGAAGTAGGCAAATCCCGAGTGATACGGAATCTGCCTCGGCGCGACCGGCAGTGCAGTGATCTGAATACCCGGCAACGACAGGTTGACGAGTTCGCGAATCTTTTCGACCGAACCGATCTTGATTTGCGCCGGAAATTGCGAACGCAGTATCTCGGCCGGAAGATCCGCGTTGACGGCAAGTATGAAATTGGCCGCGCCGATAAGATTGCGGTCGGCAACCTGGGCGACGCTGATGCCGTATTTCTTTTTCTTCAGCGGAATGGGCGTTGCCGTTTGTTCGAGAACCGCACTCAGCGCCTCACGAATTGCGCCTATTACAGGGTCAAAACTGGCGCGAAGATCATCGTGCTTGTACGGAGCCAGCTCCGGTGCACGTTTGCTTGGATGCGTAAACGTCGCGAGCTCACCTGCTGCCATCGTACAGACGCGATAGAAATCCTCCGGATGCAGCTGGCTCTCTGCCGCCAGGTGATTTACGAGGGGCTGCAAGCGATTCACGACCTGCAATAGAAGAAAATCGGCTATTTCGGCAGCACCGCCACGACCGGTGGCGGCTACTCTTCCGGCGAGCGCTTCACCGCGCTGGTGCAAGAGCCCCAGGAACTCGTTGACGAATGAGTCGAGCACCGCCGAGGCACTGACGTTGCACACACTGGGCATAAACGCATCCTGCAACACGACCTGCTTGTCGACCTTTGCCTCAACGACATGCGCGGTCGGAATCCTCACGTACTCACTCTGGTCATCCGATTCGAGCAATAATCGCGTTTTCAGGGAGCCGACCTGCATCGGCGACGTGCCGGCCGATCGACTCGTGACATCCCTGACCTCGAGTTCGCGGCAATCGTATCGGGCCAGCAAATCTTCTGAACCCGCCAGATCAATTTCCTGCGCCTCGGGCTGCTGCACCGGCAAACACAGGTAGATAAGGCGGTCGCGCACCGTTTCGTCGATCTCGACCGGTGCCGGGAGTTCATCGTCATCCGGCATGCTGAACGGTGTGCCGTCCGGAAAGACACCGCGCGCGGAGCTGATAGCAACCTTGCCCAGTTTCAAGAGATCACGATCAAGACGGAGCTCTGAAAATCCCCACCCGTGTGCGCGAAATGCGGCACTTCGAAGCTGAAAATAGCGTTCGACGTAGCGATCCTGTTGCTGGAAATGCTGCGGACGAAGGAATAGTCCTTCCGACCAGACTACTTTGCTTCTATGAGACATTGACCGAACCTCGAATTCGCATGATCACTCGTCGACCGACACGCTTATGGAAAGCCGCTCGGCGTTGATGTTCAGCGAACCGCGCTGCAGGAATTTCATTAGATTTCGTTCGGGCATCGGGATCACCGCTTTCCACTTCGCCTGGTTGATATCCCGATAGGCGCCGACGACGCCGATGAACCGTGTGGTCGGGTCAATCGCCCCTTCATACGGCCGCACTTCACCCGGTGTCATCATAATATCTTCCACTGCGAGCATGTCCGCGCCCAGCGTCGCGTCCGCCTGATCGAACAACGCAAAGAAATCTGCAAGCTCGAATTTGTCCTTTGATTGCAGCTGGTAAATCTTGATCACGAGCGGCGATGGCCGACCCTGGCCATCCGGATTGACCGCTTCGACCGCTACTATGCTGCCTTTCAGAACGACATCTTCAGGTGGTTTGCTTGCGCACGCCGACAACAAAAGAATGATGCCGGTAATGCCGATGATTCTCAGGCCACGTCCACTACTTGTCATTGGTTTTTCTCCGCTAAGCCTTGTGCTGGTTCTGATTATTGTCAGGCTACAAAACGTGTAACTCCGCGTTTTACATGTTTCTTGCTATCTTCTGCATCTGCTCTTCGTACGCCGAGGCAAATTCGTCACCGAACAGACGCCGGAAATTGTCGTCGGAATCGCGCGTAATGCGTTCGAACATCTCACGGTACATGTCCCAATACCGTACTTTGTTTGCCATACCCATAAGCTTGCCACGTTTTGTACCGCCCTCGAACTGATCTTCGAGTACATCCGGTGAAAACTGTTCCAGCATGTATTCGAACGCGGCGCGCATGCCGGCGATCATGGCAAGTTGATGCGCCTTAATGTCCTTGAATCCTTCTTCGAACGCCTCAGTCGGGCCGAGGTAACCCGTCTTGGCACCGCCGAACAGATGATGCATCGCATCTTCGACGTTCGGCGAGAATTTCAGCGGATTGTTTTCCACCGGCTTGATCGTCGTCAGCGCCAGCCGGAACTGGCTCTTGATTTCCGCACGGGATTTCAATACGTCCATCATCCCCTGAATCACCAGAGGCATGAGCTGGTCGAACAGCGCGCTGCCCGATGCAGACCCGGCCGGCATCATGCCCGGCGAGCCTTGCGGCGGCGGCACGATGCTGGTAGTGCTCCCGAAATCCGGGGCCATCGGCGGCGGTGGTACGTCCATGGCCGGTGCCCGGCCGGCGCCGCCAAAGTCGGTCAGATCCCAGTCATCCGGAATCGCACCGGGCGGCGAGCCGCCGCCTGGCGGGCCGGGCGGCGCAAAGTGATCGGACATCGCGGAAGAATGATCGGGATATGCCGCCGGCGCCGATGGTGGCGGGGCGGGCGCATCCCCGAGCAGGTCCAGCGGATCCATCGGCCCCATCGTCGAGGACCCGGGTACCGTCGACGGTGAAGTTGGTGGCGAGGTCGGCACGCCGGTTGGCGAGGTCATCACCGGATCCGGTCCGGGCATCGCCATGGGCGCCTGTTCCGGCGCCGCGGCGCTCTCGCCTTCGACGATGCTCACATAGACCTCGTAATCACCGATCTGCATTCGGTCGCCGCTCTTGAGGATGACGGGCTCATTGCCGGCACCGACCGCCTCACTCTGCCCGTTCATGAAAACACCGTTGGTGCTGACGTCCTCGAGGGAAAACATGCCGCCCATGTAACGAATGATCGCGTGTCTTCCAGAAATGAATTTTTCTTCGTCGGCCAGAACCCAGTCGTTGCTCGGCGCTCGACCAATCGTGCCGCCCGACTGGCTGAATATCTTGCTCGCATTCTGTCCCATCGAGGCAGCCTGCGGGCTGGTTACTTGTAATGCCAGGTACATTGCCGCCTAGTCCCGCAACCGGTCAGCCACCGATCAGCACCGTGAAACAGCCGACGACGATCGATCCGCCGTGCGCGCACATGTCGCCCATGCGCGCCGCAGGCTTGCCGGAAATCAGCACGGTCATCGAGCCGAGGGCGATCGTGTCGGGCGGACCTGTGCAGATCGCCATGTCGCCCATCCGTGCCGCAGGCATTCCACCGATCAGGACCGTCGGGGCACCGAGGCTTATCGGTCCGCCGACGTGAGGTATAGGAGGCACAGCCGGTGTCACCATCGGGCAGACATGCATGTCACCAATTCTCGCCGCCGGTTTCATGCCGCTAATTCGCCTCCTGTGAACCGCTCGGGATGGCAACCATTGCCAGGCCGCCGTCGATCATTTGCCGACCGACGTCGGCTGTCGTCTCCGGATTGGCGACCGCTATACCGGTAAGACAGGCGGAAACGGCAACTGCCGTAAGGTGACCAGGCGGCGGTATTTCAGCCTGGTTCTCCGGCGCCAGGCTGCCGCCACTGAAGCCAACGGCGGCGGCGAGCCACGCCCAGGGGCCCTCGTAATCCCTGGCATCGGCTGCCTCCATCGTGGCCCGGCGAAGCTTTTCGTCGGGGCCGGCCAGCCATTGCCTGACCAGATCGACGCAGCGCTGATCTTCCGGAGTCGGTGCGTCGTCGCAGTGCTCGGCAACGCATCTGGATGCCCAAATGATCGCGTACTGTTTCGGCAAGACCCTGGCCAGGGTCAGGAACGCATCACTGAAAAGCTCTTCATCGCACAGCTTTTGCAAATACGCCAGCGTGTTCTTCGATTCCTGCATCAAAGCGACGGCATCGTCTGACAGAGCGACATCCGATACCACTTCAACGGGCTTTCTGTTTGATTCCTTCGTAAGATCAACTGTAGACATTTTCAATACCCGTGATCGTTAACCGATCATCGTGATGCCCCCTTTGAGTTTGGCCATTCCGCCGCCTTTGAGATCGAGGATTCCGGACCCTTCAACTTTGGTCATGGCACCTTTGACGTCTGTCTTTGCGTCACCGGTGATTTTGACTTGTGCGCCTTTCACTTCTACCTTGGCCGCACCCTTGATCGTCACGGAATTGTTGGCTTTGTACAGCAGCTTCATGCCCTTTATCGTGACGTCGCCATTCTTTTTCATGGTCAGTTCTGATTGCCCGACCTTGATTTTCAGCTCATCGCCAGCTTCGATATTGATCTTCTTCTTGACCTTGACCTTCTGGCTGCCTTTCTTGATTTCCAGGGAATCGTCACCCTCATTCAAAGTCGCCGTTCGGTTCCTGTGGATCTCGATGGTCTGATCGCCCTTGTCCTTCGCTTCCAGGCCGACCGTGAGCGAATCATCGTTTTCGACGACACGCTTAAAATCGCGCTCGGCATGAAAGTAGACTTCCTCGGCGCCTTTCTTGTCTTCAAACCTGAGTTCATTGAAGTCTTTGGCCGTCCCCGACTTACTACTTCGCGATTTAAAACCGCTTTGTGTCTTGTTTTCGGGCAACTTGTAGGGCGGCAGATTAACGTCGTTGTATACGCTACCGGTAATTATCGGTTGATCGGGGTCGCCTTCGAGAAAATCGATCACGACTTCCTGGCCAATTCTGGGAACCGAAACAAAACCGAAGTTCTGGCCGGCCAATGCGTGCGCGACGCGAACCCAGCAGGAACTTTTCTCATCCTTTTTGCCATCGCGATCCCAGTGAAACTGGACCTTTACCCGACCGAACTTGTCGGTCCAGATCTCCTGGTCACCCGGCCCAACGACAACCGCCGTCTGCGGTCCGCGAACAACGGCGCCCGGAGTGGTGCGCGCCGGCCGAAACGGTGTCTGATCAATGATTGCACTGAAGCTGCACTCGAAGTTCGGCTCACCCGACGACTGGCCCGTTTCCCAATCGCTGTTTTCCAGCTCGTACGCAGCACCGATAATCAGGAAGCTGCCATTCTGGTCGTTACGAGGGTGTTTCTTGAGCGCGAACTTGTATCCGCAACACAAGCCACGAACGTTACCGCTGCCGACCACGATCGCATAATTGGCCTGCTGTTCCTCGATTCGCACCTTGCTTGTCTGTGTTCCATCGGCCTTCTCAGGATAAAGGCGGCCGTATTCGTATTGCTCTTTTCCAGACTGACCGTGTTGCTGTGGAATTTTTTTCTCAGCCTTGAGATCGCTTTTTGATTTTTCGTAATTATAACTGGTCAGGCAAAAATTCTGAGTTTCGACCCGATGGGACAACTCCCATTCGTTAATGTGATCCTGCATAATTTCGTCGGCGTGCGGCGGATGAAACTCTACGGAATCGTACTCGGGCGCGGATTCGTGCGAGGCGGAAGCATCGACCAAAATCAGATCGTGCTTGTTATCTGCATGTTCGAAGTAATAATAAATACCCTCCTCTTCCATCAGTCGACTGACGAAATCGAAATCCGTTTCTCCATACTGAACACAGTATTCACGCTTCCGGTAAGTTCCCCTCAAATCGTCCTTACAGGAAAAACCGTGCTCCTTGAATACATCCTTCAAGATATCCGGAACCGTTTTCTCCTGGAATATGCGGTTATCGGAACTGTGCGTGAGAAACCACAGGCGGGGTCTCAGCACCGCCACATATCGCGCCCACTGACCACTTGTCCCTGAAAAACTCAATTGACTTACGATGCCGTTGAAATACCTTTTCTTCTTACGTGCAAGAAAACTAAGCGTCAGAGACTCGCCAACCTGCTTATTCAGATCGAGGTTCAGGTCGTCGCTAAGAAGTTCCAGTTCGTAGCGAAACGGTCGTCCGAGATCTTCGCTGCCTGACATGTGCTGCAGATGGACCTTGGACGCGAATACCGTCGATACATTAACGATTCGATCGTCACTCATAAGGATCAACCCTCTCTCGGCAGCCGTTTATGGCTTCGCCGAATTATTATTCTTAGACGCATCGAGCGGACATTGGATGCCGTATTTGCTTCTGATCTTCTTCGGCACTCTAATTCTGTCGTTCTTGAGATGCTTCCTGGTCCGTCTTTCCGATGCCCGGCGCCGCCAGATTTTCTGTTCTAATCGTGCAGCACACTGCCGCCTATTCCCGAACCCACTTCAAAACCGCTTCCTCGGCAGTCGTATACAGATAATACCCCTGCCAAGGACTGCTATCAGCGATAATTACCGGCTGCATCCCCTCATATTTCTTGTCCGCCAGACTCTTGAATGCGGCTTCCTGGATACGGTGCTCCTTCACAAATTCCTTCCAGCGATCTTTTTCACGCGGCTCGATTCTATCGCCACTGTCTGCCGCAGCCCGCAGCGCCGCTGTAAACTCGAAGTAATTCTGTTCAACAATGCGGACCTGACTCATAGGGTCCTTCCTTTTACCTGTTCTACCATTTCACATGCTCACAGCTGAACTTTCAGCGGTATTCCTTTGCTCTCCATTGCGCCGATTGGGATCCGACGATTACCTTGGGCTACACTGTCGGCCTACCGACCGAATTCGTGTCGATAGGCAGCGGTAAAGGCAGCCTTGTTAAATCTCGACCCATGGCGTCATACCTCTGTTGAGTGTACCGTTCGAACTTAAATAACTCCAGTAAATTCAGGCTGCTAGCCCATGAACATAGAATTCAACGTTGGCTTCGGTAGGGACGCCGGCGAATCCTCAGAGAGTCGCGCATTGAATATCGTGATTGTAGGTAATTATTCGGGCACATTTCACGATGGTGAGCCGCCCGCCGGAGATACCGCGATTCGCAATATGTTAAGTGTAGACGCTCTGGATATCGACAGTGCTGTCGAGAAATTGCGACCTCGACTATCACTGCAGATCGGCGACAACCAGATGGATCTCCAGTTTTCAGACCTGGACGATTTTCATCCCGATAATTTGTACAGGAATCAACCAGCTTTCGCGACAATAAGCGAGTTAAAACAATCCCTTGCGGATCCTGGCAAGGCTGAAGCAGCAAGTATTCTGTGCCGCGAATTGCTGGGACTCGAGACGATTTCCGGCGATACCGCAGCCGCTGATCGGCCGCAGGAAGTTGCTGAGGAGGCCGTGCCAGACGACGACATGTTTTCGCGATTGCTCGGCCGGTCGAGTAGCAAATCGGCGCCGGGTAACGCTGCCGCAAGGGCGGCTGTCGCGCGCATACTCGACAGTGCCGACGTGGACGCTGACGCCGCACCTGAAGCTGCTGCGAGTACCCTCGCGCTGCAGGATAGCCTCGATGCCTGGACTGCATCGGCCATGCGCGAATTGCTCGGGACGCCAGAGTTTCAGGATCTTGAAGCAAGCTGGCGATCGGTGCAGTGGCTTGGTGAGCGAATCGATCTCGATGAGCCGCCCTCGTTCTGGCTGGTCGACGTCGGGGCAGCCACTGCGGAGGCCTGGTCTCCGGAACTGCGCAGCCGGATCGTCCAGAACGCAGGGTCCGTGGACCTGCTGATCGTGTTACACACATTCACCGACACCAGCGAGTCCCTGCAGCAGCTTCGGACTCTCGCTCAGGCGGCCTCGGAACTGAATACGCGGATGTTTGCTGCCGCGTCAGCGACACTCGTCGGGCAACACGAATCGGCCGCATCCAGGCAGGTACTCGATAGCACGGATTTCGACGACGCTGAGACAGAAGAATGGACGGCATTGCGGTCGCAGGCGGCGGCCACTCGAGTGGCACTTGGGTTCCCGCGGGTCCTGCTGCGCCAGCCCTACGGCAAAATGTCGGATCCGATCGACACGTTCGACTTCGAAGAACTGCAGGCGGCGCCCGATCATGAAGCGTTTCTTTGGGCCAATCCGGCGATCGCCCTGGCAGTGATGAGCCTGCAGGATGAACAACGCGTCGAAGATCTGCCGATGGTGATGTTTGACGACGGCACCGGGCAGGCCATCAAACCAGCATCAGAATTCTATCTGACGGATTCCGCGGTCGAAAAATTGCTACAGCGCGGCTTCATCCCGCTGACCGGCAATCGCGGCCGCACCGACGTCCGCGTACCGAGATTGCAGTCGATCGCGAGTTCTCCGACCGCGGTCTAAGGCGGACACTCGCTAATGCTGGTCGGTTTCCAGCCGCAGCGCCCGCTCGAGCGCCATGGCCTCGCGTATGCGGCGGTCGATTTGTTGCACGACGAGCGATCGGATCGTAGTCGCATACTGCGTTGCCTGCTCCCATGCCGCTTTCGATGCCACGCTGCGCCACTTGGCAGCCCAGGTACCCGGAGCCCACATGTTCTTCCATAACTCGAGTACTGATGGCGTCACGGCCCAATACAGGCCTCGCAGCGGATCGCCGCCGGCGTTAACGACGGCATGGTCCGTTCGCTCGGCCACGTGTGTATGGATCATGCCCTGGCAGACCTGAATCAGGGGACTCGTATTTCGAGCCAGGATATCGGTCGCCTCTGCCACATAGCTGTGCAGTCGGGCCAGGGCCTGACGGATCTCTTCGGACTCCAAAGGATCCGCTGCCGCGAGAACGGGTCCCCGCAACTCGGTATTGCAGAGTTCCTGCATGGCGTCGAAATGCACCATGATTTCCGGCCGAAAACTGTGCAGTCCGTACAATCTCTCTCGTGCGAGTTCAGGAGCATTCGGCGGTATGTGGATCAGCAGCCCCACCGGTAAGTCATCGTGACTCTCCGTTAATTCCCTGAGTGCAATGTTTGGCGAAATTTCAGTTACTGCCCGCCACGAAGACAAGCGGTAACGGGCGACTATGGACTCTCGGGAATCGCCGGATTGAACAATATGTGCGAACGGGAACTTTATGCTCATGATGGCTGCGATCCTGCCTCGCCAAGATGTCCGAGAACAATCAGTCCGTCGACCGGTTGTTGCATCTCGGTCCTTAATACAGCGTGTTGTAGCACATCGACTTCAAATCCGGCGGTCAGCATGCATTGACCGATATAGTCTTCGCTGTGCGCGTAGCGACCGCTGGCGTTCAGCCGAAAGTCCTGTCCGGCATCCCTGGCCAGCAATTCGACCGAAAATGCGATGCTCGCCTGCGCCTTCAGTGCCGCCGCAGCCGCAGCCAGAATCGTATCGAGGGACCCGAAATAGCTCAGCGTATCCGCCGATACAATAAGGTCGTAGCGGGATTGATGCGTAGTCATGAAGTCGGTCAACTCGGCTACCGTTAACTCATCGTACAGCTTGCGTCGATCGGCCAGGGCAATCATCTTCCCGGACAGGTCGACTCCGTGGAGTTCCCGGCAAAAACGGTTCAGAAAGGGCGCGCACAGGCCCGTGCCGCAACCTGCATCAAGGACTACCAGACTGCGGGAGTCGGCGTGAAACCGGCCCTGCAGCAGATCGCTGATCAGTTCGGGCGCTTTGTAGTCCAGTTCCGCCAGTGTTTCTTCGTACGCATCGGCGAAGGCATCGAACTCCTCGCGAACAAAGTCGTCCGACGCTCTGTCCGTAACCTCTTCCTGCGTTGCAGCCATTAGCAAATGCCTGGCGGTTGGTGATTCAGGATAAATTTCCAACCATCGATGCAGCACCTCCAGTTGAGACTCTCGCATATCGGCCAGCCGATAGATCTCCGCGAGGTATCGATAAGCGCTCGGAATGCGCGGGTTATGCGCAAGTGCCGTGCCGAAGTGACCGGCCGCTTCGGCAAGCCGGCCGAGTTTTTGCAGTGCCGTGCCCTTGTTATACATAGCTTCCACAAATCCCGGATTCTGCTCGATCGCTCTGCCAAAGCAGTCCAGCGCTGCTTCGACATCGGCATTTCGCATGAAGATGTTGCCGATGTTGCATATCGCCCTCGCATTATCAGGATCGAGTCCGAGTGCACGCTGATAACAGGCTTCAGCTTCCGGTAGTTGATCCCGACTCAGGTAGACATTGCCGACAGAGACATGGCAATCGGGATCGTCGTGCGCCAGTTTCAAGGCACGCTCGCAGGCCGCCATCGCCTCGTCGAGGCGCCCGGACTTCAGCAGTGTTTCACCCAACTCCCGGTGCAACGCCGCGTTTGAGTCATCCAGTTTGACTGCGGCCTGAAAATGCTCGATCGCACTGTCGAACTCATCGCTCCTCGAAAGCATCCGACCGCAGTTTGCATGTGCATCGGCATAATCAGGGTTCAGGTGCAGAGCGTGCTCGTAAAGTGCGCGCGCCTCTTTACTGGGGGAATACTTACCAAGCAGGACCGCCAGGTTGTTGCATCCCTCGACATGGTCGGGGTCCATTGCCAGCAGGCGTCGAAAAACCGTCTCCGCATCATCTTCAAGGCCTGCGACAAGATAAGTACTCCCGAGGTTGTTCAGGCCGTCCGCAAAATCCGGATCGAGTGTCAGGGCGAAGCTGAAGGCGTCAATCGCTTCATCGTATCGACCGGTAGACCTCAACACCAGGCCAAGGTTGGAGTAATAATCACGATTATCCGGCCGAATGCCGATCGCGGCTTTTATATATTTTTCCGCATCTTCTGCGTCACCACCCTGATAGCAGGCGACGCCAAGGAAGTGCAGCGCATCCGCGTGATCGGGCAACATCTCGATAACTCTGAGATAGTTGCTTCTGGCTTCACCAATGTCGCCCCGCTGATGGCAATCGATGGCTCGCTCGAAAAACTGCTCAGCGGTGAGCGCGTCTTCAGAGATTGACGTCATAACTTCCGTGCAACAGCCAGAGTGCCGGCCACCGGCTGACCACCCTCCTCGCGCAGTACGACATCCTCCAGAGACTGCACGGCGAATCCCGCAGATTCCAGGGTATCACCGAGATACTCCCTGGAATGACCGTAGCGTCCATGGTGCTGCAAACAATATCCTTTTTGATTTTCCTTGTCGGTGTGCGTCTCGACGGTAAAGAACAGCCACCCGTTCGCACTCAGTGTCCGGGACGCCGCGTTGAAAGCTTCTGACAAGTCGCCGAAATACACGAAAGTATCGACGCAGATGACGATATCGAACTGGTCCGGCGCGGCGTTCATGTATTCTGTCAGTTCGGCTACTTCGAGATGGTCGTAGACAGCTTTTTTTGTTGCCTTTTGCAGCATTTTTGGCGATAAATCGACACCGATCAGAGTCCTCGCAACAGGCTTCACCAAGGCCCCGCAAAGTCCCGTGCCACAACCGATATCCAGCACACGGAAACCACGTCCCGCCGCGCCGAACTGATCGATTACTCGTGACCCGACCAGTCGCGGCGCCTGGTAGTCGAGCCGGGCGAGCGACTCATCAAAGTGTGTGGAAAAATCGTCAAATAACTGCCTGACATAACGATCCGGAGCGCGTTTCGGTATGTTCTCACCGCTATAGGCGGCCAGCATATGAGACCCGATAGGGTGATCGGGGAACCTGTCCAGTAACTGCCGCAGGACGTCCATTGCCTCATGGTACTTCTTCGCATCATAAAGAGTACTCGCGATTGACAGGTAAGACATGTCGTCATGCGGTGCCAGCTCCTGCGCCTTGCTGAATGCGACCAACGCTTCATCGCTTTTCTTCAGAGCGCGGTAGACATTGCCCAGATTGTGATAGGCGGTAGCATGATTTGGATCGATATCGAGAGCCTGCTCCAATAAATCCAGCGCTTCATTCGTTTTATCGTTCTTACGCAGAATGATGCTCAAATTGACAAGCGTGTCTACATGCTTCGGAGCAAATTCAAGAACAGTCCTGTACGCCTCTTCCGCATCTTCGAGACGGCCTGTTTCACGGTAAATATTACCGAGATTATTTACAGCATCCGGATTGTCCGCAGACAATTCCAGCGACTGCTTGATATGAGCAATCCCCTCATCACTATTACCCAGCTGATGTAGCGTTACGCCGAGATAATGCAGTGCATCGGGATGCTCAGGTGCTGCTCGCAGCACATCATTGTAAACCGACCGAGCTTCCTCGAGCTGGCCGTGCTTATGCAGTTCAATGGCCATCGATAG
>JAOTVR010000176.1 GCA_029863305.1 Gammaproteobacteria bacterium | reverse complement strand
CTCTGTCAATGTTTCGGAGATCAACATGGACCTCTACAAACGCCAGGTTCTCGGCGAGGTTAGAGTCCTGAATGATCTGAACTGGAGAGTGCGCGGAGCCGAGGTTTTTGCTACATGGACTTTGCCTGATGGATCGACCCAGTCTGTCGAAGGAACCACTGATAGTTTCGGGCTGGTCGTGTTTGAGGTTAATAAGGCGAGTAAGGGGACTTACACCCTCACCATTGACGATGTGGTAGTGGAGGATCACCCCTTTGATACTGAAAACAGCATCCTGAGCGCCAGCATCTTTAAGAAGCGTTAGCGCCGATCCGATACCAAAATGCCGATCGGCAGACAACAATGCCGATCGGCAGACAACGAGGAGATGAGGCTGGCATCACCTCTTGCTGGCATTTTGAACAATCCACGTTCCTGGAAAGTAGTACTCTCACATCTCTCTAATTGCCAGCAGGGTTCGGCCAGATGGCGAGCATTGGCGACGTAGTCCAGTGGATCAGCGAGAACGAGTCGCTCCTGAGCGGCATGGTTGCGCTGGTCGTGTTGGTAGGCCTGATCCTCTCTCCGATCGGCAAGGGCATTCGACGCTTTTACACGCGACGAGATCAGATTGAGCCTTCCGATGCGGCTTCGGACTCGACCCCGGTGACGAGGCACACTCCAACTGCGGAAAGCATTCTGGCAGTCCTGGCTTTCGACAACCTGTCGAGCGATCCCGAGATGCAGTTCTTCTCGGACGGTGTCAGCGAAGAGATCATCCAACGTTTATCGCGAGGTGCGTCGCTCAAGGTCATCGGTCGCACGTCCAGCTTTCATTTTCGCGGCGAACGCAAAGCCCAAGCGGCCCAGGCCCTTGGCTGCTCGCATGTCCTCGATGGCTCCATCCGCCGCGCCTCGGGGCGCGTGCGCATAGCCGCACATCTGGTCGAGACATCGTCGCAGACGACGCTTTGGTCGGATCGCTATGACCGCAGCCTTGAGGATATCTTCTCGGTTCAGGATGAGATATCCGAAAATATTGCGAGGGCGCTCGATCGAACGTTTTCCGGTTTGTCGACCTCGTCGATTGAACCGGCCGTCTACGATCTTTATCTGCGTGCGAGTCCGCAGTCCTACGCTCCGGACGAATTACGCAAGTATGTCGGCGCATTGGAGACGGTCACCCGGCGCGCACCCGATTTCGCACCGGGCTGGAGTCGGCTCGCATTCCTGCGATCCTTTCTTAACGTCTATCAACCCTATAGCGAACGCGCGACGACCGGCGCCCTTGTATCACGCGAGGCAGATCGGGCTCTTGCGCTCGATCCGCAGAATATCGATGCGATGACAGCGCAGCTCTTCGTGATCCCGCCTTTCGGTCGTTTTGTCGAAGCCGATACACTATTGGAGCGCATACGACGAGCGCCGGGGTCCGGCGACGGACGCCGGTACGTTGGCTGGTACCTCAGAACGATGGGACGTCTTCGCGAGAGTCTCGAAGATACCGAGCGTACCTATCGCCTTGATGCACTCGACCCAATGTCCAAGAATACGGTGGCATTGGCGAGAATGGCATCAGGAAAAATTGCCGAAGCCATCCCCGTCTATGAGGACCTCGTAGCGCGAGTGCCCGACATGAGTTTCCCGGTGTCGAGCCTGCTGCGGGCCTATGCCTTCCAGGAAGACTGGGCGTCGGTCGATCGGCTGCTTGCGCTTGCCAGGGAACGCGGAATGGGTGAGTTCCAGGACACCATGCCGTTCGTGCAGGCCAAACGCCACCCTGCGCCGGAAAATATCAACGAGTGGAAGGGCGGTCTGCAAGCGCATATCAAAGCAACCGGCCGCATAGACGTCTCGCGCCTTGTCTATTCAGCGCATCTGGGGCTCATCGAGGAGGCCTATGCAGCGGCCGAAACGGCGCGTCTCGGGCCGGCCGGGACGAACGATGACATCATGGGCCCGGATGCCTACCGCACATCGTTATTGTTCCAGACCGGCATGCCCGAAATGCGTAACGATCCGCGGTTCCCGCGTCTGTGTGCACGCCTGGGGCTTGTCGAGTACTGGATGACGACAGGCAAATGGCCGGACTGCGCCGACGATGTTCCCTACGACTTCAAAGCCGGGTGCGAAAAGGTGCAAGACATCCCGATAGAAGATTTCGGTTTCTAATCCTTCGCGGAGCAGGAGGCTGTCCGGGCTTTTGACGCAAGCCAGGCCTATTCGGACACTGCGACACCCGGCACGACAGGGTTTTCAAGCGCGAACTGCCGGCCCAGGTTCTCCGTTGCGAACAACCTGTACTCGACAGCGATGCCGGCAGCGAACGGATACCATTCGCGAAAACGGGCAACGTAGCGCACGAAGTCTTCCCGATCCGTCAGGTAGTAGCGCCAGGGGATCGGTCCCTGATCGCAGTCCCGCGAAAAGTGGCCGAGGTAGATAATCTCGCCGGCCGCAATGGTAAAGGTACCGCCGACGGGCTTCCCTTGGGCGATAAGATTGTCAGCATTCCCGATGGCGTGCCCGACATCGAGACCGGGTCGAGCGGTTTTCACGTCAAAGCCCGTTAATGCCCACGTGCCGGGCTCGACAGCCAGCGCGTAAGGTGTGAACTCGTCCTTGACGAAAAGTTTCGACGGGGTCTTCAGATCAAGCGATGGCAGGTTCGTTATTACGGCGCCTTCCTCAAATCGTGAAAAGGTCAAGCGCTGCAACTGCACGTTTTCATACTCACCACAATTCCAATGCCGCCCCCAGTTGACCTCGAGGATAATGAATCCCTGTTGTCCCAATGCTTGTCGGAATGTTTCCTCGCTCAGTTTCGCGGGGTTTTCCGCATGAGCGGCTTGCGCCAGGATAGACAGCAGAGTCATCGTGCAGACCGTTCGCCACATCGTCAGTTCTCCAGCGGTGGCAGGTTACGCCACACCCAGTAATGTCCTGCCTCGAGCCCGAACCCGGGAACTTCGTCCGTTACCGGGACAGCGCTGGAGTCCTCTATCCAGACAAATGCCCGACCGTCCTCGATACGGCAGTCAATAGTGTAAGTTTCGCCCGCTGTTGCGTTGAGAAATATTCCATCGGGATTACCGGACGGGGTTCGCAAGACATGGATCAGGTAGTACTCATTGAGCGCGCTCGCGAACCCGCCGCGAGCCCTGGGCGTATACACGACCTTCAGTTCGAGACGGGCCGGACCGGCGGGAATGCGGTATGCGGCCACGCTTTCCGCTGTCGTCCAACCGGGCTTCAGCGCACCGGAATCAACGCTGACATAGAAGAAGGAGAGTCGCGCCTGGCCGCGATGCTCGATTCGATTCTGGAGCGTCGCGCCCGCAGCATCCGGGGGAACGTGTGCGTTTGTCCCGGCGCAGCCCACCAAGACCAGCTGAGCTGCACATAACAGCAATCTTTGAAGAGACATCAGGACCTCACGACCAGGTATTCTATCCTACAGGGCCTGGCCATCTCTTGTACCACCCGAAAGCGCAAGAAAGTCTCAACGAATGCCTGACCGTCTGGCAGAGAGGGGGAATTGAGTCGCCCGTTGTGTGGGCTCCTCGCCTACCGGCCGCTGCGCGGCTGTGTGCGTCGAACAGGGTCCTCATCCTCAACCTCACTCGGTAACAACAAGAAAACAGGGGTCAGCTTCTTAAGATTTTCCAGCAACTTGCTGCAACATTTCGCGTCTGTCCACACAGGCAAAAGCCCGTCGCGAACGCGATAGAATTGCCCATTTTTACAGGCCGGGCCGACGTCCAGGCAGACTAGTGGAACCCACTATAGCGTCGTGTTCGATCACCAGTTACGCTCACTATCGGTGTATCAACTGTCTGAATTGATCTGTGAGAATTCGATGGTGGTCAAATCCAGAGGACTCATTCACCCGACCGGCGTCGCCCATGCCGGTACAACGGTGCGCGAGGCTTTTGCAGAGTGTGTTTCCCGTCGTGTGCTCGGTATTCCCTTTCTCGACAACGAAGATGAGATCATCGGCCGGGTCTCGGTCCGTCACATTCTCAAAGCAACCTGCATTCCTGACCACATGGTGCATGGTGCGCATTTGCTGGGAAATCTCATTGAGGGATTGCGAATACCCGATGAGATGATTCGGACTATTTTTGCAATGCCCGTAGACGAATTCGTGATCCCGGCGCCAGCGATCATCGACTCTGGCGCACCATTGGTGAAAATCCTGGCCATCATGGAGCAGAAAAATACGCCTTACGTTTTCGTCGTCGACGATGGCACCTATCGCGGAATTATCACTCGTATGTTCTGTGTGGAAGCCATGTTGAAAGTACCCGACGTCTGATCCGTGGAGCCCGCCGCCATCCCTATCGACACCAACATGATTGTGGCCACGAGCGTCCTGGCCATTGCATACGCGCTGATCTTCACTGACGTCATGCACAGAACCAGCGCTGCCATTATCGGTTCCGTCGTAATGGTCGGCGTGGGTATGTGGATGGGCTTTTACACACAGGAGGACGCCCTGACCGCCATCGATGGCAACACGATCCTGTTGCTCCTGGCC
>JAOTVR010000175.1 GCA_029863305.1 Gammaproteobacteria bacterium | reverse complement strand
ATCGCATTGACTGAGCCAGACATTGCACTGAAGGCCATCGAGCGGGCACTGCGGCTCAGTCCAGATAAGCCGGAATGGCTGCTGCAAAAAGCGGCCTGCCTGGCCGTACTGGGTGACGAAGTGGCAGCGAGGCGATTGCTGGCAGAGCTGGCCCCAAATGATTTCTCGACGGCGTACCATGCGGCGACTTGCGGGCTGACTTTGAACCACCTGGGTCTGCATCAGGAAGCCGAAGGGTATTTCCGACAAGCCATCGAACTCGAGCCAGATGACAACACGCATCATTATAATCTTGCGACCGTGCTGCGCTTTCTCGGCCGGCTTGACGATGCGGCCTCCAGCCTCGATCGTGCGATCGAGCTGAATCCTGACGACTACGATGCGCATTTGCTGCGATCGGGTTTGAAGACGCAGACAGCCACAGACAATAACGTAGAAAACCTGCGTGCAGCGCTCGAGAGAGCACCTGAGACACATCCTGGCCGCGTGCGGCTGTGTTACGCGTTGGCGAAGGAACTTGAGGATCTGGAAGAGTATGAGTCGTCGTTTGAGAGCCTGACGATGGGGGCGTCGGCACGGCGGGTTTCGATGCGGTATAACGCGGAGAGAGATCTGTCGACCATGCGAAAAATTCGTGAGGTATACGGCGAAGACCTGTTCGACGGCTCTAAAGAGGGCTTCGTAAACGCAGAACCGATCTTCGTTATCGGCTCGCCAAGAACGGGCACGACGTTGGTGGATCGCATCCTGAATTGTCACTCGGTCGTTGCGTCGGCTGGCGAATCGCCGGCGTTTGGTGTCGAACTCGTCAACCAGTGCAAACGCGTGTCGGATATCTCACAGAAAACTCCGACCGATCTTGTTCCATTGTCGACACAGATCGATTTCGCGGCCCTGGGCGAGGCCTACGTCGCGAGTGCCCGACCGGGGAGCGTGCCTACGGCGCACTTTGTCGACAAGCTGCCGATGAACTTCCTGTATGCGGGGCTCATTCATCTTGCGTTGCCAAAGGCGAAGATGGTCTGGCTCGAGCGTTCCCCGCTTGATACCTGTTACGCGGTATACAAGACACTGTTCGAAGGGGCCTATCCGTATTCGTACGATCTCGAGGAACTTGCGAATTACCACGTTGAGTACCGCAAGCTCATGACGCACTGGCTCGATGTCTTGCCCGGTATTATTCACACCATCCGCTATGAAGAACTCGTCACGGAACCGCGGCCGGTGATCGAATCCCTGTTGGATTACTGCAATCTGTCCTGGGAAGACCAGTGCCTGAATTTCCACGACAGTAAGGGCGCGGTGACGACCGCAAGTGCGGCTCAAGTTCGACAGGCATTGCACACGGGTTCGATTGGTATGTGGCGCAACTATGAAAAGCAGCTGCAACCGGTGATCGACATACTGCAAAGGGCAGGAATCGATACGGGCATCTGAATGCAAGATCACACGAGGTCAAGCGCATGATTGAGCAGGTAGTAAGCGCCGGAAGCAGGCGATTTCCAACCGCCGCACCCAACAGCGAAATCGCCCGCATATTGCTCGCGTTTCTGGCGACCGCGGGACTTTTTTACGTCAACATCATGCCGGCGTTGGTCGATGGCCTGATCGAGGGGCTCGGCTTCAGCAATCGCGAGGCGGGGTTTGTCGGCTCCGCCAATGTCTATGGCGCAGCCTTCGGCGCATTTGGTGCCGTATTTATCGTCAAGCACATTAACTGGCGACGCGCCGCCGTCATTCTGCTGTTCAGCCTGATTGCGATCGATTTCACGTCGATGTTCGTCACGAAAGCCAATATCCTGATTGGTACGCGATTCCTGCACGGCAGCGTTGGCGGTTTGCTCGTTGGTATCGGATTCGCGGTCATTTCCCGAACGACGGAGGCTGATCGTACGTTCGGCTATTTACTGACCATTCAATTCGGGCTCGGCGGACTTGGCCTGATTTACTTGCCTGGATTGGTGCCGGAGTATGGCACAACCGCGCTGTTTTTCTCGCTCGTAGCGTTCAGTTTCGTCACATTGCTGATGTTGCCGTTTCTTTCCGATTATCCGCCCAAGGAGAAGGTCAAAGCAGCCGCAGCGCGCGAAAATCACAAGAAACTTGCGTTTCTGGCACTGGTCGCGACGTTTCTGTTTCAGGCGGCCAATATGGGCATCTATGCCTATGCAATCGGCATCGGCAAGCATGCGCTGCTGGAAACGGATTTCATAAGTAACGCGCTTGGCGTCGCAGCATGGGTAGCCATTGCCGGGTCGATTCTGGTCATCGTGATGTCGACAAAGTTCGGTCGGCTTGTCCCGGTCGGTACGGCAATTGTCCTGACGGCCTTCGGTATCTGGTTACTGCATTTCAGCGACGTCAAACCGGGCGGCTGGGAGACGTCGGTGTATTGGTGGTCGAATGTCCTGGTTGGCATCGCCTGGGCGTTTGTTATCTCGTACCTGCTGGGAATGTGTTCGGAGTTTGACGCCACCGGTCAGATGGCCGCACTGGGCGGCTTTGCGTCGAAAATGGGGCTTGCGTCGGGCCCGGCTGTGGCGGCGATGGTGGTCGGGGAGAGCAACTACGGCCTGCTCATCGATATTGCGATCGCTGCGCTCATCGGCTGTCTGCTGGTGATGCTCTTGCCGGCGCGAGCCCTCGATCGCGAATCCGACTAGAAGACCGATGGCGGTTTGAGTACGCGAATGAGGCGCCGCCGTGCATTTCTCGTGTGTTGGTCGTTGACGATACTATCGTGTGGCGAGCCGGTCGTTACTCAATCGCCCGATAGCAGGCGACTGACGTACGCACAGTTGATGCAAGGGAACGCGTTGGACGAAGCGGTGCAACTCGTGGAATTCACACCATCCGCAGACGCACGGCCCGCGAGTAATCGATTCGAAGGCCGTCTTCGACTCGCCACTGGTGAGCAATCGAATTCTTTCGAGATGCTTGTCGACGAGTTGAATTTCGCCGAACTCGAGCGCCCGGGCATGCAGGAATTGCCGCCATTCGATTTCGAGTTTGTGCAGGAAGGTGGGCTTCTCGTGCCCCTGGTTCAGGGCCCAATACGCAACGAGCATCCGTGGTGGGAATTCGTATTGCTGCCGGGACGAGTATGGGATGAAGCAGCGGACGGCGGATTCAGCCGCGCCGTCATTCCTTTTGCACTAAAAGAGCGCCGGGAGGATTGCATACACAATGGCCTCATGACATTTCTGTTCCGCGATGACGGCGACGTCTCACGGCTCGCATTTCAGATTGGTCATCAGACCTGCCGCTACCTGCAATTCGAACTGCGCGGGCTTCTCGCAGCAAGTTACGAGCCGGGTGACGTGCAAGGCGCCACGCGAGCTGTGACAACAGCGCTGACGCATCGGGAAAGCCGCCTGCCGCAGCGGCCGATTGAGCAGTTGGCAGACGACTATCCCGGAGCCGATCCGGCAGAATTCGGGTCGACAGAAGAGATCAGCCCGAGCGACATGACGGCATTTGGATTTGTCATCGATGGCGTTCACTACGTCGGTGGATGCAACACACCGCAAGGCCCGTACCCGTATTGCGACGAGATGGCATTACCGTCGTACTCGGTCGCGAAGTCGCTGGTTGGTGGATTGGGACTCATGCTCATGGAGAGGGCGTATCCGGGCACGGCCGCTGCACAAATTTTGGAGTATGTCCCACAGTGTGGTGATGATTGGGATGGCGTGACCATCGAACACGCACTCGACCTCACTACCGGTCATTACGACTCGCCAGACGCTCACGCCGACGAAGATGCGGCGATCGTCAGTCGTTTCTTTACCGGCGAGGACCACGCGACAAAGATCGACTTTGCTTGTAATGAGTTTCCTCGAAAATCGGAACCTGGGGAGCATTGGGCATACCAAACGTGGGCGACTTACCTGGCTGGCACGGCAATCAACAACCGATGGAAGACTATTGAAGGACCGGCCGCTGATTTCTTTCGGGACCTGATCGTTGAACGGCTATGGAAGCCGTTACAGCTGAGTCTGGTCGCGCAGGCCACCCGGCGTACCTCAGACAGTGTCGCACAGCCATTTACCGGATTTGGTCTGACCTTGTTACGCGACGATATTGCGAAGCTCGCCACATTTCTGGGCGCATCGGACGGTCGCTTGAATGGTCAGGAGTTGCTTGATCGGAATCTCTTCGACGCGATCAAGCAGCGGATTCCCGGCGACCCGGGTATGCGAGCTGAGACGGATCGCATGCACTACAACAACGGCTTTCGCAGCTTTGATGTTTCCGGGCACCTGGGCTGTGATAAAGCGACCTGGCTGGTAATAATGTCTGGATTCGGCGGCATCAATGTCGTTCTGATGCCCAACGATACGGCGTATTACTACTTCAGTGACGGCGACGTGCACCGCTATCTTCATGCCGTCCGCGAATCACACGCGATGCGACCGATGTGTCAGTGAAGAACAGGCTGCGCTTGGTTCACCGAAATCCGCGCAACAATCCGCTGATACCGCAACCCAGAATTACCGCAGCAAAAGCCGCTATGTCGAGCCCGGGTAACGGCGCGCTACCGAAACCAAACAGAGCCAGCAGCGCGACG
>JAOTVR010000173.1 GCA_029863305.1 Gammaproteobacteria bacterium | reverse complement strand
CATCCCCGCCCTGTCGTCACAGACGATATTTTTGTTCTCGTTGCCGGCGACCTGCTGGCTGTGGATCTGACATCAGGGGAGGAAGCCTGGCGCTTCGATCTCAATGCGTCAGTCGACAATCTGAAACAAACCTATGCACAACCGCTGCTGTCGGACGGCATCCTGTACGCCGTTGGCAGGAGCAAACTGCATGCGATCGATGTGGCGAGCGGCGTCGAGCAATGGCAGGTGAAACTTGGCAGCGCCGCGATACCACAGCTCGAAATGCGTGGTCAGCTGATTCTGGGCCGCCTCGGAGGCACATTTTCCACGGGCCGGGAACTGCTGCGCAAGAGTCCTTTCGGTGCGTTCGTCGTTGACATGAATAGCCGTGAGCTGGCGTGGAAATGGACCAAAGCCAGGGACTCGATTACCAATATCGAGCTAATTCCCGCCCAGGGTCTCGTGATGCTGGCAGACAAGAAGAAACTTTACGCACTTGACCTCGATGCAACGGGCAACGGCAAGCTCGTCTACGAAGAGGATCTGGAGTTCAAGCGCAAGCTGGGCGCCGCGGATATCGCGGCCAAGGGTATCAGTACCGTTGGTGGCTTGCTGAGTGGCAGAGTCAGCCTGGGCGGCGGCGACGACCGCAGCGACCCGCCACTGGATATCGAAGCTTATGGCGATTGGCTCATTGTTCGCGCGCAGTATCACGTGCTGGCACACAACATGGCTGAACGCAAAACCGCCTGGTCGATCGAATTCGCACCACCCGGCCTGCATCCTCTTGCGCTCGTGGCGATGGGCGCGGTGACCGCGTACATGGTGGCAGACAGAGCGAGTGAGGACATCAACAGTTGGCGCGATGTTCAGCGACTGGACAACGCTCTGGCCATGTCGAGCAGCTTCGAAGCCGCTGCGGCGGCGCGCTACGCGGCTGCCGAGAAATCGCGAAACCTGGGCTTTTTCCTGACGCAGGAGGAAGACGGCATCGTCCTGGTCGGTATTGATCTCTTGAATGGCGTGGTCGTCGGGCAGATCCCGATGGCCGAGAAGAGCCCGCATTTCATGGTCGATGCAATTGGCAGTCGCGTCTACTATTTCAGGGGCAAGAGCGAGCTGCTGGCTTACGATTTTTGATGGCTTTGTAAAATTTACAAAGAAAAACCGGGGAGGCCTGGCCTCCCCGGTTCATTTCTGCGATCGGACAGCCTTAATCGTTGCTTGCGATCGGGACACTCAATTCTTCGTCCTCGACCTTCACAAACTCGTCGACTTCCTCAACGTCCGGCAGTTTCACGCCTTCGTTGTTGATCTCGTACACCGTGATGTCTTCAGAGTACGCCGCCCAATCCACTTCTTCCTCATCTTCCTGCGCGGCTGCCTGGGCAGATGCGGCCGATTCGCGGGTGCCCGCGAATGCGTCGCTTACAGCGCTCAGGTCGCTGGCCGAGAAGCCGAATGCACCGGAATCGATGTACGCCTTGCCGACGAATATCAGATCTATCACTGTGCCGCTAACAGGCATATTTGCGAACACGATTTCATTCGTTGGCGTGCCAATATCGCCCGCGGATGAGAGGACAGCATTTACAGCGGTTATGTGCGGCTGACCGGGCTGGCCGAAAATGTTCCCGGCTGCGGTGACGGTGACATTTCCGGTCGCACCGCCAGCATTGCAGTTCGGGCAGGTCTGCAATGTGCCCAGCGTGATATCCCCGGACCCGGTCGTCAGGTAATCGATATCACCGCCATTCGAGTTGGTCAGCGTGCCGACGTCCATCGTAATAGAACCCCCCGATGCCGACATGCTGACGTTGCCACCGTCGGCGCTGATCCCGCCCGTCTGATCCATACTGCCCGCGGTGCCAACGGACACAGATCCGCCGCCCGTCTGGCTGATGGCCGAAACAGTGAGGTCCCCAGCGTTTGTCAGGCTGATGTCACCGTCGCCGGAATTGACAGCACTAAACGATCCCACCGCGCCGGTGAGCGTTTGCCCACCGTTGGAACTCGTCGTTAGCGAACCAGCCTGGATGTCATCGGTCGATGTAATCGAACCAGAAGCGGTCAGAGTAAGTGCGTTCGTCACATTCGTTCCATCGATAATCATCGATTCGTTCAGCGTCACGTCGGCATTGCTCGCCGCCAACGACAGTGAACCGAAGGTCGATGCGCCCTGATCCAGTAAGATATCGCCACCGGCATTCAGCGTGGCAAGGCCACCCACCGAGAGAGCGCCGCTATCGCCGATATTGCCGCCCGAATTGACGGTTAGAGCGTCAGAGATGTTTGCAGCAACGAGATCCGTGTCGTCGGCTTCGGTCACCGACGCACTCGAGGCAATCAGAGAGAGGCTACCGAAGGTCGAAGCAGCATCGTTCAGGTCGATGTCTGCAGCGCCGCCGTCAGCATCAAAGACTGCCGCATCGCCTACCGTGATCGTTCCGCTGTCGCTTATTGCGCCACCGGAGTTCACAGTCAGCGCGCCCGTTACGGTGGCACCGGCGAGATCAGTCGAATCACTCTCGATAAGCGTCGCGTTGACCGCATCGAGTGAAACGGACCCAAAGACCGAACCTGCCTGATCCAGAGTAACGTCGCCGGTCGAATCGAATGTGGCATTGCCCGAAACGTCCAATGTGGCGGTATCGTCAATATTGCCATTAGCCTGCACGGTGAGCGTCCCACCTGCGGTCACCTGAGGCAGCGCAATGCCACCGCCTGCCGCCGCAAGACTGACATCGCCGCCGCTCAGTGCGCCACCCGCGGTAATCGTGTTTGCGGACACACTGATATCCGCTGTATTGGTAACAGCACCAATCGTCGCCGCACCCGTTGTCGTGACATCGAGCGTATTAACGTCGACATTGGCCAAAGTGACGGCACCCGTACCTGAAACTATCGACAGATTTTCGCTGGCCGAATTGGTCACATCGCCAGACGACAGGTCAACGGCACCGCCGCCGGCACTGCTGTCGATCGAGACGTTAGCGCTGAGGTTCTTGGCGCCACTCAATGTGACGTTGCCGCTCGTCGTGATATCACCGGCCAGATCGATACTGGCGCCAGCTACGGTCAGGGATGTCAGCGCGGCGCCGTCGGTCACTTGCCCGACATCACCCAAAGCGACAGAGCCCCCCGCGTTCACATTCAGCGCAGAAGCACCTGCAATCGAACCGAGGAACGCAACGTTGCCGGTGGCGCCGCCGGTGCTGACGGAGGTCAAGGCCCCACCAAGCGTCACGTCGTCGCTAAAGACTATATCGTTGCCATTGCTCGCAACATTGGCATTCAGTGCGATCCCGCCGTCGCCGGAGTCGAACGTCAGCCCCTGGCCCATGAAGTCGCCAGCGACCGTGATGCTGCCCAGGCCGCTGTTTTGCAGCGACAGCCCATAGGTCAGGACTGCGGCGCCAAGCGTAATGTCACCGGTCTGGGTTCCCTGGCCGATCTGCACGTCATCCGCGGTTATCGCGTAGCTGCTCAAGTCGTAAGCCGTGGTGCCTGCGACAGCGCCACAACCGTTGACTGCGTCTTCGCCACACACGGCTATCGTGTTCGTCGTTGTTAGCGGCGCCAGCGTAACCGTGCCGCCCGCCGCATTGATTGTCGATGTTGCGCCGTCGGTCAGCGTATCCGCTACAAGCATGATCGACTGGCCATTCGACGTCAGGCTGACAGCGTCCGCGATAGCAATAGCGCTGCCCTCCAGCGCGATACCGCCCGTGCCGTCCGTTGTCATGTTGCCTGAAATGTTGACGTTGCCGGTCGTATTCGCATCGACAGAAGCCACTGCAACCCCGGCAAGATCGATCTGGCCATTCACCGCATTGATCGTCAGATCTTGGCCGGTTGTATCCGTGATGTTGCCGTTGTCCAGGTCCACGGCGCCACCGCCGCTGTTGATCGTGACATCAGCCGTCAGGTTCTTGGCGCCAGCGAGCACAATGCTGCCGCTGCCATTTGTCGTGATACCGCCGTCGAGATTGATGATCGTGCCAGCGGTGACACTGAGCGAGTCCAGAGCCTCACCGAGACCGACGCCGCGAAGTGATACCGTGCCAGCGCCAGCCGCCACCGTCAGCGCCTCGCCACCGTTCACAGCGCCCTGGAAGACGGCATCGCCACCTGTCGTTGTTACGGCAATACCGGCGCCGCCACCGAGCAGCACGTTATCGAAAAATACGGCGTTGCCGCCATTAGTGGCGATATTCGCATCCAGATTGATGCCGCCAGTGCCGGAATTCAGAGCCAGGCCCAGTCCCGCAAAGTCACCGGCAACCGTGATACTGCCGGCGCCACCATTTTCGAGGCTAAGGTTGAAATTGGGTGACGCCTGATCGAGCGTGATGTTACCTGTATGCCCGCTCTGTCCAATCTGGAACTGTGCCGCGGTAACGGTCGCCAGTCCGCCAACGTCGTAAACAACCGGATCCGGCGACGCGCAATTTGCGAAGTTCGCCTGGTCGCAAACTTCAATATTGGCGGTGCCATCGGTCGGCGATAGCGCCACCGTGCCAGCACCGGCACCGGCATTCAGGACCGAGTCATTGAAGGTATTCAGGTCGTCCGTGACAAATGTTATGTCCTGGCCATTTGACGCCAATGTGACCGTACCCAGTTGTCCTATATTTACCTGGTCGGCTGTAAGATTCATGCCGTTACCATCACTCCGGGTCGCAACATTACCGTTAAGATCCAGGACACCCGCATTGCTGACTGTC
>JAOTVR010000079.1 GCA_029863305.1 Gammaproteobacteria bacterium | reverse complement strand
CTCAAAGCTGCAAATCTCGCCGACCAGGCGGCCAAGGGCCAGTCAGGAGCCGATCCGTGGCAGTTGTCGACGGACATCGTGCTCGGAATATCGACCCGATGAAACCCATCGGAATCTTTGGCGGCACATTCGATCCAATCCACTATGGCCACCTGCGAACAGCATTCGAAATGCTGCAGGCATTGCGGTTCGCCGAGATCTGTTTCGTACCCAGCGGCGATCCGCCACACCGTGGCGAGACATTTGCCAGAGCCGGGTTACGGTATGAAATGGTCAGGGTTGCAACTCAGGGGGAGCCCCGGTTTCTGGTGGATGACTGCGAACTCAGGCGTGAAGGGCCTTCTTATACGATCGATACCCTCACGGCAATGCGGGAGGAACACAGCGACGCTTCGTTGGGTCTGATAGTGGGGATGGATGCATTTCTCGGGCTGACAAGCTGGCACCGCTGGGATGAAATACTGGATTTCGCTCATATTGTTGTTGCGCATCGACCGGGCTGGCGGGCCCCGGATATTGGTGAACTTGGCGATTTAATTACGGCGCACGGCACACACAGGCCAGATGACCTGCACGAAAAACGCTGCGGCTGTGTACATATTCACGCTGTGACCCAGCTCGAAATTGCGTCGACTGAAATTCGCGATCTGATTACAGCGGGTCGGGACCCGAGGTTCCTGATGCCCGACGCCGTTCGTGATCTCATCATGGAGAGTGGCTGCTATGCCTGAAATTAAAAATATCGAGGAGCAATGATTTGGAAAACCCAGAGAACACCGCATGAACAGCAAGAAACTTAGCGCGCTGATCGTCGCTGCGCTCGACGACGTCAAGGCGCAGAACATCGTCAAACTCGATGTGCGCGACATGACCGCCGTAACCGACTACATGATTATTGCGAGTGGTACGTCGAACCGGCATGTTCAGGCGCTGGCCGAGAATGTTGCCGAAAAAGCCAAAGAAGCAGGGCACACGCCTATTGGGGTCGAGGGCGAAGAAGGCGGTGAGTGGGTGCTGCTCGATCTGCAGGATGCGCTGGTGCACGTAATGCTGCCGAAGGTGCGCGCTTTCTATAACCTGGAGAAACTCTGGTCACTCGGGTCGCCTGGCGACCTGGCTGTTACCGACAGATAGACCATGCACATTCGCCTGATCGCTGTCGGTGATCGTCAGCCGTCCTGGGTTGACGAAGCATTCAATAACTATTCTGCGAGATTTCCAAGAGAATGGAAGTTCCGACTCGATCAAATCGCAAGCGCGCGCCGCACGAAAAAAGACAAGTCCGGGCACGCTATGCAAACAGAGGGGGAACAGGTTCTCGCCAGGATAGGGGCGAACGAGCAGGTGGTATTGCTGGACGAACGAGGCAAACAAATGACAAGTCCGGGTTTGGCGGCGCGCCTGGCCGACTGGCAGGCGGACGGACGGGATCTGTGTTTCATCATCGGTGGAGCCGACGGCGTGTCGGACGCGTGTCGTGAACGTGCCAGTTTCACCTGGTCGATGTCCAGCCTGACGTTGCCCCACGGCCTTGCCCGAGTGTTGTTCGCGGAGCAAATGTACCGCGCGTGGACATTGCAGGCGGGTCATCCGTATCACCGCGAATAGCAGCTGTCAGTGGATTCATGACCATACCGTCTCTGCACCTTGCGTCCTCATCACCGCGTCGAACGGAGATTCTTGCTGCCCTGGGCGTGCGGTTTTCGGCTGCAGGCGTCGACGTCGATGAGCGCCGACTCGAGGGCGAAGCAGCAGGCACCATGGTCTTGCGGCTGGCCAGGGCAAAGGCGGAGGCTGTAGACATCGAAGCATCCGGGCTGGTGCTCGCCGCCGATACAGTAGTCGTTCTCGGTGAGGATATCTTCGGCAAGCCTGCGGACCGCGACGAGGCGCTCAGCATGCTTGAATGCCTCTCCGGGCGCACCCACCGGGTCCTGACCGGAATCGCGTTGCGCTCCAGAAAGGGGGTCCGAACGGCGCTGTCGGAAACTGAAGTCCGATTTCGCGATATCGGTCCTGACGAGGCACTTGCTTACTGGCAAAGTGGGGAGCCCTGCGACAAGGCAGGGGCGTATGCTATTCAGGGTCGTGGCGGCATGTTCGTCGAGGCTATTTCCGGCAGTTATTCCGGGGTGGTTGGTTTGCCGGTATTCGAGACCGTGAAATTGCTGGCCGATGCAGGGTTACGGGTGCTGTGAGTCGCCGACTCGGCCACCGCCCGGAGGCACATCATTAACACGCGGGGCCAGGCGCAGTAGATTCGAATATGACGGATGAGTCGCGAAAAGAAGAAATCCTGATCAATGTGACGCCGAGCGAGGTGCGCGCGGCGTTACTGGAAAACGGCATATTGCAGGAAGTCTACATCGAGCGTGCCGCACGTCGTGGCGTGATCAGCAACATATACAAAGGACGCGTTTCGCGCGTTCTGCCGGGCATGCAGGCAGCCTTTGTCGATATTGGTCTGCAACGCACCGCGTTCTTGCACGTGTCCGACATTGTAAGACCGCAAAACGGCGACGAATCGAACGGCGAGTTGCCGAATATTCGAGATCTGGTCAAGGAAGGGGAAGACCTCCTCGTGCAAGTTGTGAAGGACCCGTTGGGTAACAAGGGTGCCCGGCTCACGACCTTCATCACATTGCCGTCGAGGCACCTGGTGTTGCTGCCGGCTGGCGATAGCGTCGGAGTATCGGCGCGCATCGAGGACGATGACGAGCGCGAGCGGCTGCGCAATCTCGTGTTGGATCTGATCGCTGAAGCCGGGCTCGACTGCGGTGCGATCGTGCGCACGGTGGCGGAGGGCGCTGAAATTGAGGAGTTGCGGGCGGACCTGAAATTTCTCATCAAGCTCTGGAGTGTCGTTCAGGAACGGTGCAGCAAAGGCGAGGTAAAAAGTCTGATACACGAAGATCTATCGCTGCCACTGAGGGTCCTGCGGGACCTGGTTACGAGCAACGTGGAGCAAATCCTCGTTGATTCGGAAGCCGACTTTGATGCCATGCACGAATTTGCTGAAACCTTCCTGCCGCCGGTCGCGCCAATGCTGGAGCTGTATGCACGACGCCGGCCAATCTTCGATCTGCATTCGATCGAGGACGAGATCAAGAAGGCTCTTGACCGAAGTATTTCTTTGAAATCAGGAGGTTACATCATATTCGATCAAACGGAGGCGATGACCACGATCGATGTCAATACCGGCGGCTACGTCGGTCACCGCAACCTCGAGGAGACGATTTACCGCACCAATCTGGAAGCGGCAGTGGCTATAGCGAGACAACTGCGGCTGAGGAATCTGGGCGGCATCATCATTATCGACTTTATCGACATGGAAGAGGCGGAGCATCGCGAGAATGTGCTGCATCTGCTGGAAGAGTCGATGGCAACTGACCATGCGCGCCATCAGATCTTTCCGTTGTCACCACTCGGCCTGGTTGAAATGACCCGTAAGCGCACACGCGAAAGTTTGCAGCATATTCTCTGCGAGGACTGTCCAAGTTGCGTAGGGCGTGGATTTGTACTGACCGCCGAAACCGTTTGTTTCGAAGTGTTTCGAGAGATTATTCGGCAGTCACGGCAATTCGAGTTTGCGGAGGCGCTGGTGCTGGCGCACCAGGATGTCATCGAGCTATTGCTGGATGAACAGGCACCGAGTCTCGCGACGCTGGAGGAGCAGACCGGCAAATCAATCAGACTGCAGCCCGAAGCTTTGTATTTGCAGGATCAATTTGATGTGGTCCTGATGTAATGAACAGGTTTCTGAAACGCCTTCTCAAAGTCTTCGCCTATGTGGCCGGCGGCGTCGTGATATTACTCGCCATCGCCGTCGGTCTGTTTCGGCTGTTCTTGCCGCGCTTGCCCGAGTATCAGGAAGACATCAAGAGTTGGGCAAGCGCGGCGATCGGCCTGTCTGTCGAGTTTTCGGGCATGGATGCTCGCTGGGGACTAAGCGGGCCGGAGCTTGAATTCTATGACGCCGAACTCGTGTCGCCGGACAGGAATGCGAGAATCATTGCGGCCGAGCAGGTCAGTGTCGGTGTGGGGCTGATGCGACTGCTCGTGGATCGCAAGGCGATCGTCGATCGGTTTGTTGTTCGCAATACACGTGTCGAGGTTCGGCAGCTCGACGATGGCCAATGGTGGGTACAGGGCAGCCCGTTCGACAAGCTCATTCCAGCGCGCGGCGGCGAAACCACGGGTGCCGGCCTGGGTCGGATAGAAATTGTCGGCGAGGATGTCGAGATTCAGTTCTTGCAGCCGGGCGACGAACGTCCGCGAAAATTCCTCATCACCGAGATCAGCGTCGATCGCGACGATGTCCGCATGGCGATCGACGCCGATGTGGATTTGCCAGAAGACCTGGGACGGAGCCTGAGGATCGCCGCGACGCAAATGTTATCAGGCCCGGCAGAAGAACGAACCTGGGACGTCAGTGTGCAGATAAATGACGTTAGTCTCGCTGGTGTCACCGCGATGCAGCCGTCCGATGCGGTCAGGTTCGATGCGGGCAGAGGTGACCTGGATTTGTCGCTCGTTTATGCGAGCAAACGCGTGCAAAGTGCGACCGTCGATCTGGATATCGAGGACATCGCTATTGCGGGCCTTGCTGATCTCGCGCTCAGCGGCAGACTCGAATTCCTGAACGACGCGGACGGCTGGCTCGTTGCAGCCAATGAATTTCGGGCGACCACGCCAACCGGCGAGTGGCCGCTTTCGTCGTTGCGTCTCGAAACCAGTACCGACGTTGCTGGCAAAGTCGTCATGCTCAATGCGCAAGCGTCCTATCTGAACTTCGCTCACATTGCCGTGGCAAAGCCCTGGATGACTGCGGAACAACTCAGGCTTTTGGCCGAATATGACCCGAGTGGCATCGTCCGTAATCTCGCGCTGACACTTGGCGATCTCGGCACCGGGATGCCGCGTTTCAGCGTCTCGGCCGAACTCGAAGATGTTGGGGTGGCGGCGCACGAAAAGCGTCCGGGTTTCCGCGGATTCTCCGGCAGTGTACGCGCCGACAGCTCGAGTGGCCGGCTGGAGATTGATACCGATAATCTTGTAGTTACAGCGCCAGGCATTCTGGGCCAGCCGCTCGGTTTGGACACGACGTCGGGAACTGTCATCTGGCGCCGCGGCAATAATCGTACGACCATTCTTTCGGACAGCATCGTTCTGCGGAACGAGTTTTTTGACAACGAGACCAGCGTGGAGGTGTCGATGGTCGACGGTGGAGGCCGGCCGTTCATCGATCTCGAGAGTAGTTTCCGTGTCAGCGATATCGCCAGCGCCAGACAATATGTGCCGTTCATGCCGAAGCGCCCGAGAATGAGCCAGTGGTTCAAGGAAGGTCTTGTCTCGGGCCGCGTGGACAATGGCAAGGTTCGACTAAATGGCGAGATGGACAACTGGCCATTCGACGATGGGCAGGGTGAATTACTTATCGAAGGCACCGTCAGGGATGCCGTGGTCATCTACCAGCCGAGATGGCCAGCGGCGGAAGTCATCGATGCCGACCTCACTCTCAGGAACATGAGTCTGTATTCGGGCCGCAGCCACATCATCAACGCCGGCAACGTGATCAGGAACGCGACGCTGGAGATCGCCGATTTTCGCAATCCGCATCTGGTGATCCGCATGCTCGCCACAGGAACGCTGGAGTCGATGCGGCAGCTGTCAATCCAGAGCCCTATTGGGGAGATGTTCGGGGGGCAGCTCGAGCGTATCAGCGTAAGCGGCGACGCTTCGGTGGATCTCGATCTCAATGTTCCGGTACGCGATTGGCAGAGTTTTTCATTCCTGGCGCGGCTGCAGTCCAGTGACGGTAGCCTGCAGTTCGAAGGCTTCAATCCACCACTTCGGGAAATGAACGGTGTGGTCACCATTGAGCGTGAGAACATCGGCAGCGAATCGCTGGGTGGGGTGTTTCTCGGCCAGCCCGTGTCGATTGAACTCTCGCCAGCGCCGGAATCGATGCCGAAATACCGGGTCATTGCGAATGCTAAAGGCATGGCGACGGCCGAGGCATTGACCGAGGAACTCGGATTGCCGCTTTCGAATCGGGTCAGCGGACGCGCTGACTACACTGCGACGCTGTTGTTTCCGCGCGGTAATATCGAGGAACCCGCGCCATTCACGATCGAGATCGTTAGCGATCTGGCGGGCTTCATGATCGACATGCCGCAGCCGCTCCACAAGCCCTTGTACGATACGATTGATTTCATGGCCTCGGTCGTCTTGCCAAAAGGCGGTGACACCATCCTCAGCAGCGGCGTCGCCGACGACGTAATGGCGTGGCAGGTGGGTTTCACAAAGCAAGATAAAGGCTGGGATCTCGATCGCGGCATTCTGTCGTTTGGCGATGATGCGGAAATAGATGCGGCCCCACCGGATACGCGTGGTCTGCATTTGCGCGGCAATGCCGACTATGTAAATGTGCAGCAGTGGTTTGACCTGGCCAGGCAGGCGAAGACCAAGACCGGCATGGCTGAGCGGATACGCTCAATTGACATGACGGTTGGCAGCCTGCACATGCTGGGCCAGCATCTCCTTGATCATCGCGTTCGGGTTGATCGCAGTGCCCGTGACTGGCTGCTGCAGGTGGATGGCGCCGACATCGTCGGATCCGCGTTCATTCCGTATGATTTCAATTCGAACCGCGCCATCGTGATTGAAGCGGAGCGTTTGGTGCTGCCAGGCGATGATCAGGACCTGCCAGGCCCTCCCACACTGATCGATCCGCGGTCATTGCCGCCCATTTCGATCGAGGCTGAGGAGCTGGCATTCGGTAGTCGCCATTTCGGTGCCATCGACGCAAACTTCGTGCGGACTGCCGACGGGCTCGAATCGCAAAAGCTTGTCACCAGGGACGAGACATTCGAAATCGTCGGCAGCGGCAAGTGGGTGCTCGACGAAAGCGACCCCAGCGGCCACCGCAGCTCTATTACCGTATCTCTGACCAGTTCGGACGTGCAGCAGACCATGCGCCGGCTCGACTATGACCCCGGCATTGTCGGCGACGATCTGGCCATGCTGCTTGATCTGAGCTGGTCGGGTGGCCCCCGCGATGACCTGCTCGAATCGCTGGACGGGGAGGTGCAGGTGCGTATCGGCGCAGGCAAGCTCGCCGAGGTCAAGCCCGGCGCAGGACGTGTCTTCGGGCTCATGAGTATTGCGGCATTACCTCGCAGGCTCGCACTCGATTTTCGCGATGTCTTCGGCAAGGGCTTTGCCTTCGACAGGATCAAGGGCACGTTCACGATCGTGGACGGCGACACCTATACTTGCGATCTTGCGCTTGAGAGTCCTGCGGCCGATATCGGAATTGTCGGCCGGGCCGGGCTGGTCACTCGCGATTACGACCAGACCGCGGTTGTCAGCGCCAGCTTCGGCAATGCCCTGCCGGTTGCCGGTGCGCTGGTCGCTGGCCCACAGGTCGCTGCCGCCTTGCTGATCTTCTCGCAGATCTTCAAAAAGCCGCTGCAGGAGGTGACGCAGGTTTATTATGCTATCGGCGGCAGTTGGGATGAGCCGCAAATCGATTCGGCCACGGCCGAACTCTTCGCGCTCAGCGGCACGAAGGCGGCCTGTCTCGCCGAGGCGGAGTAGGAGGGCTTCAAGCCGGCTTATGCGAGTTGCAGCCATTCAAATGAACAGTTGCGCGGAAGTGGAACTCAATCTGCAACTCGCTGACCGCTTGCTCGGGGAAGCGGCTGCCGACGGCTGCACGCTCGCCGTGCTGCCCGAGAACTTCGCTTTGATGCCGAAAAACAGCCGCGATAAGGCGCTGCATGCCGAAGATCCCGATAGCGGGCCTGTTCAGTCCTTCCTCGCTGCTGCCGCGCTGCGTCATGGTCTTTGGATCGTTGCGGGCAGCATGCCGTTCAAGTCGCCCGAAGCTGAGCGCGTATATGGAGCCTGCCCGGTTTATGCTGCCAATGGCAAACAACAAGCCGTGTATCGCAAGATCCACCTGTTTGACGTCAAATTGCCGGATCGGGAAGAGTCCTATCAGGAATCGTGGTCGATGTATCCGGGCGACGAACTTGTCACCGTCGATACGCCGGCAGGCCGAATCGGACTCACGATCTGCTACGACCTTCGCTTTCCCGAGATGTTCAGGCGCCTGGTGGACGCAGGTGCGACGATCTTCACAGTCCCGGCCGCATTCACCAGGGTGACGGGCGAAGCCCACTGGCAGACATTGTTGCGGGCACGGGCGATCGAAAACCTGGCGTACGTCGTCGCTCCCGGGCAATATGGAGATCATGCTGACAATCGACAGACCTACGGACACTCCATGATTATCGATCCGTGGGGGCGGATACTCGCTGAACGGGCTACGGGCGATTGTCACATCGCTGCCGAGATTGACCCCGATCTGCCAGCCAGGTTGCGACATGAATTCCCGGCGCTTGCGAACCGGCGTCTTGATAATTAGATGAACCACCACTGCAAACGGAATCCAAGATGAGCGAGAGCGCCAATAATTCGATCAATGCGGTCATGGCACGCATGCTCGAACCTGTCGGGCTGGACGAGGGCCACCTGAATAAGACGCTCGGCTCGATGATGCGGGGCGGTGTCGACTATGCGGATTTGTATTTCCAGGTTAGCCGCCAGGAGAGTTGGACCGTCGAGGATCAGATAATTCGTGAAGGCAGTTTCAGCCTTGACCAGGGTGTTGGGGTGCGCGCCGTCAGTGGCGAAAAGACAGGATTCGCGTATTCCGACGAGCTGATTCTGCCAGCACTGCAGCACGCAGCGACGGCCGCCCGCGCGATCGCGCGGCAAGGCAAGACACAGGCATTGCAGGCCTGGAGTAAAGCCGAGTCCGAGCTGCTTTATCCGCAAGCGGATCCCACCAGCAGCATCAGCGATGAACAGAAAACCGCTTTGCTGGCGAAGGTCGAGGCCGGGACGCGTGAACTGGACAGTCGCGTCGAGCAGGTCATCATCAGTCTCTCGAGCTGTCAGGACCTGGTGCTCGTAGCGGCGTCTGACGGCACGCTGGCAGCCGACCTGAGACCGCTAATTCGTCTCAACGTCAGCGTCATTCTCGAACAGAACGGTCAGCGCGAGCAGGGCTATTCCGGTGGCGGCGCACGCGCCGACCTGAATTATTTCTTGTCCGGCGATAAGCCCATGCAATACGCGCGTGAAGCAGTCCGCCAGGCAGCCGTGCAATTCGAAGCGAGCGCGGCACCCGCGGGAATGATGCCGGTAGTCCTGGGCTCGGGCTGGCCCGGCATATTACTGCACGAAGCCGTCGGTCATGGCCTGGAGGGCGATTTCAATCGCAAGGGAACATCGGCATTTTCGGGCAAAGTGGGTCAGCAGGTGGCCTCACCGTTATGCACGATCGTCGACGACGGGACCTTGCCGAATCGCCGTGGTTCCCTAGCGGTCGATGACGAAGGAACGCGCGGCCAGTACAACGTGCTGGTGGAAGACGGCATACTCAAAGGCTACATGCAGGACAAGCTGAATGCGGGTCTGATGGGTGTCGCACCGACCGGTAACGGCCGACGTGAATCCTATGCGCACATGCCAATGCCGCGCATGACCAATACCTATATGCTCGCGGGTCGGCACGATCCGGATGAAATCATTGCTTCGGTGGATAAAGGCCTGTACGCACCGAATTTCGGTGGCGGTCAGGTCGACATCACGTCGGGCAAGTTTGTGTTTTCGGCGAGTGAGGCGTATCTGATCGAAAACGGCAAGGTCACCACACCGGTCAAGGGCGCGATGCTGATTGGTGACGGTCCGGAAGCGTTGACGAAGATCTCGATGGTCGGCACTGATCTTGAATTCGACACCGGCGTGGGGACCTGCGGCAAGGAAGGACAATCGGTGCCGGTTGGTGTCGGACAGCCCACTCTCAAGATCGATGAATTGACAGTTGGCGGAACTGCGTAAACGCAGCGACTGTCTTTACATAAGCCGCCGGAATCGAAGTTCACGGTTAACATTGTGAGTCAGCTCACCGAATTCGACATATCGTTTCGGTAGGCTTCGTCTGTCTCTCAATGGAAAACGATAATGGCCTTCGAAAATACAATCACAGAGAATGATCTGGACGCCAACTCGCAGCACTTCGTGCAGGGATTGCGCGCTGATAGCCTAGATATAGAGCCGGATCTCGCCGTCGATGGCTTGTCAGACTCAATATTATCGCGTTTTCTCGGCTTGTTCGGCATAGGCCGTTCAAAGCACTGACAGCCCGCCCGGGGCCGCTCCCGACCCGATAGATGCGCTTCCGACCCGGCAATTCGCCGGATGAATGGTCATGCCGACTGGACTCGACGGCGATGGCTATGGAGAATGAGTGGCTATGTGGTTATCGAGACCAATCTACGAAAGCCTGCCGTACGTGTACCTGCTCGTTGGCGCGCTGTCACTTGCCGCGTCGATGTACATCAGTCACTGGTACTGGCCGACCATTTGCTTTGTCACCGGACTGGTTTGTCTCGTCGCGGGCCTGGTCGTGCTGTTGAAGCGCCGTGATTATCGAGTAACCGACCGGCGCACGGGACAGCGCCAGGACCACTAGCCAGCCTATTCGCCGACGACAGATGCTTCGTCGTCGTCCGCCAGGTCTTTTGCAATATCATCTTCATTGGCGGAGTGGGCCTGTCGCAAGTCCGTGTAGACAAGCTCGTGTACACCGAGTGAAATTACGTCGCCGTCCCTGAGACGGTGCTTCTTCACTTGCTTCTCGCCAATGAATACTCCGTTCGTGCTGTTCAGGTCTTCGATGAGACAGCCATCATCGTCACTGATCAGCTGCGCGTGATGGCGGCTGACGAATTTGCTCTTGATGTAAATCTCGTTGTCCGGCGACCGACCAACGATGATGCGACCAACCGGGAATGACTGCACCGAGATTCGGTCGCCATCGGAGCGAACCTCGATCTGGGTGACATTCGTACGTGCACTCACGCGCTCAGACACTTGCCGAAGTTTGTCGTAGAGGCCGGTGTTGCTCTTGTGTTCTTTCCAGTTGAGCTCGGCTACCGCAGCCATGACTTCATCGACATCGACGGTGTGTTTTTCGTCAGCGAAGGCACACAGCAAAGCAGTGTCGCATAGTGTGTTTATCAGTCGGGGTACGCCGCCAGAATAGCGGTGAATGATATCGAAGACCTCATCCTGAAACAGGCCGCTGTCCTCGCCGCCGGCAATCGCAAGACGATGATTGATGTACTCTCGCATTTCGCGACTATCGAGCGGGCCGATGTGAAAGCGCAGTCGGACGCGTTGCATCAGCTGTGCCAGATTCGGTGATTCGAGCGTTTCCTTCAACTCGGGCTGACCGGCGAGAATGATCCGCAGCACTTTCTCTTTGTGCGTCTCGATCCCCGACAGCATGCGAATTTCCTCAAGAACTTTTCTCGTCAGGTTCTGCGCTTCGTCAACGATGAGGACGACTTTCTTGCCGTTTGAGTATTGCTCGATGAGAAACATGTTGAGCATGTCGAGCAGTTCGACTTTGCGCTTCTTGAACGGCTTGAAACCGAATTCGGTCAAGACGGCCTGCAAGAACTCGGTCGAGGTCAATTGCGTCTGCGATACGACGGCATAGACGATGTTATCTTCGAGTTCGGCGAGGAATGACTGCAAAAGCGTTGTTTTTCCGGAACCTATCTCGCCGGTGATGACAACAAATCCGTCAGCCAGCCAGATCGTCGATTCCATGTAGGCTTTTGCCCGGGCATGCTGCTTGCTCCAGTAAACGAAGTCCGGGTCCGGTGTCAGCCGAAATGGCTGCTCCTTGAGTTTGAAATGTTCCAGGTATGACATCTTGCTAGTTTGCGGCACTGCCGTGTTTTTTCTGTCCCGAAGCCTTTGCTACCGGCGTTTCAGACCAGTTTAACCGCTTTATTGCGCCGCAGGCTACGCCCCAGTTCCCTCCGGGCCAGTGGACCGCGTCACAATATCGCTGATTTCGCGAAGCTGGCGGTCGCGATCCTCGCTGGAATCGGCGACAACCGTTATATGGCCGAGTTTTCGGTCGGTACGCGGCGTTTTGCCATAATCATGCAGCCAGCCGATGTCAAGCTGCCTGACGGCTTGCGGAATGGTGCCGATCAGATTGAGCATCCCGGCGTGGCCGAGATTGCCGGTGGGCCCTGGATGCTGGTTCGTAATCGCCAGCAGGTGATTGGTGAATTGGCTGGTCGCAGCGCCTTCAATTGTCCAATGGCCCGAGTTATGCACTCGCGGCGCGAATTCGTTGGCCAGTAGCTTCTCGCCGAGCACAAACAGCTCGAGTGCGAGGACACCGACATAGTCCAGATGTTTGAGCAGACGGTGTATATATCGCTCGGCGCGTTCAGTCAGCGCCACATCTTCAACCGGTGCCCGTGAGACTCGCAGGATGCCGCCGGCATGCTCGTTCTGCGTCAGGCTGTAGGTCGCGATGTCACCGGCGGCATTGCGAACGCCGATAGCCGACACCTCATAGTCAAAATCCACCCACTGCTCGGCAATCAGCGCGCTCCCGCCAAGTGCCTGCCAGGCGTCTTCGATCTGTCCCGCTTCGTGCAGAACAGCCTGGCCCTTGCCGTCGTAGCCCATACGGCGAGTCTTGACGACCAACGGCAGACCGATCGCAGTGGCGGCGTCGGCGAGATCCTGAGCCGACTCGATCGGACGATACAATGGTATTGGAATATCGAGACGCTCGAACAGCTGTTTTTCTGTGAGGCGGTCCTGCGCGTGTCGCAACGCTGACGGCGACGGGTACACGGCTGCGATTTTCGCAACGTCGACAAGCGCATCTACTGCGACGTTCTCAAATTCATAGGTCAGCACATCGCATTTCTCGGCCAGGATTGCGAGCGCCGCCGGATCGTCGAACCGGGCCTGGATGACAGGGCCAACTCTGGCAGCAGGGGGGCGCGTTGACGGGTCGAGGAAGTAGCAGCTATGGCCGAGATCAGTTGCCGCGTGGCCCAGCATTTGGCCGAGCTGGCCGGCACCGATGATACCGATACGCATTTGCCGACGTTACTGGCTGGGGTCGCCGTCGGCTAGAACCTTGTCGGTCTGATTCTGCCGATACCGGTCAAGGGCCGTTGCGACTTCTGCGTCCTCGTTCGCCAGGATCGCTGCCGCAAACAGGGCTGCATTGATCGCGCCTGCCTTGCCGATCGCCATGCTGCCCACCGGAACACCAGCGGGCATCTGCGCGATGGACAACAGCGAGTCCATACCCTGCAGCGCTTTGGATTGCACGGGAACGCCCAGCACCGGAACACGCGTTTTCGCCGCGGTCATTCCGGGCAGGTGCGCCGCACCGCCGGCACCGGCGATGATGACGCGCAGGCCTCTCCCGACAGCGGTCTCGGCGTACTCGAACAGCAAGTCGGGTGTCCGATGTGCCGAAACGACGCGAACTTCGTGATGCACGCCAAGCGCATTGAGCATGCTGCTCGAGTGCTGCATCGTTTCCCAGTCGGAGCGCGAGCCCATGATAATGCCAACTTTGATACTCATGCGATGATTCTAACCATCCTGCTCCCCGGCGACCAGAATCTCGTGGATGCGACGAAATATCTTTCGCCTTATGGTCTTTTCCGTTCTCTCGCTGAAAGCCGATTGTAGTTCGCCCACCAGGCCATGAAGTTCGGGATCGGATCTGCCGCATTCATCATCGAACGCGCTGAGAGCCTCGGCTCGCTCGGCAGTTATGCGATCGCGCCAGCGTTCCGCCGTCGCGAATAGTTGCTTGCCGCGCACATCGTCGGCGCGAATTTTAGCCAGTTCAGTGCGAATGGGTTGCGGATCGACGTCCCCCATCAACTTGCCGATCAAGCGCTTTTGACGGCGCAGAGCCGAACGTGATTTGATTTTCCTGGCGTCGCGAACGGCTTTTGACAGTCTTTCGTCGAGAGCCAGCGATGCCAGTTCGGATTCGTTTAGTTTGATCAACTCCTCGCCGAGCGCCTGCAAGGCACGATGCTCTCGCTTTTTCGCAGATTTGCTAGGTTTTGATTCGGTCACCCGCTAAGCTTACCTCATGGGACCCAGGGAACTTGAAGCGCTGGTGCAGATGGCGCTCGATGAAGCGCGGCTGCAGGGCGTCGATCAGGCGGAGGCTGCGGCGAGTCACGATATCGGCTTGGCGGCGACGGCACGCCTGGGCGATGTCGAGAACCTCGAATACACGAATGACCGTGGTCTGGGCATCACGGTTTACAGGGATTCGCGCAAGGGCAGTGCGAGTACGTCGGATATTCGACCGGAAGCGATTCGTGAGGCCGTCGGCAAGGCATGCACATTCGCGACATGCACGGCTCAGGACCCGCATGCAGGGCTCGCCGATGCCGACCTCATGTGCAGCGACATAAAAGAGCTGGACCTCGATCACCCCTGGCCTCTCGAGGCGTCGGATGCGATCGAGATGGCGATCAATTGCGAGGCTGTGGCGTTGAAGTTTGATGCGCGCATCAATAACTCCGAGGGCGCAACCGTATCCACCAATCGCGGCTCACGTGCTTATGGCAATACACACGGCTTTATTGGCAGTTTGTCGAAGACCAGCCACAGCATCAGTTGTGTGGTACTGAGCGGCGATAACGGCGAGATGCAGCGCGACTATTACTATAGCGCCGCGCGTGATCCTGCGGATCTGGAAGACCCGCAGCTCATCGGCGAGACGGCTGCGAAGCGCGCGTTACGCCGGCTCGGTGCGCGGAAGATCAGGACGACACGGGCAGCAGTGTTGTTTGTTCCTGAACTGGCGAGGGGCTTCATCGGCCACTCGATCAGCGCAATCTCCGGTGGCGCCCAATACCGCCGGGCTTCGTTTCTGCTAGAGGCGGCCGGAGAAAAGATATTTCCGCAATTCCTGCGCATCGAAGAACGACCGCATTTGCCGAAGGCCATGTCGAGTGCGGCTTACGACAGCGAGGGCGTCGCGACCTACGATCGTGACATCGTGTCTGACGGGGTGCTGCAGGGGTACGTATTGGGCAGTTACTCTGCGCGCCGCCTCGGCCTGAAATCGACGGCAAATGCGGGTGGCGCGCAAAATCTGATCGTGCCGGGCAATGCCGAGGGACTCGAGTCGCTCATCAGAGACATGGGAACCGGCCTCATTGTCGAAGAACTGATTGGACAGGGTGTCAATCCGGTGACTGGCGATTACTCGCGCGGTGCCGTTGGTCAATGGGTAGAGAATGGCGAGATCCAGTATCCGGTTCACGAAGTGACGATCGCGGGCAATTTGCGCGAACTTTACCTGCACATTTTGGCGGTCGGCAACGATCAGGATGTGCGTGGCGGCATTCGCTGCGGTTCGCTGCTTGTCGACGGGATGACGATAGCCGGCGCTTAGGCGCATGCCTGCGTCCGTGTCGATCCATCCTGTAATGGCGCGGGCTTATTGCTCCGGGACAGGCCCGATCAGATCCACAAGCGTCCGGATACCGACGGTTTCGAGCACTGCATCATCCAGGTCCTTGCCGAGCGCATCTATCTCGCTCGACCACTCGGGGTCCCTGTACGAGCCGGTTTCGCCGTGTACGCGAACGACGGACAGGATGTCGTCCAGCCGGATCGTCGACATGTCCCGGCCCGGCAGGAGGTCGTCGTTTTCGGTCGTCGCCAGCAGGGCGGCTTCATCAAGCGCTGCGAGCACAGGCGCAAGTGTTATGGACGGCATGCGCAGTGTCTCGCTGATATCGCCCACCGTGACGGTCTTGTCGGAATCGCGGAATGCGCGGCCGACCAGCAGCATGATGTTGAGTGCGAGCCGTTCGCGCATCGAATTTGACAGGCGTGGTTCGCGGCGTCCAATACGCAGGAAGGCAGGATTCTGAATGTAGTAGGCGAGCTGCGCGCCAATCAGCAATACTATCCAGTTCAGGTACAGCCAGATGAGAGTGATAATGGCGACAGCAAATCCCGAGTAGATAAGCTGGGTGCGTGTTGAGTAGACGACGAATGTCGCGAAAACGACGCTCAGACTCGCCCAGATAAAACCGCCGGCGATGCCGCCTATAATGGCCGGCTTGAAGCGCACGCGGGTATTCGGCATGTACATGTACATGAATGTGAATACCGCGGTGACGAGCAAGTAGGGTGTCAGGTCACTGGTTGCGATGAGAATCGGGCCAATTGCCTCATTCGTCAGGATCAATTGCACGAGCGTCGTGCTGCGCAGCAATGCGATCATGCTAAGCGCGGCAACAATAATGACCGGGCCGATCAACAGAACGATCATGTAATGAGTCAAACGCTTGGCAAGGCTGCGTGGCTTGGCGACATACCAGACGTAGTTGAAGCTCTCCTCGACCTTTTGCACCATCGAAATCGCGGTGTAGATGAAAAAAGCAAGACTGATACCTCCGAGCACACCACCCCTGACACCGTCGACGAGGTCAATGACCTGTGTCGTGATTTCAGCACCGCGTTCGCCCAAAGGTCTGAGCAATTCGTACAGCAACGGCTCGAGCTGATTGTGAACACCGAAGGCCTTTAGCACGGAAAAGCTGAAGGCGATGAGCGGAACGACGGATAACAAGGTCGTATAGACGAGGCTCATCGCACGCAGCGTAAGCTGGCCCGAGAACATGTCGCGAATCAAGCCGTACAGGTAGCGCAGGATTACTGCTGCGACGTGGCCCGGAGTGCCGCGTCGCTCGAGCGCATTCCCCCAGACGAGGTCGTCAAATCGGCTGCGAAGTGTCGGCATCATCGTCGCGTAAGCCGGGCGTAGGCCTCCTGATATTTCTCGCTGGTCTGCCGCAGTACATCGGCTGGCAGCGTCGGGCCAGGTGCCGTCTTGTTCCAGTCGAGTGTGTCCAGATAGTCGCGTACAAACTGCTTGTCGAAGCTTGGCGGGCTGATCCCGGTACGATAGCCATCAACGGGCCAGAAGCGCGACGAGTCCGGCGTAATGACTTCATCGATCAGGTACAAGCGGCCTTCTTCATCCAGGCCGAATTCGAATTTCGTATCGGCAATGATAATGCCACGCGACAGCGCGTACTGTGCGGCCCGCTCATAAATGGCGATCGACAAGTCGCGGACGCTTTCGGCAAGCGCAGGGCCTGTCAGGTCAACAACATCATCGTAGGATATGTTTTCGTCGTGATCACCGGCCTCGGCTTTACTGGCAGGCGTGAATATCGTCTCCGGTAATCTGGACGCTTGCGCCAGCCCGGGTGGCAAGTCGATGCCACTGGTAGCGCCGGTCGCTTCATAGTCACGCCAGCCGGAGCCAATCAGGTAGCCGCGCACAACGGCCTCGATGGGAAGTGGCTTGAGGCGCTTGACGACGAGTGATCTGTCACGGAGCGGCCGTGCCACGTCCGTATCCGTTACGACATCGTCGACCGTTAATTCTGTCAGCTGATTGTCGACCAGGTCCGCCATCATCCGAAACCAGAACAGCGAAATCTGTGTCAGAACATAGCCTTTCATCGGTACGGGGTCCGGCATGACGACGTCGTAGGCGGACAGCCGGTCCGTGGTCACGATCAGGAGGTGCCCGTCATCAACGCTGTAGATATCTCTGACTTTGCCGCGTGCGATCAACGGCAAATCAGGTATCCGGGATTCAAACAGCGCGTCGGCGGGGTCCATACAGGGTGCACTCGCAATTGGGATCGGGAGATGATCGCTGTTCACACAGGGTGAGGCAAGCATTGCCATAGGAATGCTGGCGCACAGACGTTAGGATTACGCCACGGATCACGGCGAGAAACTGGATTGTACTGGGGCAAAATCATCGGCACATTGGCGGGCCTTGCAACTCTGAAGCCCTGGTTCGCGCTGCTCGGTCTGTTTCTCGGCCATCAGGTCGATCGGTTTCTCGTCGCGCAGTTTCAGAGTTTTGACCGGCACAGCTCGCCCAGCGGGCGTCTGCCCGATGATTATCTCAGGCCGTTGTTTCAAACCATGGGGCACCTTGCGAAGATTGATGGCCGCGTCAGCGAGCAGGAAATCCGTGCGGCGCGCGCCATCATGCATCGTCTCGGACTTGGTCCGGCACAGGTCAGAAACGCAATTAACTGGTTTGATGAAGGCAAGCAAGCGGCTTTCCCGTTGCTGCAAACCGTTCGCCAGCTGCGACGCGCGGCGGCACGCCGCGCGGAGCTTCGCCTGATGTTTGTGCGCCTGTTGCTCGAGGTTGTTCTGGCCAAGGAGCGGATGCATCAAAAAGAGCGCGCAGTGATCTGGTCAGTTTGTACCGAGTTGGACATCGGTCGGGTTGAGCTTGCGCAACTCGAGGCCATGATTCGTGCGCAGAGGGGCTTTCGGCACTCGCCTGCCGGCGACGCCGATGCACAGCGCGTCAAACAGGCGTATCAAACGCTCGGCGTTGCGGAGTCAGCCACCAACGACGAAGTCAAGAAAGCCTACCGGCGCGCGATGAATAAAAGCCATCCGGACAAGATCGCGTCGCGTAATCCTGATGATGCAGTTGTTGCCGAGGCACATAAGCGAACTCGCGAAGTGCGCGGCGCATACGAAATGTTGAAAGCCAGACGGTCCATCCGCTGATTGCTGTCGGAACGCAGCCACCTCAGGTACATTTGTCAGGAATATAGGGGAACGCATCGTGACACCACTGATAGCACCATCCATTCTCTCTGCTGATTTTGCCCGTCTTGGCGAGGATGTTCGTGCCGTTCTGGAGGCCGGCGCCGATATCGTACATTTCGACGTCATGGATAATCACTTCGTGCCTAACCTGACGATCGGACCGCTTATCTGTGAGGCTTTGCGCAGGCACGGCATCGACGCACCCATAGACGTGCACCTGATGGTCGAACCCGTCGATCGGCTGATTCCCGACTTTGCCGCAGCGGGCGCGAGCTACATAACGTTTCATCCCGAGGCCAGCCGGCACATCGATCGCTCGCTTGCGTTGATTCGCGAGCTGGGTTGCAAGGCGGGTTTGGTATTCAATCCGGCCACACCGTTGACCTGCCTCGAGCATGTTCTCGACAAGGTCGACATGGTACTGCTGATGTCCGTGAACCCCGGATTTGGCGGACAGAAGTTTATCGCCTCGGCACTCAACAAGCTGCGCGCTGCGCGGGCGATTATCGACGAGAGTGGATTCAACATCCGTCTGGAGATTGACGGTGGCGTCAAGATTGACAATATCGGTGAGATTGCCGCAGCCGGAGCCGATACCTTCGTTGCAGGGTCCGCAATTTTCGGCAGCGACGACTACGCAGCGACGATCGCGGCGATGAGAGAGCAGATCGCCAAAGCCTCGTCCTAGAGAATGGGGTCAGAAATTCGGGATCCCGGGGATCAGAGATTCCGGTTCGGTCGCGCGCCGTACACCACGATCGTCTTGCCACTGGCAGTGACGAGCCCCTGTTCTTCGAGCACCTTGAGTACCCGACCAGCCATTTCGCGCGAGCAGCCCACCAGTCGGCTCAATTCCTGGCGACTGACCTTGATCTGCATGCCATCAGGATGCGTCATCGCATCCGGTTCGTTGCAAAGGTCCATGATTGCGTGCGCCACACGGCCGGTGACATCGACGAATGCCAGGTCACCCAGCTTGCGATTCGTGCGATCAAGACGCGTTGCCAGCTGCGTTGCCAGTTCGAACACCAGGCCCGGGCTTTCGCTGGCGATCTGGCGAAATCGCGGGTAGGTCATTTCAGCGATTTCGCATTCGGTGCGGGTTCGAACCCAGGCGCTGCGGGTCGGTTGCTCGTAGAACAGCCCCATTTCGCCAAAGAACTGACCTTTATTCAGATACGCAAGCACCATCTCGTTGCCGTCTTCGTCTTCG
>JAOTVR010000172.1 GCA_029863305.1 Gammaproteobacteria bacterium | reverse complement strand
TTTCTGGTTCGCTTTGATGAATTCGTACTTTCGCCGAACACTTCGAGCTGCTCTGGACATCTGTCACTCCTTGTTCTTGGGACAAGTGAGATATAGTGTCCACGAAATCCTGGTAACTCCACTTAGCAGCCGCTCGAAAAATCTGATGTAATATGACGGCTTGTGACCCAATGCGGCCGTTGTCGCGACGTAGTGCTGCGGTGCATTCAAGGACATGATTTCACTACAGAGTCCTGCAGCTAGCCTAGACTTGTCTACAATTACAGGTACGGATTTGCAATCCGTCGTTTCGCTCAAATCTACGTTATCTGAAGAGGGTCGAACGTAATGATTAGAGGAAAGTCTTTGTCCGCAGTTACCGTAATTGCTTTGCTTTGCGGTGTCTGCGCTGTCGGCGACTCGCAAGAATCGGAAGTCTGCGACTCTCAAGACCGCCACATCATTCTGGTGCATGGTGGAATAACGACCAGTATGGAACGAGTCAACGATGCCCAAATGAACCTGATTCGAACGGTAGTCACTGAGGCCCGGGCCGATTTGGCGGCCGGAGCGGCAGCGTTGGATGTAGTGGTTGACGCAATCGCGGTAATGGAGGACTCGGGCTTGTATGACGCCGGCAAGGGCTCCTATCTGAATACAGCCGGGTATACAGAGACGGACGCTTCGTTAATGGAAGGCCATACAGGGAAGACGGGAGCCGTTGCCGCGATGCAGAGACTAAAAAACCCGATCAAGGCTGCGCGGATCGTTATGGAGGATACAAGGCATGTCTTCTTCGCTGGCCCAACAGGCGAAGAGGTTTTGATTGGTCTTGGTGCGGAGAAACTTGATGATCCCGCCTCATACTTTGTCCCAATCCGTACGGCCGATTCGACTGGTTCCGAAACGGGCACCGTGGGAGCTGTGGCACTTGACCGGTGCGGACACCTCGCCGCTGGCACTTCAACGGGAGGCTATTTCGGGAAGATGCCCGGGAGAGTTGGTGACTCACCCATAATCGGTGCGAGTACGTTCGCAAACGATCGATACGCTTTATCCTCATCAGGCCGGGGGGAGAACTTTATTCAACGGTCTGTGACGATCGATATCGCCATGCGATCAATGTACCGAGGCACCGCATTACAAGATGCGGCCGACTATGTTATTCACCGTTTGATCGGTGATATTGATCAGGTCACAGGTGCAATTATCGCAATAAGCAAAGATGGTGAAATTGTATTGTCGGGAACGAACGTGATCGGTATTCGGCACGGATACGCCTCCGAATCGGGAGGCGTGACGATAGGTCTGGAATTGCCCTAAGTTGGACTAATCGCAACGGCTGCTATTGGCCGTTCTGAGACGCTCGTCAGGTCGCCAACTGAGGGGCTCCTTCGCATCGCATAGCAGCCGTTCGAAAAATCTGCGGTAAAATGACGGCTTGTGACCCTAACCCGACAGTCACCGTTTCCACCGCGAGTTCCTCGCATCGACTTCAAGAATTCGTCGTAACTGATTGATCAGTTCTTTCGCGTTTTGGGGCAGAGGAGAAAAATCAGTCGCGTGACCGCGTCGACTAACGGTGTCTACATCCGGTGTGTTATACAACTACCAACAACAAAGGCATAATCAGTGAAAGCTGGTGATGCAAAGCCACGGGTCCTCGTTCCTCCGACACGCCAGGGAATTCGTCATCGTGACAAGCCTGTAGACGCCAACCGGAGTGAAAGTAATGAGAAGACAAATATCCTTAGCAGTACTCATCGGACTCATCGCCAGCTTTAGCGCCGCTCAAGCGAACGCGGATCGCTTTTTCCAGATACAAGTCAAACAGACTGCCGGTGGGACCGCGCCGAGTTTCAATCCGCCTTTTGGCGGGCCTGAAAATCCGGGACCGAACACGCCAGGACCGAATTGTTACAGCTTCTTGGATGACGGGACGTGGATCGATCCACTATTCTTTTTTCCGTTCCCCCCTCCGATCTTCACTTCGACATGGGAAGAAACTGCTAATGGCGTGATCACCCACTACATCGCCACCGCCATATTAGACTTGAGACCGTTCGGCATTCCCCGTGTACTAAAGTTGGTACAAAACGGTCAAATGACACCGAGTTTTGGCGAGGGACAGGTGCGGCTGACGGCCTTCTCGACGTTCACAGACACTGTAGAGGGCGAGATAGTCGACGAGCGCGAATTCGTGTCGACGGGGTATGAGGTAGACGCTTGCCCGTGACCCCGAATGCAGTAGGACGTTAATAATTGGGTGGTGGTTTGGCGGGCAACGCGTTTCCGTTTCCCGCTGAATCGCCAATCCCTTTGTTGGCCTGGCGGCCTTCAGGACATGTAATTCAGCTAAGGTTCGCAGAGCATTGCCGAGAGTTCTGCCGTCGACATTGCGCTGGACTTGGTAATGGCAATGGGCGGCAATCCGGCCGCTTGCCGATCCTCGCTGAACTGACGGGCCAACTCATCCAGGACCACTTGTTGTCGCTCGCCACCCTGCGTGAGCTCAGCATTGATTGCTCCGAATGGCCCACTGCGTAATTCTGGGGCCAGTTCAAAAGCCAATGCATGGTACACGGTCGCTGGATCTAGTTCGTATCGCTCGTAGCCTGCTAGGTTTGCATATTCGTCGGCTTCGACCCAGCCGAGCTCAGTCGGGGTACCTGCAACCATCGCGATTATTTCACCAGCGTTTTCCAGGGCCAGCAGCCGGCCGTGTAATGCGGCATTGTAAAACCAGTCACTGGCTTGTTCCAAATGCTTCATCACTTCCGGTTCCAGTGGTGACTGGAGACTGAATGACCAAACACTGGGGTCCTCGCGCAAGAGATAGGCAACGGCCTTATCTTCGGAGAGGTTCCTGGCCCGCATGACAGCCATGGCACCCAGCACGGCCATCGCAGCGGAGTCGCCCTGAATCGCGAGGCCGACCAACTGGGCCGACGAAAGACCTCGATAGGACGCGATGGTTGGGCCTGATGTGATGACCGAATCGAGCCGGGCGTACTCGTCGGCGAGCACCGGATCGGAATCTAGCTCCGCTGGGCTTATGCAGTCCGCTACCTCACGTTGACGGTCCGCGGCCGGGCGAATGCTCCGTTCGTCTTTTGCTATGCGCGCGAGCTGTTGGGGCGCCTCTGCGCCAGCGTCCTTGGTCGCCGCTTGACGCGTGGGCTGGCTGCTATCCGTGCCAACCTGCGAATTGAGCCCCTTCACCAACAAATAGCCGGCTAAACCGGTTGCCGTTATTAGGATTGACAGCAGAATAGTCCGTACTCTAGGCATCTATCAGCCTTCTTGGTGCTAGCATGTTGGCCAGTCGATAATTAGTCACAGCGTGAGTCTGGCCGATACGAGATCGAGTGGTGAAAGATCACAATGCTACAAGAATTGCCGGCGAAGAAGGACTGCTCCTGGCCGTTCTGAGACGGTCGCGAGGAAGCTAACTGAGGGACTGCTTTACTCCGCATAGCAGCCAGTCGAAAAATCTGAGGTAATATGACGGCTTGACCCTGAGCAGCCGTTCGTTCAAATACCGTGCCGACGAGTCCTGCAATCATGAGTACCGAGTCTCCAGCGCGGAACATGTTTTCGCTGTTTGTGTCCTTGTTGTGCCTTCAGGGTTGCGCTAATCACACGGTGGCGTTCTGGAACGAAAACGATGCGTGGGTAAACGGGACCGACGCCATCTCGAACTATTCGAATGGACTACAGCTCACCTTTTCGCCAGCAGCGCCGCACGAGCCTTGTGCTGATGACTGCAACGGCCAGGCGTTCCGGCGTTTTGTCGATTTCATGAACATCTTCGAAGCCGAGGATGAAGCACCGGAGAGCGAAATTCGATTGCGGTATGGGCTGTCGCATCAGTATTTTACGCCCGACAATACCCAGATCGCGGTCATACAAACCGACGACCGACCCTATGCAGGTTGGCTGTCGACGTCTCTTGAAATCGTAAACGAACGCCTTGTCAGCGATGCAAATAGTAATGACAGGTACGCGCGAAGCTCCATAGGCATGCGTCTCGGCGTCGTCGGACCCGCTGCCCTTGGTGAAGAGCTGCAAACAGCCTGGCATCGTATCCGTGGGCAGTCCGAACCACAGGGATGGGACCTGCAACTCGAGAATGAACCCGGCTTCGTCTACACCCTGAATCACGAACGACAGCTTGTGCGCCACGACTTCTCGGATTCCTGGAGCATGGACGTCATCGGCACGGCAGAGGCGGCAATTGGCAACATCTATACAGGCGCGGAAGTGGCTGGAACTGTTCGCGTCGGCTACAACCTGAGTCCGCACTGGACAGGAAGAACCATGGCCGATATTGGCTATGATGCGCATGACATCGGAACGAGTCCCGGTTTCTTCCTAATGGCAGGGCTGAACGGCCGGTATGTTGCACGAGACGTTTTCGTCGATGGCAACACTTGGCGCGATAGTCACAGCGTTGATCGAACACCGTGGGTTTCGGACCAGATGCTTGGAATGGGGATGCACTGGAAACGGCTGGAGGTTAGAGCCACGATAACACGTCGCACCGACCAGTATTCGACGCAGTCGGGAACCACCCTGTTTGGGTCGGTCGTAATTGTCTGGAAGCCATCGGGCTGACCTTACGCCGGCTGGCTGCCAACAGCCGCTACTGGCCTATTGTGTTGAAAAACTCCGTTTTGCGAGCGCCCCAGGAATCCGCGACGAATTTTGTTTGATCCTGCGCGCAATCGATAGCGTCGGTTAGCCGCTCTGAGCTGCGCCAGGAGG
>JAOTVR010000078.1 GCA_029863305.1 Gammaproteobacteria bacterium | reverse complement strand
TGCAACCGGGCGGCGGATTCGATTTCGATGGAGATTGACGGCAAGTCGGCCTGTCCGGCGCAGCTCTTGCCCGCTGCGGCAAGCAGGCCCGCAATGTCGACTATCTCTACGGAACTCGCCCGACCTGCTCCTTCGAGGCGCGACAATTCCAGCAGCTCGCTGATAATCTGTGTCATACGTCGCGCCTGTTCGCGCATGCGCGTTATCGGCTGCGTCCACGCCTCGGGTATGTCATCAGCTTCGCCCAGGGCATCCAGATACCCCGACACTACCGTAAGGGGCGAGCGTAGTTCATGCGACGCATTTGCGACAAAATCCCGGCGCATGCGATTGAGGATAATTCTGTCGCTTACATCACGCAACAGAAGGAGTTTCTGATCGCCGCCGTACGGGACCACCCGACAATTGAGCCAGGCGTCGTCGCGCACCGGCGATGCGATATCGATCGTCTTCGTCGCATCATTCTCGGCAAGCAGCGCCGTCAAATCGGGATCGCGAAGGATATTATCGACTCGTTGGCCGCGGTCCTTTTTGCGCTTTAAACCCGCTAACGATTTGGCAGCACGATTGCAGAACACGATGTCATTCTCGTCGTCCAGGATGACCGCGCCATCGGGCATGGCATTCGTCGACTTTCGGATTGCCTTAATGGCCTGCCGATATGCCTGCTTGTAACGATTGCCGCGCTGATGTTCGTAATTGAACCGCGAAAATATCTGTTGCCAGATTCCCTCACCATACCGAAACCTGTCAAAGTTGCCGGTATGAAGAGCCCGGTCAAAAGCAAGCAACTGCCGTATCTGCCAGACGAGGGCGATTAGCGCGGCGACAAGAAAACCGGGTACGGGACGGTCATAGATCCAGCCTATCAGCGCGCCGCTGGCCAAAAAGACAATGAGACCCACGACCAGTTTTCGGCTTGCTTCTGTCACTGTTCGCCTCGGCCGGAAAGGCGATATCCGGCGCCGCGTACCGTTTGCACGAAATCGGCTGCCCCCTGCACCGCCAGTGCTTTGCGCAAGCGGCGCACGTGCACGTCAACAGTGCGTTCCTCCACATAGACATTGGCGCCCCAGACATGATCCAGAAGTTGGGAACGGCTGTACACGCGGTCCGGATGTGTCATGAGGAATTTGAGCAGACGATACTCGGTTGGTCCCAGGCGAATCTCCTTGCCATCGACACTCACCCGATGTCCCGTCAGATCGATTTCAAGAAGACCGAGACTAACCGTCTCGCCGTCACCGGGTCCGGCGCGCCGCAGCACCGCGCGGATGCGCGCAACGAGCTCTCTCGGCGAAAATGGTTTGGTAATGTAGTCGTCGGCGCCGCTGTCGAGCCCCGCAATCTTGTCATATTCGGCAGCCCGGGCCGTGAGCATAATGATCGCGAGATCGTCATTTTCCTTGTCGCGCTTGAGCGTGCGAGTGAATTCAAGGCCGCTCATGTCGGGCAGCATCCAGTCAATCAGGGCAAGATCCGGTCGCTCATCGGCGAGCAGTTCGCGGGCGACACGACAATCGGCCGCCTCCACTGTGTCAAAACCAGCACGCGAAAGGTGAAACGCGATCATTTCGCGAATCGGCCTCTCGTCTTCGACAATAAGTATCTTCGTACTCGGCATTTCCGTCCTGCGGACTGCCCGCAACGTCAATCAGCGCATTACATCAAGACAATATTACAGTTCTGTTACGGCGTCGGAGCAGGTTTTTCAGCGACCTTTTGGCGTAAATACGCCGGCGAGATGTCCGCTGGTGGAATGGCAGCTCCTCCGTCCAGACCTGACGCACCTAACGGCAGCAGAAATTTCGCACGTGGGTGACAGACGTCGACGACAGCATCAAATAGTGAGTGATTTGCGGCGAGTAATTCAGGGTAGCGGTGCCAGCCGAAGCCGGCCGCAACACGTGGCCCGTGTCGCTCGCCATCCAGTTCGGCAATCGAACTGCTTGTCTGCAGACGCTCGGGAACGACAGGAACAGGAGCATCATCGTCGCCGCGGCAATAGATGCCCAGATACACTTCGTGCATGTGCGCATCCTGCGTGACCACGGTTTCGACCGCATCGTGCTCGGCGAAGACCTGGGCGGCAACCGCAGCCAGCGATGACACGGGCACGATATTAAGACCAGCGCCGAACGCGAGCCCCTGCGCAACCGACGCAGCAATGCGCATACCAATGAACGATCCGGGTCCGTTGCCGAGGACAATCGCATCGAGTTCGTCAATTCGGACTCCGCCGTGTTGCAGCACCGACTCGATCATGGGTATCAATAACCGCGTGTGCTCGCGGGGCTGTTCCTCGTGCCGTTCTGTCACCTCGTCGTCTATTTGCAGTGCGACAGAGCAGGCAACCGAAGAAGTATCGAGCGCGAGCAGTTTCATGCAACCGCACCTTTTCGCTCATGCATTTGGAGGAACTTCGCCACATCGTTGATTTTGGACGTTGCAGACATCGGCTCAAGACTCTTGAGGAACATCCGACCATAGCTCTTCGATGTCAGCCGCGGGTCACACAGGACAATGACGCCGTAATCAGTCTCATCACGCAAAAGCCTGCCCACACCCTGCTTCATTGCCAATACAGCCTGCGGCAATTGATGCTGCGTGAAGCCATTACCGCCTTCGCGACGAATGAACTCGAGACGCGCCATCATCAGCGGGTCTGCCGGTGAGGCAAATGGCAACTTGTCGATCGCAACGATCGTCAACGCCTGCCCGCGCACATCGACACCTTCCCAAAAACTGCCTGTGCCCAGCAGCACCGCGTCGCCCGCCTCGCGAAACCGCCGGAGCAAATCGTCGCGCGGCGCACTCCCCTGTGCCAGTAGCTTGCGGCCACCAAGAAACCGTTTGTTGCTGCGGAACCACTTTTTCGCTGCATTGAGCGCACGATGGCTGGTAAACAGGCAGAACATGCCGCCGCGTGTCATTTTGAGCAACGGCACGACAGATTCAAGAACCGCATCCGTGTGGCCAAAGTCCGACGGTTGCGGCAAATCGGGGGGCAGATAGATCAGACCGTTTTGTTCGATGGCGTACGGACTCGGGAAGGTCAGCCCGCTCACATCGACGAGACCCATGCGCGATACGAAGTGCGAGAAATCCTCGGCAACGGCGAGAGTCGCCGAGGTAAAAATCCAGGCCTGACGGCCATTGTCGATCAGGCCGTGCAGGGTTTTCGAGACATCGAGTGGCGTCAGATGAATACGCAAGCTGCGTGGATTGACCTCGAGCCATCGCAGACCGTCCCAGGCGTCGTCGCTTGCGAGCAGCGCAAGTCGCTCCATGGCGCCCGTTAGTTGTTCATGCAGCTTTTCCAACTCGAGCGATGTGTCCGAAATTTCAGCAATTGCCGTGTTTAGCTCACCAAGTGCCAGTTGCAGATTATCGATAGGCTGGCGAACGTCGCTCATTATCTCGTCCAGCTGATGGCGCCCCTCGTCGCGAGGCGCCTCGGCGCGCAGCACCCGGATCGCGGTGTGTACCGCATCGACGCGGCGCTGCAGTTCCGCCTGGTGGAACGGCATGGTCTGCACACGCAGTTCGTCGACGAGCCGTTCCAGTTCCCGCGACCCCAGCGCCACGCCAAAGAACTGCACCGCGAGATCGGGTATCTGATGAGCCTCGTCGAGAATGATCGCCTCGGCGTCGGGCAGGAATTCGACGAATCCCTCTTCCTTCATTGCAAGGTCCGCGAGCAACAGGTGGTGGTTAACAACAACGAGATCCGCTTCCTGAGCCGCACGTCGAGCTTGCACGACATGACATCCCGCGTATTCGGGACACTTCTGGCCGAGACAATTGTCGACCGTTGACGTAACCAGCGGCCAGACCTGCGAATCTTCGGCCACCTCAGTCAGTTCGGCGCGGTCGCCGCTGTCCGTGCGGTAGCGCCATTCACGCACCGCATTGAGGTCATCGACTATGGAGTCCGCGACATCGGTGAGCTGGCCCAGACGTTCCAGGCAGAGGTAGTTGGACCGGCCTTTGAGCAGTGCCGACGCGAGCGGACGGCCTACCGCCTGGCCTATCAGAGGCAGGTCGCGGTGATACAGCTGGTCCTGCAGCGCCTTCGTGCCCGTCGAAATAATGGTCTTGCGACCGCTCAACAGAGCGGGCAACAGATACGCGAAAGTCTTGCCGGTTCCGGTTCCCGCCTCGACGACGAGCTTGTCGAGATTGGCGATGGCCTCAGCAACGGCTTCGGCCATCCATGCCTGCCCGGCGCGCGGCTGGAAGCCGGGCAGGTAGCTCCTCAGAGGGCTGTTTTGTCCAAAAAATTCGGCAAGGTCCGTCACCGGACAATGATTACACAGATGCAGACCAAAGCGCAGACCGCAAATCCGGCCAAATGGCCTGTAGTTCTTTCGTTCTTCGGCGGCATGGCTTGCCTGGCTGCGCTTTACTTCCGCCGCGGAACAGCCGTCCCACAGTTTCTGCGGGTTATCGGCCAGCGATTCGCATCAGTGTCTGCTGATCCGCTTTGATGGAGATCCGCAGATACGGCCCCTGTGCCGTATAACGAGCCTGGCTGAAATCACTGTCGTGGAAGCCTGTCAGGTTGTAGCCGAGCGTCAGCCACATATTATCGCGCAGCTTGTAGCCGACATCGACGCCGAACCCATAGTCGATAATCTCCGACTCATACGAGTGGTACAGACTCGCGTTCGCGCCTATGTCCCAATTACCACGAATACCGCGGCGCAGATCGAATCCAAGCAGATCCGTATAACCGGTGTACCCGTCACCGCCGAACTCGCTGCGCACGTACTTGAATGCATATTGCAACGACATCTGTGTTGCCGCGCTGAAGCGGCGGTTTGCATTGAAATTGTTTATCAGGCGCCAGGTATTCAGGGCTTCGCCGCTCGTATTTGCGTCCTCGTAGATCAAATCGACCCGATCGAGAAATGACCATTCGCTGTTCGCCATTCGATACGCCCAGCCGACTTTCAGGTCCGCCGTTGTCAGTTCATTACCGGAAATATTTGCGCTTTCCAGTATCTTCAGCCCTGCCGACAGGCCGTGGCCGGCTGAGGGCTGCCGATACCAGCCCATCAGCAGCGATGTCCTTTCTTCCGAATCGGAGTTGCGGTGTTCGATGCGTGAATTCGCGCTCCAGGCTTCAGCGCTGTACATGGCACCCACGAATGCAGCGAGAAAATCCTCATTCAGTGAACCCGAAACCAACTCACGATCACCGTCGAAAGGTCGCGCATCCGGCCCCACTAACGTATTTGACTGATCCACACCAATATCGAACGTCCAGCGGTCGTTGAGCTGAAAGCCCTGAACCAGACCGACGTTCGCGAACAAGCGCGGACCGAATTCCGTCACCTCTTCGCTTACGTAGGTATTCATCTGAGCCCTGCTCCATGGCGTTGCACGAATACCGAGACGCGTCATTGTCGCGTCGATACCAGCTCCGTCTGCCTCTTCATACTCTGCTATCAGGTCGACATTTTTCGAAACGCTGTAATCAGCGCCGAGTACGAAACGATCGGTGAAGTCCGTATTGTCAGCATCATCCGCTATCGCTGTACTTGTGCCGGCTCGCAAAGTGAGCTTGCCGCCGAACAGCTTTTGCGACACGCCGATATCGGCAAGATCACTCGTCCGTTTTTCACCGTCATCAAACTTATCTTCGGCATGCGTCACGCCCAGCGTTGCCGCAAAGCTTTCGCGCTCGTAACGTAGCTGTGCCCTGGCCAGATTGCGAATATCCTGCGTTTCGAGATTTTGCTGCCAGCCAGCTTCGCCGTCCAATGACAAGCGCTCGCTGATTTCGCTGCGAACGTCGACTCCAAGCCGGCGAAAACCCTTATCGGCAGCAGATTGATATCCCATGCCAAAGTCGTCTTCGACTTCGCGTATGTAGGCGCGAACGTCGACGCGTTCACCATTGTGTTCGAGGCTGATGCTCTGTGCCGTACCGCTGTTTTCGACGCTGGCAACAGTTGAATTCGTTTCGGCATACTCGGCCTTCAGCAATGTCTGGGCATTCATCTGCCAGCGCATGTCGACGCCGGTCAGGTCCGCTTCGGCACCGGTTGTCTCGTCTCTTACATGCGTAACACCGATTTCGAGCTGGTTGTCAGCCAGTCGAATCGAGCCCCGGCCACCCGCGACGATATCCTCGTCTGCATTCGATTCTGATTCATATTCCACGACGATGAACACGGGATTGAAGTTCAGATCGCGATTCGGAATCGGCTGTTTGAAGAACAGCGTACCGCGCTGCGTATCGAGGTTGTAATCGAGGAAGCGTGTCAGGTTTGTCGAGTTCAGTACCTGACCCGTGTCCATGCGATCTCGCACTTCAATCCTTACGCTATCACTGTTGCCGATAATGGGCGCACTGCTGAGCCGATACAGGCCTGACGTACCATCACCACGGATTTCGTCACGATGGAATGACTGGTTGGTTGCAGCCGCGAACGCCGTGTAACCGAGATTATCGCCACGATACTCGCTCTTGAGACCATTAAAGCGCCGTTCATAGCGCGACAAATCGGTTATGGACAGGCCAGTATTGAAATCACCGAACAAGGCCGAAAATTGCTGGCGCTCCAGTTTGACATACAACTTGCGCTGGCTCGGCGCCTCGAAGCGTTGTTCGCTGGTATCGGCAAACAGCGGGTAATGCGCGTTCGGATCGATGACAGTTGCAAAGCGGTCCCGATTGTCGTCACGATCACGCGCCGAATCATATGCCAGTGTCAGCAGGTACTCGCCCTTGATACTGCCCTTTGCAAAGAACGCAATACGGCCTTCGTCGACGTAGCCTTCTTCCTGGCCCGCAGCAATCGCCGCATCGATATTGTCTGACAAGGTGTTGTATCCTGCTGTGCCTTCGGCAAAACCAACCAGAATCCAGTCGCGGGCTGCCGGCTTGAGCCAGGCTCGCAACTCCTGCTGCCGCTGATGTTCGAACCTGAGACTGACGGACACCTCACCCGCCTGGGTTGTCGGCTCGAGCTCTAGATAGGCTATCCCGTCGTTACCGACCCTGTAAGTCGGTTCACGTGGTCCAATCGCAACCAGCTCGTTCTTGCGTGCGTTCTCTACATCCCACCAGGCCCGATACGGCGCCTCGATGCGGAAACCGCCGACGATACCAGCTCGTGACCGCCTGCCTGCACGGTCGAATAATCGAACCGCTATGATTGGGCGGGTCTTGCCATCAGCGACGAGAGTCGACAGTTCTTCGACGAACTCACCGCGAATGGCCGGTCCTGAATAATAGATGTTGCGTTTGACAGACTTCGCGCGGCTACCGTCGGCATTCGAGACCACGACACGAATCTCATTGTCGCCATCCTGCAAATCAACGCCTTTCCAACGCGACACCGCGACCGTTCGGCTGCTGTTCATCGCCATCGCATCGAAACTCAGGGAATTGACCGGCCTGTCGTTCAGGTACACCTTCACACTTTGGCGCGGACCGTGCTGCACGGAAATCTTCGTCGTCGGAATGGCCGGCGCGAATGTCCGCTTCGGCAGCAGCAATGCGACGCCGGGTTTCAGTGAATCGATGTCGGGTTCGATCTGCGATGCAGGCATACCGGCATCAGGGTCGATGTCGTCCAGAGGCGACCGCTGCTTCTCGGTACCTGGAATCGCGCCCAGGGTTGGCGTGACCTTCGTGCCGCTGGATTCCTGAGTGACTTCGAGGAACGACGGTTTGCTGGGTCGAACGCCGGATATCACCATCTCGACGCGACGGTTTTTCTGCCGGCCCGCGGCCGTCGCGTTGCTGTCGACCGGGTAGTCGGGCCCGCGGCCCTCTACCTGGATGTTTTCGACCGGCACCGCAAGTGCATCGGCGAGGTAGCGTGCTGCGGATAATGCGCGTGCGCGTGACAACACATAGTTGTCTGCGAACAGGTGACGATTGCGCACCGCAATGGGCTGGCTGTCACTATGGCCGGTTGCCGAAATCTGAACGTTGCTGACGCCATCCCATTCACGAATCAATGCGTCGAGCTTCGCCCTATCCTCGAAGCTCAGTTGGTCGGAGAGCACACCGAAGCGCAGATCCAGAACGTAGCCCTCGTTTTTCATCACCGCCGGCTCGCGTATCATCCTGGTCTCGGCAACAGGGGTCTGTTGTTTTGCTTCGATCGGCGAATCGAATTTACCCAGCGCTCTGGTTACAAGTTCGCCGTCCGCATGCGCATCGATGTTGGCAACAAAGCGGATCTCGCTGGTCCAGTTGCCGAATTGGTCGTCGATTGCCATCGAGAGGGCCTGCTCCGCAACACGCGGATCACCGAGATCGCGACCGTCAACGCGCATCGAGCCGGGCGCATAGTGAACGCCATCAGGCAGAAGTATCATCAGATCGATATTCTCGATCGAAACATTCCCGATGCCATGAAGCTTAAGCTCATAGGCAACCTGCTCGGCACTTTCGGCGCCGACGTTTCTTAGCTCGAGGTCGATTCGACCTTCGGGAGCCGGTTTGCGCTTCAGGAAGAAGTCCGCTCGCAGCAGACTGCCGGCAGTCAATTTGACGAACTGTGAATCAGCACGACCGGCAAAACCCGGCGTGTCACGGCAACCTGTAACGTCGAACCAGTCCGGCACAGTGAACGTGTCGAGTTGTGCGACGTGCGTTCCGGGCGGCAGACCTTCAAAATGGAAGCGGCCACTCTCGTCGCTTACGGCATAACGACCATCTTCGAGATAGACGCGAATGTTTGCGACACCCTGCTCTTCCGAAAATGAATCCTGACCGCAGTCAGCCTCGAGTACGCGGCCGATGATCGTGCCGGTCGAGCGGAACAGATCCTCTGTAAGGCGAATCGTCGCTGTCGCTTCGTTGGAGATCAGCCCGGCGTTGGCAAATGCGGTCGCGACATTGACAAGTTCCTGGTTGCGTTCGCCGTTGATAATTTCAACAACGTAGAAAATTGTTGCGCGTTGTCCGGCAGCCAGCGAACCAACTGGGAACTCAAGCGTCCGCATGTCCGAATTCAGTGGCGGATCCGGGATTTCGATCCCGTTCATTCTCACCGACCCGGCTACCAGCCGCACACCCGGGGGCAATTGATCGGTAATTCGAACGTTGTTCGCGTCTCCGACAGCCGAGGGATTCTCGAGTACGAGTTCGTAGCGCACAAAATCGCCTGGCGCGGCAATGGTAGTGGTTGTGCGTTTCTGCAGGAACAGGGCCGATGATTGCGGATCGACCGGAATGTCAATCGCGAACGAGAGATCACCGGATTTACTAAAGGGGTTGCCAAACGAGCCTGGCTCGAGCGCATAGGGAGCGCCCGGCAGATTCTGCAGGTCGCCGATCGCCACTGACGATGGTGCCGCATACTCCGGAGGCGGCGTCACCACGAGACGATAATCACCGTCCGGCACCACCGGGAAGCGATACTCGCCTGGGCCGAATACATAGGCCGTGCCGGAACTGTCTGTGACGGTTGTGCCGCTGACTATCAACGACGGGAATTGACTGACCCCGTCATTACCGTAGACAACAGCGGGCAGCCCGCTCACAGCATCAACCAGTTCAACAGCGACACCATTGACAACCGATCCGGTTCTCGACTCGAATACCCGCTGTACCGGATCCAGCTGTGCCGTTGCACTGGCTGAATCCGCACTGTCAGCAGGGTCAGAGTAATTCACGACAAGCACTGCACCCGTGGTCCCCTGCAGGACACAATCACCAACGACGGCAACAGAGGCAGACGTGGGAATGTAGCCGGCAAATACACCTGTATCGGGGCCGGTTTCTGTGAGTTGAAGTGTTTCGGAATCACCACTGGCGGGGCTCGATACCGTTACCTGCACGAACTCAGCAATCTGAAAGTCGAGATTCTGATCACTGTCAGACAAACGAATGAACGCCGCTTCGCCGAGATTGTAGGCACCCGTGACAGCAACGTCCTGAGTCTGTGCCGGATCAATCGTCACTCCGCCAACAAGAACAGGATCCGCCAATGTGACGAATGTGCCGCCCTGCGAGCAAGCCGTTGGACCGACAGATTCCTGATAGTCGCCGCTGCCCGCAGCAACCACGCGGGTAAATTCGATACTGGCGGGACTCCGTACAACGGCGGCTGTTATTTCGACAATGTTACTGGCTACTGCAGCGGTCAGGCCGGGTGACGGCTCGTAATAGAGCGTGGCCTGATTAGAGATAATGGCGCCAGGCGGTGCCGCAACCACCGGCAAAGAGACGAGAAATGCTGCTGCGGCCGTGAATAACTGCCGAAGCAAGACGCGACGAGGGCCGCCTCTGTGGGCGGCCCTGCGCGCGTTGGACTTGTTCCGTCCCTTGAGCACCGTGACGTGTTACCAGTGGCCTATAGCGGCGATATACGTACCCGGTACGTAATCGTCGCGGATGCGCCAGCAGCAATATCCGGGACGACGATCGTCATATCACCCGTGCTTGCGTCGTAGGTACAACCATCGGGTTCGCTGTCGGGAAAATCCGCATTGCAGGGAGCGCCGTTGATCAGCACGTCACCTGGGGCGTAGGCCTCGTCCTCAAGCGTGACATTGGCAATCTGCAGCGTATCCGTCATGACAACGTTTTGCGCTGGCGATGCACCCGCCGTATTGTCGACCGTCACCGTGTACTCAATGACTGCGTCGGGCAGTGCCTTGCCGCTGCCAAACGGATCCGAGATAACCGCCGATATCTTGGAGATAACGAGTTCTGCGGAGTTGACATGGAAGCCATCATCGGCGCCCTCGGTTGCATTACCATTGACATCCGCGCCGCTCGTGTTGGCAAATACACTTTCGATAACCGTCGGGTCATCCGCGCCAGCCGATTCGGTCAGCAATGGATCGAGAGCGCCCGGCGTAGGTGTGGCTGTCGCATCATCTGCCGCCGTGGCATTGAGCGTGAAATTGTCGTAAGCGTCATTCGGCGACGTACCGGGTATTGTGGCAAACACGTAGATAACAACGGTTTCCTCTTCACCCAGCTCATCGACATACGGAAGGTCGGTCGCGAAGTCAGGAGTGCCGGTTATGCCATCGCCATTCGCAACACGAATGGTGAATGGACCGACGCTGTCGTCAGTATCGGCTGCGCCATGTACGGTCCCGCCGCCCGGGCTGGCGGACGTCAAGTCCAACGCGTCGAGGTCGAAATCCATGATCGCGTTACCGTTGTTGGTCAGCTCAAAACGCGTAAACGCCTGGACATCGCCAGGCGCAACTTCGGTATGGGCACCACCAACCTCGACGATCGTGAACGCGACCCTGCGGTCAACCAAAAACACCGTTGCCGCGCCGGCGCCTGGCGTACTGTTGCCAAGCGGATCGGACTCGATGGGTGTCTGTGGCTCTGTGCCGACATCGTAAGCGACGATTGCCTGATTCGACACCGCCGTTCCCGCGTCAGTACCCACAGCCAGCACCTGCTGCGACAGCAACAATGCAGCGGCTGCTATGCCCAGCCTGGTGAACAGACGGGCGCTATTTACTACAGTTTTCATCACGGTACTCCTCAATGAGTTTTAACTACTCCAATACGGCAGAGAATCGCGCGACTCCTTGCGCACCTGCTGCCAGTTCCTGCTGCATCACCCAACGAATGTGGGTGAAGTCTCCTGCCCCAGCGGACCTGGTCGTGCCGTCCTCTGTCACAGTAAGTTCGGTTGCTTTCGCAAATGTCAGGCCACCGTCGACCGAGAACTGAATGTCCGACCCGGGACCAAAAGCCGAGCCGTCTACGTACATCAGGTCTCCGGAAATCGGATTGGTGATGACGACGTTCTCAGCCGGCTCTTCGCTGATGTTCTGAAAAGTGATCGTGTAAACGACTCTTTCACCCGGTACGACCGTGTCTGCTGCCACGAGCTCCGATTCAGCTTCGCCTTTCTCGTTGACCTTCACCTGCTCTTTCTGTACGACGGTTCGTACGTTCAGGTGTCCCTGCTCCTGCGGGTAAGCTGTGACGCTTAGTGCGAGCAGTACAACCATGCTCATCAGTCTCTTCATAAAATCCCCTCTCGCTCTTCGCTCGTGGTGTTTGTCAAAAAAATCAGTCGATCCGTACGTCGAATACGACGGTTTGCACACCGTCCGCCTGGCTCAAATCGCCCAGTCGCATGACCACGGTTGCCGGACCCGACGTATCCAGTTCACCCGCATCCGCATCGATCGCGTCGGAGATCGCTACGGCATTCAAGGTCATGCTGTTTGCTACATAGGTCGTATAGACTGGAATAGGATCGCGCAGCACGCTTGCTGTCGTGGTACCGGCACTGGTGACTTCGACGGTGACGGTATAGGTAATCGTTGCGCCGGGTATTGGCTGTGTGCCGCCGTTCGGGTCAGTCACCACCTGCGATTTGACGACACTGACAGCCACATCGGAAACGAGATATTCGCCAATGCCTGACGCCTCTCCGCCGGTCGTGCCGATGACCGCATCGACACCACCATCGCCGAGACCCGCAAATTCGGTGCCGGGCGTGCCGGTTCCGGTCAACGAGCTTGCAGTCAGTTGGCTAAAACCGATATTGCCGTTGACCACGGTGCCTGGAATGTCATTGACAATCAGGATGTCCACTGTAGCGTCTGCCGCCAGCACCGGGTCGTTGACGCCGAGTGTGTATGGCTGGTCGCCGACGTTCAGGTCGCCACTGCCATCGGTATCAAAGTAGATTGGGGTTGCCGACGGCGTCGGATTGAAATCGTCTCCGGCGAGGATACTGTCGATCGCCAGGGAGAACGTCTCGCTGCCATTGCCAGTATTCGTCACCGTAAACAGCAACGCACGATCGGATTCGTTCGGCGCAACGAGCACCTGCGGGCTCTGCAGTGTCACGACGACATCGATGCGCTCAACAACCGTGATCGTTGTTGTGTTTGACTGCAGCGTTATGGGCGTACCTGCCAGGTCGAAATCGACGGTTGCGGTATTTTGGATAATGGTGCCGACCGGAGTGCCGGCCGCTCCTGCCGTCGCACTGATCGCCAACAAAGCGCCCGCGCATGACAGTCTGTGTGCCCAACGGGACGCGGACACAAATCGGTGATTCGCCGTATTCAAGGTTCATTCCTTTTACAGGCAACAATGGCGCAGAATCTGCGCCGCCTTCGCATCATTGCGAGGTGTCAGGCGACTTTCATGAAAATGTCTTATGAACGCACGGCAAACGCGGAATTTATGGCTGAAGTGTGAGCAGTCTCACAGTCTTGCCGTGAAGTCGCTCACAGTCGCATCGCCTTTACTGGTGCGGCCTCCGGGGCCTGGCCGGTCGGCACGATACGTTGAATATGTCAGGTCAGGGCGCACCGGCGCGGCACTGCCGCTATCCGTTCAGTACGGTCGCACGATAGATAATTTCTTCATTTTCGAGCGCAATGTACTCGGCGGAATGCCGAGTTTGGCCGCAGCGCCCGACTGCCCGGCGATTTTCCAATCGGATTTTTCCAGCGTCGCCAGGATATGCTCACGCTCGACGAGCTGTAATTCCGGGATGGAACTGCTCAGGACTCGCGGCGTATCTTCATCAAATTCAGCTTTGCCGTGTGATATCGGCGCCGGCAACTCCAGCACAGGCCCGGAGGAAGATATCAGCGCTCGCTGGATGACACCCTCGAGTTCTCTGACATTTCCGGGCCAATGGTATTCGTGCATACGACGCATCATTTCCGCCGATATCGCTGTGATTTCCCGACCGAGGTTTTGTGAATGTATCTTCACAAAATGCTCGGCCAGCAGTTGGATATCGTCTCCTCTGCTGCGCAGCGGTGGCAATTCGATTGGGAATGTATTGATGCGATAGAACAGGTCGGAACGAAATTCGCCGTTCTTGACCGCCTCCTCCAGATTTCGATTTGTTGCCGCTATGATGCGTACATTTACCTTAATCGTTTTATTGCCGCCGAGTCGTTCGATTTCGCCTTCCTGCAAGACACGTAGCAACTTCGCCTGCAATTCCAGCGGGATATCGGCGATCTCATCGAGAAAAAGGGTGCTGCCATTCGCGAGGTCAAAGCGGCCACGCTTTTGCCTGTCAGCTCCGGTGAACGCGCCTTTCTCATAACCGAATAGCTCACTTTCAATCAGGTTTGCCGGCAGCGCGGCGCAATTGACTTTGACCAGCGGACGATGGCGACGGCTGCTGTGCTCATGGATGGCACGCGCTATCAGTTCCTTGCCGGTTCCAGTCTCACCAAGTACCAATACCGGTGTCATCGTATCCGACACCTGCTCGACCAATTGCAGGCACCGGCGTACACCATCGCTTTGGCCAATGATCTCGTCAAAACCATGCGTCAGTTCGATCTCCTGCCGCAAATACACATTTTCAGCTTCTAGTCTTGCTGTTGCGCGCTTCAACCCCGCCAGTGCTTCGTCGAGTGCGCGTTGCGCCTTCAGCCGGTGAATGTAGTTTGCGAACAGGTCCGAGAAAACGCGCAGTTCGCTGATATCCTGGTCGGTCCAGACGCGTTTCGAACTGCGGTGCGCAAGTGATGACAGACCGACAACCTCGCCGCCAACTGCGAGGGGAATCGCAGCAAACGATTTGACGTTGGTTCTCTGCAGGCCCTGCTTGTCGGCTTTGAAGCGCTCGGGCAATGAATCGAGGTCGTCGATGTGGATGTCGTTGTTGTCCAGAATCTGTGACGCGATGTAAGGAAAATCCGCCATTGTCACGGTTTCGTTCTGGCGCTCGGCCGTCGTGCCCCACGAGTAGGCAGCCCTCACATGTCGGTGACTGCCGTTTAGCCAGAAGATCGTCATACGATCGGCCCGAATGTATTTGCATACCTTACTGACACAATCGGTCACTGCGTCATCCGCATCTTTCGTGTTCGCAAGCACGAGCGCTGAGGAAATCTCAGCCAACAACTCATCGAAATGACGTCGCCGGCGCAATGCGGCCTGCGTCTGCCGGAGATCGAGAATATTGCTTTCGGCACCCCAGAAACGGTGCAACAAGCCATCGCTGACGATTCCGGTAAGGCTTGATCGGACCGCTCGATCTTCGCCTTGCGGCGTCGTGTAAATGAGTTCGTAATCAGTCAGGCGATAATCATTCCGGATGAACGAACCGAAAAAGTCCGCGTGCGCCACAGCGTCCTTGTTGCCATCGAGTTCGCCCATCTTCGATCCAATGACCTGGTCAGGAGATTGACGATCCAACGCGTTCGCAAAAACCCGGTTGCATTCAGTGAGCACTGCTTCGTGGCTGCGTCGTATCTGTTCCTCAACTGGCAGATTGATTGGCAACGGTGGATCAAATGTATAGCAATAGATTGAGTTTGACGTGGTTTCGAAAAGGTGCCTGAACCGCGACTCGGATTGAATGACAATTTCAGACGCATCCTTTACCCGGCCCCTCGTAACCGACACATCGCGCTCCAAACGTCTGCGATGCCGGGTTCCTACAACGAGACCGGCCAGCACAATGATGGCTGCAGACCGGGTCAACAGCCAGAACATCTCAGTAGAAATTCCGACGGCCAAATTACCTGGCACCTGTACGCCGAATGCGGCTGCCAGGTTATCTGACCCGAGCACATTCGCCAGATACGCGGCCGCAAAAATAATCGTACCCACGATGAGCAGAATCTGACCGGAGCGTGGATACAGTGATCTCACGACGTTGCGACGTGACACTGCATACATCAGGACCCCGAGCGCACTGGCGAACAAGAGCAGGTCGCCAAGATATCTGGCTAGATCAGACACTGCTTTTCCCGGGTGGCACAGAGAGCCAGCCTGATCAGGAGGAATGAGGACTTTGCGGATAACGTGGCTGGCGGTTCAATCATGCTGTTGACTGATTCACAGTGGCTTATCGTTACGCTAGGCCTTTTGTAGCAAAGCCTGCGACCATAAGTCACGATATTTCGCGACTTGTATCGAAATATCGTGACTTTAAGCGCTGGTCAATTTTGTATGGAAATACAAGTACTTGCATAACTATCTGATAAATAAAGCAAAGTCGCATAATGTTGGACTGATTCTAAAGTTGGCACGGTTACTGCAATGTCTGATTAGTGACGGCGTACAAAGCGCTTTATTGAAGCGCTGCGCTGCGCCGCCGCCACCGGGTTCGAAATCGGAGAATGATGTGCCAGATGAATCAGATGTCATGAATGTGCTGTTGATATCCGACAGCCCCGAAAAGGCCGAAATGCTGACCCAGATCATGGATCAGCACGGATTGAAAGGAGAAATCCACAGATTGCGTCCGACGCAAAGCAGCATCGCCTGCGCGCGCCGCAGCGGTCGCTACCGGCGGGTAGCGCCACATGATTTCATTCTGTTCGACTTTTCCGAGCCGGACGAACATTGCGTGTCGATCGTCTCGGATATCGCATTCGGCCCGAATCGCGCATCGGCACCGGTTATCTTGCTGACCAGCAACGCTTCCGAGCATCTACTTGAGTCCGACCGCCTCAGCAGCGGTGGCACTGGTATGTTCGCGCCCACGGGTCTGAACTGTTTCCTCAAAAAAATGCGCCAGCATTCACGCAGGCGGTTCTTGCGCGCTTTGTCCGTGATGTCCGATCTTGGCCCCGTGCTGGTGCGGCTGCCCGGCTTCTTCCTGCGGCGCGATAACAGAATGCCGGCGCAAAAGGTTGCGTGGTTCGCCCCACCCGCTCATATTGGCGATCCAATGAAAACTGATAACGGAGAATCGCGTGTCGACAGACGAGCAAACTCAGTTTCTGCAACAGCTGGCTGAAGATCTGAATTCAAGGAACATCACCCTGCCGTCATTTCCGGACGTCGTTATCAAGATCCGGACAGCATTGGAAGATCCGACCTGTTCGTCCGAGCGGCTGGCGGACGTCGTTCGTACCGACGCTGTCCTGGTGGCCCGCTTGTTAATGGCTGCAAACTCGGCGTTTCATAACCGTGCAGGCATCGAGATCGTCGACCTGAATCTGGCGATAAGCCGCCTGGGATTCGAAGTTGTGCGTAACACCGCTATCACACTTGCTGTCGAACAGATTTTCAACGCCTCGCAGCATGCGGAGCTACGGGAATCCATCAAGAGTATCTGGAGTAGCAGCCTGTCGCTCGCATCGATGTGTTTTGTGATTGCGCGCAATTCCGACAATCTCAATCCCGACAATGCGTTCCTCTGCGGGTTGCTGCATGAAGTTGGCAAGCTCTATATCCTGACCAAGGCTCGCGACTACCCCACGCTGATGGGCGACGCCGACTCACTGGCGAGCGTGCTTGAGCAATGGTATTCGAGTGTTGGCAAGTCAATCGTCGAGGCCTGGGGATTCTCCGACGAAATTGCCAATTCGATGGAGATCGAGGAAAACCTGTCCAGCGACAGCGGCTCTCCGGCCACACTGGTGGATGTCATTTATGCGGCGCGACTGGTTCTGGAGAACAGTGACGAACAGGAGCTCGACGAATCGTCTCAGGATATCGTTGGAAAACTCAAGATCAGCCAGGACACGTTGCCGGCAATCCGCGACGCCTACGATCAACACGCGCAATCGATGCGCCAATCAGTTAGCTAGCCGATTTCTCAATGGAGCAGCCCGCTACAGACAGGGCCTGTAGCGGGACGCAGTTGGTGCATGCCATGAACGTGAGTTGCATTTCGCGGCAAGCTGTGCGCGACCGTGGCCGCTTGCTCCGCGACTCAACATGGCGCCAGACTATTGGCGAAACGCAACCGCGTATTGCGAAGTAATCGAGTAAGCCGTTTCCGAATCGTGCGACTGAATGCTGCCGGTGCTGGGCACCCCATCGTCCCCACGTGTTTCGAGGATCTGCGCAATGTCTCCCGGAATTGCGCTGAAGACAATGTTGTGACCACTGAGATTGTAAAGGTCGATATCGACACCAACGATCCCACCGAATGCGTTGTTTGGTTGCTGGTAGCTGGCATTGGAGCTGTCGACCGGGCCTGCAACGAGGCCGGCGCCACGCAGATGCTTCCAAATGAGGCGAGACTCATTCGCGTTGGTGGTGCTATCCCAGCCTCCGGCAATATTGCCATTCCCATTGCCATCATCGGACGCATTCCAGGTGCCCGAGAATCGCGTCGAGGCAGACGGATCGTCTCCAGGCAGTACACCGTAGCGGTCCTGATACGCGAAGATCGCAGCAGAAACGCCATTGAAGTCGTTTTCGATGCGCTTGATCTTGGCATTGGTAATCATTTCCCGGCCTTTGAGCACGCCACCGATCAGCAAACCGATGATGACCAATACGATCGCGATCTCAACAAGCGTGAAGCCTGATTGTTTCCGTCTGTTCATTAATTCCATATTCACGACAATTTCCTCAGCTTATGACAGATTTCCTGTTTTGAGACACGACGACTCGTGCCGATAAAGAGCTTCCTCAGTGGTTATCGACGCGTTTTTTGAGAACTTTAGGGCCTGTGCGGCGAGTTTTGTTAAGCGCGTCACACTCTGCCGAATGCCGCAGCACTGCTGGCTTCAGGGCAATCGTCCCGCTTCCACCAGGGCGTGAAACAGCCCGTTCGCTGACAGCCAGACGAGCTGGTCGTCAAACTCATTGCCGCTCGCATCGCTGAGCCCCCGCAGGACGAATACCTGATCCTGGGCAACCACGTAGCTGCCCCCGCCAGAACCGCCACCCGGGGGCCAGCCCCCAGGAGGACCGCCACCCGGCGGTCCGCCGCCACCCGGTGGGCCACCCCCGGGAGGACCGCCTCCCGGAGCACCTCCGCTTATGGTGTCGCCGACGTTTTCCATTTGGTCGGCCGAAGAGAAAGACCGCCAATCCTTGCCAAGCGAGTAAATGACCGCAGGGCTCTGGTCTGCCAGGGTCACGCCGGCACTGGCACAGGCCGTGGTCGATGAGCCGCTTGACGATGAACACACGACGAGGTCGGGCATCAGCGCCGCCATCGTAACCGCCTGCATTTCTCCCGGAAACGTAAAGTCCCAGTTGCCGTTGCCATCGACGTCGGAATCCGTAACGCTGTAGCGAACGGGCGAACCCCAGGGATCGAGCAACAGGTTGTCACTGTTTCGTGCACCGTTGACGTTGAGCGTGGTAGCTGGCACAAAACCGTGCTGCACAGCACAGGCTCCGCCATTTGTCGCCGAGTAACCAGCGCTGGAGGGCGTCGCCGGACAGGGGAGGAAACCGTTGACCAGAGCAAACCCTTCGATCGTAGTTTGTATGGATTCCAATAGTTCCTGACCATCTTTCAGTCGCGCATTTTCACGCTGCGCCGAGAGCGGCATTATCAGGCCACCGAGAAGGAGTCCCATTATCAATAAGACTATCGACAACTCGACAAGTGAAAAACCGCTTTGCGATGTTGGCTGCTTCATTCTTAGCACTCCGATACATTGAGCGAATCGTCAATGCAGAAAAGCAAGTCGTTAAATGTTGGCGTCGCCGATTGTGATTTGAAATCGACGCTGCCGGATGTGTACGGAATGCTCGTCGCGTTGATGTCCTCGACATAATTTCCTGGATCTCCTTTCGTATCCGCGTCTGTCGGTGGCGCATTTCTTATCTGCGCCAACGATGCAATCCGGGCGCCGGCAAACAACACGATCGCCGCATACGCACCTGTACTGTTGACAGTGAGGCAGGACGAACAACTGGTCGGCACCGGTGCTGACGGTGAATACGATTCGGCGACCGCATAGAAAAAGTGATCTTTCCAGTTACGCCAGGTTGAGAGCATCGGAGGTGTCCAGGCCGGTACGGCGACGGGGTCACAGGCGGATAGCACTTGCCCGATGGGATTGCCTGTAGCCGCACTGCTATCGTCAACGCTGTCCGGCAGTCGCCCGGACAAAAGACTTGCATTAACATCGTCGTAGGCCGAATCAGTCCGATAATCCGCCAGAATCAGTGGCGCCGGCCACGGCAGACGATAATCGTTGCCAGCACCCGGAGGACCCCCGCCCGGAGGACCCCCGCCCGGAGGACCGCCACCCGGAGGACCGCCACCCGGAGGACCATTA
>JAOTVR010000077.1 GCA_029863305.1 Gammaproteobacteria bacterium | reverse complement strand
AAAAAGGCGACCAGGAAGAAGCTCGCCAGGAAGAAAGTGAGTAAGAAGAAGGTCGCCCGGAAGAAGCCGTCGAAAAAGAAGGTCAGCAAGAAAAAGGTCAGCAAGAAAAAGGTCAGCAAGAAAAAGACGGCCACAAAGCAAGTAGCCAGGAAAAAAACCGCCTCGAAGAAGAAACCCGCCAGCAGGAAAAAGGCTCCGGCGCGAAAAGCGCCGGCCAAAAAGCAAGTGGCCCGCAAGGCTGTGAAGCGGCGCTCCAGATCACGCGGCGACGTTCTGTCGGGTCCCATTCATGGCGTTGAGCCGTATAAGCCTCGCAGAGGCGAGGAATACATGAGCGCCGATCAACTCGAACATTTTTTTCAGATTCTCAGCGCCTGGAAGCAGGAGCTTATGTTCGAGGTCGATCGGACGGTGCATCATATGCAGGACGAGGCCGCGAATTTCCCCGACCCAAATGACCGGGCGACGCAGGAATCCGAGTTCGGGCTCGAACTCCGCACCCGCGACCGTGAGCGCAAGCTGCTTCGCAAGATCGATTCGGCCCTCGCCCGCATTGAGGACGGCAGTTACGGATTCTGCGAGGAAACGGGCGAAGAAATCGGATTAAAGCGTCTCGAAGCGCGGCCGGTCGCGACATTGTGCCTGGAGGCGCAAGAGCGACGTGAGCTTGCCGAGCGCCAGTTCCGAGATCGGGACGATCGCTACCGCTAACGCGGCCCGGTCCACGCCATACATTGGTCGGTTCGCTCCATCACCAACCGGACCTTTGCATTTTGGCTCTTTAATGGCCGCAGTCGCCAGTTATCTCGACGCTCGCGCACACGGCGGCCAGTGGCTGCTGCGTGTCGAGGACATCGACCCGCCGCGAGAGCAGGCGGGTGCGACGGACGAGATCCTCGCCGCACTCGAGTGCTACGGATTCGACTGGGACGGCCCGGTTACCTATCAAAGTGAAAGCCGTGAGGCCCACCGGGCCGCAATAGCGGCGCTGATCGAGGCTGGAAAAGCCTATCCATGTGGGTGCTCCCGCCGTGACTTTGCAGACGCCCCTCGGGGCGCGCTCGGCATTATTTACCCTGGCACCTGCCGCTCTGGCTGCCGGGCCGCAGAGACCGCTCTGCGGGTCCTGACAGACCCCGCGGACGTGGTCTATGAAGACCGCCTGCAAGGTCTGCAGACGCAGCGACTGGAGGCCGAATCCGGTGATTTCATTATTCTGCGCCGCGACGGGCTGATTGCCTATCAGCTGGCGGTGGTCGTCGATGATCACCTGCAAGGCATTACGGATGTCGTACGCGGAATCGACCTTATGGACTCTACGCCCCGTCAATTATGGCTGCAGCAGCTGCTTGGCTACACCGCACCTCAGTATTGCCACATTCCCGTTGCCGTTAACGACAAGGGCCAGAAACTCAGTAAGAGCCACGGCGCCAAACCGCTGCGCACCGACCGGGTCGCCGCAACACTATTCACGGCGCTACAGATGCTCGGCCAACAACCGGTGGCTGAGCTCCGTTCCGCAAGCGTTAGAGAAATCTGGCAATGGGCACGAGACCATTGGAGTCTGGCCGTGCTCACGAGCCAGACCGAAATAGCAGCCGATTTGAGGGCTTTGGATACGCCATGAAATGGGCTATCGTAAGCGTCATTCAGCCGCCCGAAGGCCACGCAGGCTGGGCTCGGGCCTGCCAACAGAGACATCGATGACCACAGCTCGAACCATCAGGAAATACCCAAACCGACGCTTGTACGACAGCGAAGAAAGCCGCTACATCACCCTTGCTGATATCAAGAAACTGGTACTGAGCAATACCGACTTTGTCGTTATCGACAAGAAAAGCGGAACAGACATCACGCGATCGATTTTGCTGCAGGTGATCCGCGACCAGGAACAGAACGGCGAGGCCATCATGAGCCAGGATTTTCTGACACAGGTGATCTGCTGCCATGGCAATGTCGCGCCCGGTTTTCTGGCCCAACATCTCGAACAAAGCCTCAGGCAGTTCATCGCCGAACCACAAAATCGACGCAATAACGAACTTGTCGGTTCATTGCCGGATCCGGCCAAAAACACCTTGACATCAGGGCCTTAGATGCTCTAGCGTAGGCCTTGCAACGGGGATACGCTCCCCCGCCCCCTGTTGCATGCCTGAAGGGGTTCACACTCCACGGCGGGCCCCCTGCGCAAGCGGGGGGCCATTTTTTTGCCCACACTATGACGACTGACACGACGCGACAGCGCCTGATCTGCAGTGACTTCAAGCCCGCGCGCTGGCTCAAGCACCGTCACCTGCAGACTATCTTCCCGTCGTTACCCTGGGCCTGGAGGCAGCGAGTCGAGCTGCGCCGCGAAATACTGGAATTACCGGATGGCGATGATACGGCCGTTGACTGGCTTTGCGCGGCCGACGCGTTGCCCAGGTCCGCGCCATTGCTGGTCATTCTTCACGGCCTCGAAGGCTCCGCAGCATCTTCTTACGCGCGCATGCTGATGCAAGCTGCCTATGACAGGGGCTGGCGACCGTGTGTCCTGCACATGAGAGACTGCGGCGACTTCAGAAATCGACTGCCACGCCGCTACCATGCCGGCGAGACCAACGATATTCGCTTTTTTCTGAAGACCTTGCAGTCCGGCGGGCAAAGCGGCCCGATGTTCGCTGTTGGTTATTCTCTAGGCGGCAACATTCTGCTCAAATACCTGGGCGAATCGGGCAACGATTCACGGCTTGCCGCTGCCGGAGCGGTGTGTGTTCCTCTCGATCTGCACAAATGCGCGGAGGCTCTAAATATCGGTTTTTCAAAGATTTACCAGCGACACTTGCTAAATAACATGAAGAATTCGCTGCGACGAAAATTCGACTCGCACACCGCGGCCTTCGACTGGGAACTGGCGATGAAAGCAGAGACTTTCGCCGAATTTGACGACGCCGTCACCGCACCTCTGCACGGTTTCGAGAACATGAACGACTATTACGACAAATGCAGCTCGGGGCAGTTTCTCAAGAATATCGAGAGGCCGACGCTCATTATTAATTCACTGGACGACCCGTTCATGACGCCGGGAGTTATCCCGGATGAGGATCGGCTGTCCGATGCGATATTGCTGGAAATCGCCGAGGCAGGCGGTCACGTCGGCTTTATAGAAGGCGGCACACCGTGGCGGCCGCAATACTACCTGCCGCGGCGCCTGCTCGACTTTTTGCAGGAGCAACAGCAGATATAGTGTCAGGGCCCTTTCCGTGGAAACGGCCCTGACACCGGCAAGCTATGCGGCTTCCACTTCCTTCATGGACAGACGCACCCGACCCTGACGATCTACTTCAAGGACCTTGACCTTGACGACGTCACCTTCAGCCAGCTTGTCGCTGACCTTTTCGACGCGCTCATTCGAGATCTGCGAGATGTGCACGAGACCGTCCTTGCCCGGCAGAATCGTAACGAACGCGCCGAAGTCCATGAGGCGGGCAACCTTGCCCTCATAGATTCGTCCGACTTCAACATCCGCCGTGATCAATTCGATGCGTCGCAATGCTTCCTTGCCAGACGATCCGTCGACCGATGCGATGCGTACTGTGCCGTCCTGATCGATGTCGATCGTGGCACCTGTCTCTTCGGTCATGGCGCGGATCACGGCACCACCCTTGCCGATGACGTCACGGATCTTTTCGGGATCGATTTTGAAGGTGATGATAGACGGCGCCCACTCGGACATTTCTTCACGGGGCTTATCGATGACCTTGTTCATCTCACCGAGAATGTGCAGACGGGCGTCTCGCGCCTGGGCCAGCGCCCTATCCATGATCTCGCGGGTAATGCCCTGAATCTTGATATCCATCTGCAGAGCCGTGATGCCGCCGTCCGTGCCGGCGACCTTGAAGTCCATGTCGCCGAGGTGGTCCTCGTCACCGAGGATATCGGTCAATACCGCAAACTCATCGCCTTCCTTGACGAGGCCCATCGCAACGCCAGCAACCGGTGCCTTGATTGGCACGCCGGCATCCATCAGTGCGAGGCTGGTACCGCATACGGAGGCCATGGAGCTTGAGCCGTTCGATTCCGTGATTTCAGAGACAACCCTGATGACGTAACCGAAGTCCTCGAAATCCGGCATTACGGCCTGGATTCCACGCTTCGCCAGTTTGCCGTGTCCAATCTCACGTCGTTTCGTCGATCCGATAAAGCCAGTCTCGCCGACACAAAATGGCGGAAAGTTGTAGTGCAGCATGAACGGCTCTTTGCGCTCGCCCTCGATGGCGTCGATGATCTGAGCGTCACGGCCTGTTCCAAGCGTCGTTGTAACGATCGCCTGCGTTTCGCCGCGAGTAAAAATCGATGAGCCGTGGGCTCGTGGGAGTACACCAATCTTCACGTCGATGGGCCGCACTGTGCTCTGGTCGCGGCCATCGATACGCGGCTCACCAGCAATTACCCGGCCGCGGACTATGCTCTTTTCGAGCTTGTACAGCGCGCCTTTGACCTCATCGGCCGACCATTTCGCGTCGTCACCATCGGCCAAGGCCTCAACGGCAGCCGATTTGACATCGCCAACGGCGGCCTGGCGCTCTTGTTTGTCCGTAAGCTGGTAGGCGGCAGTTAATCCTTCCGTGGCCTGGCTGGCAACCGCAGCGGCCAGATCCTGATCTTCGGCTGGCGCCTCCCAATCCCATGCGGGCTTTCCGACTTCGGCTGCAAGCTCGCTGATTGCGTTAATCGCGGTCTGCATTTGCTCGTGGCCATACATCACCGCGCCCAGCATGATTTCCTCGGACAAGCCATCAGCTTCTGACTCAACCATGAGCACAGCATCTTTGGTGCCGGCTACGACCAGGTCCAGGGCCGACTTCTCGAGAGCGTCACGGCCGGGATTCAATACGTACGCGCCATCGGTATAACCGACTTTCGCGGCGCCAACCGGCCCGGCGAACGGCATGCCAGAGATGGCAAGTGCCGCAGAAGCGCCTATCAATGCCGGAATATCAGGATCGACGTCAGGATTCAGGGACATGACGGTCGCGATCACCTGGACTTCGTTCTTGAAACCTTTTGGAAATAGCGGGCGAATCGGACGATCGATCAGGCGACAAACCAAAACCTCTTTCTCACCCGGTCGACCTTCGCGCTTGAAGAAACCGCCTGGGATCTTGCCCGCAGCGTAAGTTTTTTCCTGGTAATTGACCGTGAGCGGGAAAAAATCCCGTCCCGGTTCAGCTGTCTTGCGGCCTACTGCCGTAACCAGTACCTGCGTTTCGGCCATGTCGACCAAAACGGCCCCATCAGCCTGCCGTGCTATGGCACCGGTTTCGATGCTGACCATGTGTTCCCCATACTGGAACGATTTCTTTACTGATTTCACAATTTATCTCTACTTGAATTTTTGATTGGCAATAGCAGGCCCTTGCGATCCCTGTTCGGGAGCGGCCTGTAATTCGCTCATTGCCGGTGTGGTTCGTCGCTTAACGACGAAGGCCGAGCCGGGATATCAGCTCGCGATACCGATCCTGATCTTTCGCCTTGATGTAGTCGAGCAGCTTGCGCCGCTTGTTGACCATCTTCAGCAGACCCTGACGGCTATGGTGATCTTTTTTATGCTGACCGAAATGCTCGGTCAGCTCTGAAATACGCGCAGATAGCAGTGCCACCTGCACCTCGGGCGAACCCGTGTCCGCTTCTCCGCGGGAATACTCAGCAACAATGCCGCTTTTTTGCTCACTAGACAGTGACATTTCTCATATACCTCGATTCTTCTCTTCTTGGCCCTTTTTCGCAGCGCGCATTCTAGCGTCTGTTCCGGCCTATTAACAGTCATTAATCAATTATCTATGGGTTTTTTTCACCCGCTCGAAACACTCGTTTTGGCGCCAGCCTGCCATCACCTGACAACTCACCAATGCCGGCGAATACGCCGGCTCCGGCATAGACCCGCACCAGGCCGCAGTCTGCCTCGCTATCGACCGATACCACCTGCCCCGCATTGAATCGTCGCGCAGCGTCCGCGGACAGATTGACAGCCGGCAGACTCTGCAGCGCCGAATCGGGCGGCAACAGGCGTTCCCGAAGCCCCGCGAGGTCTGTCCTGGCGGCTTCCTCGAGTCGGCTCAGATCCATCATTTCCGTCGCGTCGAAGCCAGCCACCGTTTCACGATGCAATTTTGCCGTATGCGCTACGGTTCCTGCCTTCGCCGCAATATCCTCCACAAGGACCCGCACGTAAGTACCTTTTGAGCAATGCACGGAAAATACGAGCCGGCGCCCGGCAATTTCCAGGAGCTCTATGCCATCGATGCGGATCGGTCGCGGGTCGCGCACAACGGTCTGCCCCTTGCGCGCCAACTCATACAGCCGCATGCCGTTCTTCTTCAGAGCCGAGTACATCGGTGGTACCTGCATCGACTTCCCCACAAAGCTCTGCAGGATCTCGTTCCACTGATCGGCAGTCAGCTGCGGCACGTCGGCCGTGGCGACCTCGCTGCCATCGGCGTCACCGGTATCCGTCGCGATCCCTAAATGCGCGGTAACGCGATACGTCTTGTCGGCGTCGAGCAAGAATGCACACACCTTGGTCGCTTCGCCGAAGCACAGCGGCAGCATCCCCGTCGCAGCCGGATCCAGGCTGCCGGTATGACCGGCTTTTTTCGCGTTGAGCAGACGTTTGACCTTCTGCAGCGCCTGATTTGACGTCAGGCCGGCCGGCTTGTTCAGCAACAATAATCCGTCGACCGGCTCGGATCGGTGTGTAGAACGGCGACTCATACTGATTATCCGTGGTCGTCAGGATGCAAAGCGCTGTCGATCAATTGGCTGATCTTGTCGCTTTGTTCGGCACTGTCGTCGTGCACGAACCGCAACTCCGGCACGTGTCTCACCTTGATCGCGCTGCCGAGCTTTGCCCGCAGGAATCCTGAGGCCTTGCGAAGGCTTTCTATCACCGGTTCGGGGCTGTCGCCGGGATTCAAGAGACTGAAATAAACACGAGCAACACTAAGATCTCGAGACAAATCGACCGACGTCAATGACACACCCTGCAGGCGCGGGTCCTTGGCCTCAAAGCGCAGCAATTCGCTCAAACAACGCAATATTTGCGTCCCGAGCCGCTGATTTCGTGAAAACTCGCGCGGCATCAGTCCAGGGTGCGAGCGACTTCAACCCGCTCGAAACACTCGATTTGATCGCCAACCTGAACGTTGTCGTAATTCTTGATGCCGATGCCGCATTCCGTGCCGGATCGTACCTCGTTGACGTCGTCTTTGAAGCGACGCAGCGATTCGAGTTCGCCTTCGTAAATCACCACATTGTCGCGCAACACGCGAATTGGATTCGAGCGTTTGACGTAACCCTCGGTTACGATCGAACCAGCGATATCACCGAGCTTCGGTGACGAGAACACTTCCTTGACTTCGGCCAGGCCGACAATCTGCTCACGGATTTCTGGTGACAACAGGCCGCTCAGAGCCGATTTCACGTCATCGATTGCTTCATAAATGATGCTGTAATAACGCACGTCGACACCGGATTCCTTGATTGCGGTCCGAGCTGCAGCATCCGCACGAACGTTAAAGCCGATAATGACAGCGTTCGATGCTGCCGCCAGGTTGGCGTCAGTTTCGGTAATACCACCAACACCGGCGCTCAGCACCTTCACCTTGACCTCTTCGGTTGAGAGCTTGATCAGAGCGTCTTTGAGCGCCTCGGCGCTGCCGTGCACATCCGACTTGATGATGACCGCCACGGTAGATGCTTCGCCTTCGGTCATTTGGCTGAACATGTCTTCGAGTTTCGAGGCTTGTTGCATCGCCAGCTTTGCATCGCGCGTCCTGGTCTGCCTGAATTCGGCAACTTCACGGGCCTTGCGCTCATTCTTGACGACCAGGAAATCGTCTCCCGCGCTCGGTGTCTTGGATAATCCAAGGACGACGGCGGGGCTGGACGGTCCTGCCTCTTCGATCGACTGCTGCTTTTCGTCAAACATGTTACGAATGCGGCCATATTCTTCGCCCGCGATGATCATGTCGCCTTGCTTTAGCGTACCCGCCTGAACCAGCAGCGTGGCAACCGCGCCGCGCCCTTTCTCGAGGCTGGATTCAATAACGAGTCCCTGCGCCGGGCCATCGGCGATAGCCTTCAGATCCATCAGTTCGGCCTGCAGCAAAATCGCCTCGAGTAGTTTGTCGACGCCTTCACCTGTTTTTGCGGATACATTGACGAACAGCTGTTCACCACCCCACTCCTCGGGGATAACCTCGTGCTGCGACAGCTCATTCTTGACGCGTTCCACATCCGAGTTCTCGCGGTCGATCTTGTTGATAGCAACGACGATCGGCACGCCTGCTGCCTTCGAGTGCAGGATCGCCTCGGTCGTTTGCGGCATGACGCCATCATCGGCAGCGACCACCAGAACGACGATATCCGTCGCCTGAGCCCCGCGTGCGCGCATGGCGGTGAAAGCGGCGTGACCCGGTGTATCCAGGAACGTGACTGTACCCTTCTCCGTTTCGACCGAATAGGCACCGATATGCTGCGTGATACCTCCCGCCTCGCCGTCTGCAACGTGGGTTCGACGAATGTAATCAAGCAGCGATGTCTTGCCATGATCGACGTGACCCATGATCGTGACGACCGGAGGCCGGCTGACTTTGTCGCCGGTCAGCTGCTCCTCGGAAGCCAGCAATTGCTCGTCGACATCAGCTTCTGTAGTCGGTACGGCGACGTGTCCGAGTTCTTCGACCACCAGCGTCGCGGTGTCCTGATCGATGACCTGATTGATCGTAACCATCGCACCCATGTTGAACAGGACTTTCACGACCTCGTTGCCCTTGATCGCCATTCGCTGCGCCAACTCGGACACCGCAATACTCTCGGGAATCTCTACTTCATGAACAACCGGTGCCGTTGGTCTCTCGAAACCATGCTGCGTATCGCCACTGATTGACACCGGACGTCGGCGAGTCGGCGTCTTGCGCCTGCGTCTACCACTCTTGTCACCGGCAACATGCAATTCCTTCCGACCGTAACGGGTTTCCGACGCCTTTGCCTTAGGTTTGGCTTTTTCCTTGGTCCGGCGTGCGCGCGCGTCTTGTTCGGCCTTTTCGAGCCGGGCTTTTTCCTCGGCAGCTGCTGCGGCCGCCTGATCAGCCGCCTTGCGCGCCTCTTCTTCGGCCGACAGCCGAGCTTGCTCGGCCTTTTGCCGCTCTTCTTCCTGTTGTTTGGCGGCCTCCTCTTTCTCCTCCTTGAGACGTTCCTGAGCGAGCTTTTCGGCCTCGATCCGATCTTCCTCTTCCTTGCGTTGGCGATCGAGCTCTTCCTGCTCCTGCTGTGCCTTTCGCTCAAGAACATCGCGCTTGATGTAGGTACGTTTCTTGCGCACTTCGACGTTAACCGTACGCGAACGTCCCTGTGCGCCGGCCAACCGAAGCTCCGACTGCGATTTGCGCTTCAGCGTGATGCGTCGCGGGGCCGCATCACCGGCTACCTGCTCCGCCTGCCCGTGGCTGCGCCGCAGATGCGTTAGCAACTCGAGCTTCGCGTCATCGCTGATCCTGTCATCCGAGCCACTGACCTTGATGCCGGCCTCATCAAGCTGCGAAAGCAGCTTGTCGACCGGCACTTTCAGTACCTCAGCAAATTGTGCAACTGTCACTTCAGCCATTCTTTAAACTCCGCAAATCCTGGCGTTCAGGCTTGCTGCTCCGCCTCAAACCAGTGCGCACGTGCCTTCATGATTAGAGCTGCAGCTTCTTCCTGGTCCATTTCGTTAATTTCGAGCAAATCATCGGTTGCAAGTTCAGCAAGGTCTTCACGCGTCACAACGCCTTTGCTTGCAAGAAGATACGCCAGCCCCTTGTCCATACCCTCGAGGCTCAGGAGATCCTCGGCCGGCTCGGTTTCGTCAATCTTTTCTTCCTGCACGATCGCCTGCGTCAGCAGGACATCGCGTGCACGGCTGCGCAGCTCCTCCACGATGTCCTCATCAAACTCTTCGATCTCGATCAGCTCCGAGGCCGGTACATAAGCGACCTCTTCGATGGTCGAAAAACCCTCCTGAACCAGAATCAGCGAGACCTCTTCGTCCACATCGAGTTGCTTCGAGAACAGCCCGATCAATTCCTTCATTTCCGATTCACTCTTCTCATCCGCATCGGCAGCGGTCATGACATTGAGTTCCCAGCCGGTCAGTTCACTCGCCAGACGGATATTCTGTCCGCCGCGACCAATCGCCTGCGACAACTTGTCCTCGTCAACAGCGATATCCATGCTATGCGCGTCCTCGTCGACGACAATGGACACGACCTCTGCCGGTGACATGGCGTTAACGACAAATTGCGCCGGGTTCTCGTCGTACAGGATGATGTCAACACGTTCGCCTGCGAGCTCGTTCGAAACTGCCTGTACCCGAGATCCGCGCATGCCGACGCAGGCGCCAACCGCATCGATGCGATTGTCGTTGCTCCTGACTGCGATTTTCGCGCGCAGACCCGGATCGCGCGCGGCGCCGAGTATGTCGATCAGGCCCTGTCCAACTTCCGGCACCTCGATCTTGAACAGTTCAACGAGGAACTGCGGTGACGTTCGCGTCATGAACAACTGTGGGCCGCGAATCTCTGAACGCACTTCGGTCAACAGGGCTTTGATACGGTCCTGCGGGCGCACCGGCTCACGCGGCACCATGTGCTCCCGAGGCACAAAGCCCTCGGCATTGCCGCCAAGATCGATGTAAACACCGTTCCGGTCCACCCGTTTGACCAGGCCCGAGAGCATTTCGCCCTCTCGCTCCTGGTATTCCTCGACCACCTGCTCACGCTCCGCCTCGCGGACTTTTTGCACGATGACCTGTTTGGCTGTCTGTGCCGCTATGCGGCCGAATTCGACCGATTCCATGGGCACTTCGACGTAGCCGCCGGGCTCGGCGTTCTCGTCAATATCCATGGCGTCGATCATGCGCAACTCGCGATCGGGCACCTCGAGCTCGGTTGACTCGTCCTCGAACACCAGCCAACGACGAAAAGTCTCGTAATCACCCGTTTCACGATCAATCGCAACACGAACATCGATGTCTTCACCGTGCTTTCTGCGCGTTGCAGACGCCAATGCAGCTTCGATGGCCTCGAAGATAATGTCCTTCTCAACGCCCTTTTCGTTCGAAACGGCGTCGACAACCATCAAAATTTCTTTACTCATTGCCAAAAACTCCAAAAAAGCCCGGGCCGTTATCGACTCTCAGGCACCAAGCGGGCGGTATCGATCGTCGCCAGGGGCAACGAATGCGCTTTGCCGTCCACTTCGACCACAATATTCTCGTCATTCGCGGACACCAGGGTGCCCCGAAATCGTTTCCGTCCCGCCATCGGAAACCGCATCTGCACCTTCACCGTCTCGCCCGTAAAACGTTGAAAATGCTCTACTTTCGTCAACTTTCGATCCAGTCCCGGCGATGATACCTCGAGATTGTAATGGCCCGGCAGCGGATCCTCGACGTCGAGCAACGCGCTCACGGCCAGGCTGACCTTTTCACAATCTTCGAGACTGATCCCGTCCGGATGATCAATAAAGACGCGGACGAAACCGCTACCGCCACCCAGTTTTACCTCCAGATCCGATAACTCGTAGCCCATTCTCTCGATGCCTGGCTGCAGCAATTTGCGAAGCTCGTCACCTGTCATCGAAACACCTAACTCTTTGTATCAAAACAAAAAATGGGCCAATGGCCCATTCTTCTTCCTTGCAGTCTTGCTGCCCTCAGACAGCAAAAAACCCCTACGCGGGGCCTTCTCTACCAAAACTCTGGTAGCGGAGTGTCAATCTGCACACTACCGCGTCGGCGCCGGATTATACGGCAATCGCACTGCCGACCGCAACGCCCAAAATGAGCACGAGCCCGGCCCGCATACGGCGGTCGGAGAACGTCAACGACCGCTGAATGGATCCTGCTGGCGATAACCGTCCGGAACGGCAAACAGCTGCTCGTCGATCGGCTGCTCCGTGAGGGATTCGAGCGATGTCTCGTGCGCAACTGTTCCATTCTTATAATCAACCGTGTGCACCGGAAAACCCTCGATCTGATCCATCAGCTCGCCAGGGTTCAGCAGCGTGTCAGATCCGAACGGCAGCGACTCTGTCAGCTTGGCCACAAACGCAGCCATGCCGCGAAATGCTGCTAACATTTCGTCGGCTCCGTCGAGGTCGCTCAGCGCTGCAGCGCAGACTTCCTGAGATTTTGTCGCGCCCAGGTAGACCGCGTAGTTCTTGCAGGAATAGGCATTCCACTGCCCATTCCCGATTTCTTCGACCCTGGGACCCGGAGGCGCATCCTGTGCTCCCATCATTCCCGCCATTCGGCCTTTCATCATCTGTTCCGCCATTGCACGCTGCTCGGGTGGCAAGCCGGCAAGCTGTTTTTCCATTTGTTTCATCGCCTTGCTGATTTGCGATGACACTTCACTCAGCATCGCCTCATCCATGACGATATAGGTCTTGTCCTTGTGATCGAGAACCAGGAACTCGTCGCCCAGAAAAATCATGGAGTTGCCCGACACAGCATTTCCGCCATCCATGCGAATCCTCTGCGACTGGGCAAAGATCTTCGTTCGCTCGGTTTCCCGGCCTGCCGCGTTCTTTGTCACCATTTCCATGGCAACCCCGGCGTACGTCGGTGGCGCCGCAATGCAGATCGCTGCGGCCAGCAATGCCATTGGTTTTCTCATTGTTTCTTATCCCGGCGCCTTCAGGCGATGGTGATGGACAGCCAAGCCGCAATTGTACATTCCCAGCACCGATTTTTTCACCCATTCGGAGGTAGACATCGATCTGAAAACTTCAGAAAGGAGTGCCGGATGTGTGTGGCTGCGTACTGCCGATCGATCGAGGGCTGCGCCGTCAGCTTGCGCACTTCTTGCACGGAATCTACCTATTCGGGTCTCCCTCGCGAAGTTGTATAGTCTGAGTTGCTGAACTACGCCTCGTAGCAGCATTCGTGAGAGTGGCCGCAGGCACGTAATCGCCGGCGGAACGATGCGATGATTGAGATCCGAATTCACGGCCGCGGCGGCCAGGGGGGTGTGACCCTGGCGAAGCTGATCGCGACGTCGCGGTTCTTGCAGGGTCTGTCGGTACAGGCGTTTGGACTGTACGCCGCCGAGCGCTCTGGTGCGCCTATCCAGGCATTCTGCCGGTACGCGCAGGAGCGTATCACCAACCGTAATCTGATTTACCAGCCGGATCATGTCATCGTACTGGATCCGACACTGGTCGGTCCGCCGATCGTGGCAGGTTTGAAAGCCGGTGGCTGGATACTGATCAATTCACCGCTGCGGGCAGAGGAATTTGCCGGCCAGTTTCCCCGCAACCGGCTCGCCACGGTGGATGCGACCCGCATTGCCCGCGATAACAAGCTGGGTACCCGCAGCGTGCCCATCGTCAATACCGCGCTGGCGGGCGCCGTTGGCAAGATGCTGGCGTTTCCCCTTGACCAGGTACACGCCGCTCTCGAGCACCTGGGCTTCAAGGGCCCGAACCTGACGGCTGCCACCCGCGCGTATGCGGAGGTCGAACTCCTCGCAACGCCGAGGGGATCCGATTCCACCGAAGAACTGGTGGCGCCATCGGATGAGGGACGCGGCCCGAGCATTTTAAGGGGCGCCGGCGGCGAGCCACCCGGGATCAAGACGGGGCAATGGGCGACTGAGCAGCCACACCGTCGGCAAATGATTCCGCCTTGCAACCATATTTGCCCGGCCGGCAACAATGTACAGGGGTTTCTCAATGCCCTCGCCCACGACGAGACGGATTCGGCACTTGAGATTCTGCTGCGCAGCACACCATTCCCCTCGATCTGCGGCAGAGCCTGCCCGGCGCCGTGCATGGACGCCTGTAACCGCATCGAGCTTGATGGCGCAGTCAACGTGCGCCAGCTCGAGCGCTACGCCGGCGATCATGGTCGCGTAACGCCCACAGCACTCGCACGGCGTGATGAAAGGATTGCCGTGGTGGGCTCCGGTCCTGCCGGGCTGACGGCGGCCTATCATCTTGCGCGCTTCGGCTATCAGGTCAAGGTGTTCGAATCCGGAGCTGCAGTCGGAGGGCTGCTGCGCACCGGGATTCCGGAGTTTCGCTTGCCCGAGGAGGTCGTCGCGCGCGAGATCGACCGCATACTCAATCTCGGCGTAACCGTTGAGACGGGCAAGCGGATCGATCGCCAGACATTGCTTGAACTGGCGCGAGATCACGATGCGGTGCTGGTAGCCACCGGCCTGCAGCAGCAACGCGATTTGCGGCTAGGAATGGACGGCACGGAAGCTGTGGTCCAGGGCATCGATTTTCTCGATCACGTACACCGGGGCGACGTACGGGTGGACGGCGAGACCGTTGTCGTGATCGGTGGCGGCAATACGGCGATGGACGCGGCCCGATCGGCAATGCGCCTGGGCGCCAGAAGCACACGCGTCGTGTATCGGCGAAGTCGTCAGGAAATGCCCGCTATCCGTGAGGAGATCGACGAGGCGGTCGAAGAAGGCGTCTGCATCGAATTGCTGACCCAACCGGTAGCGCTGCACCAACGGCCAGGTAACGGCGCCCGGCGCCGTTATCGACTGACTTGCCGGCGAATGCAACTCGGTGAGCCGGATGAGTCGGGTCGTCGCGCACCGGTCGAAATTCCTAATTCAGATTTCGATATACCCTGCCACCGGGTCATCCTCGCACTCGGCCAGTCACCGGATATGTCGGTGTTTCCGGAGGGCACCGAGGTTCGGGAGGGCAGTCAGCTCCTGGGCCTGCTGGAAACACCGCTGTTCGCTATCGGAGACCTGGCCACGCGCGACGGAACGCTGGCCGGCGCTATTGGCAGCGGGCGGCGAACGGCCGTGCATATCCATAACGTGCTCAGTGGTGAGAACGTACGTATCACCGAACATGCCGACGCATTGCGCGACGTGGACGACTGGTGTGACGAGGTCATACGTGCCGACGCATTGAAATTGCATCTGTTTGAGCGCCAACCGGTTAGCGAAGGTGATTCGCTGAGCATGGCCAAGCGGCGCTCGACTTTCGACGAAGTGCACATGGGACTTGAAGACGCCAGTGAGGCCAGCCGCTGTCTGTCCTGCGGTGTCTGTAACGAATGTGATCTTTGCTGCACGTACTGCCCGGAAGGCGTTTTGAAACGAGTGGGTCACCGTCTCGAATTCGACTACGCGTATTGCAAGGGCTGCGGCGTGTGCATGGCCGAATGTCCGCGCAACGTCATTTTCATGAGTCATCTTTAGTCGGGAGGCACGTCAACGATGCCTGTACAAGTCGTAACTGGAAACCACGCCGCCGGCTATGCCTTGAGTGTCGCGGGCGAAGCCAATCGAACCGGACGCGGCGTCGCGTGCGGCATCTACCCGATCACTCCACAGACCGAGATCGTCGAGTTTGTCGCCAGCTTCCCGTTCAGCAAAGGTCGGGTCGTGCCGGCCGAAAGTGAACACAGTGCGATGGCCGTGTCGATGGGTGCGGCCATGTGTGGCGCCCGGGCCTTTACCGCCAGTTCGGCCAATGGTCTGGCCTACATGGCGGAAAACATCATGGTGGCCGGCTACTACCGGCTGCCGATCGTCATGGTCGCCGTTAACCGCACGCTGGGCCCCCCATGGAATATCTGGGCGGATCAGGGTGACACGCTGATGCTTCGCGACTTTGCCTGGCTGCAGTTCTATTGCGAAGACAACCAGGAGGTGTTGGATACGACGTTGCTCGCCTTCCGGCTGGCAGAGGATCGGCGCATTCTACTGCCCGCACTGACGTGCATGGATGCATTCATCGTTTCGCATACCCAGACCGAAACCGAACTCCCCGAGCAAGACGAGGTTGATCGTTTTCTGCCGGATCTGGAGCTGCCGCATCGCATGCGATATGACGAAGCGCGCACGCTCGGTGGCCTCGCATGGCCCCATGAGGGCCTGTCAATGCGTCTGGAGATCGAAGAAGCGATGCGGCGCGTACCGGAGGTCTATCAGGAATGCCGGGAACATTTTAAAGAGGTCTTCGGTCGCGATCCCGGCGATATGATCCAGACCTTTGCGACCGATGACGCCGAGCAGGTTCTTATCGCCAGCGGCTCTATCGCCACCACGGCGCGCGAAGTGGTGCGGCAGCGGCGCGCGTCAGGCGAGAAAATCGGGCTCATTAAGCTCAAACTGTTTCGGCCGTTTCCGGAGGCCGCAATACGTGATGCGTGTCAGTCTGCTACGCGCGTGGCGGTGCTCGACCGCAATTACGCGGCCGGTGCCGGTGGCATATTCTGGCAAGACACACGTGCCACTTTTCAAGGGCACCGCGACGACTTGCTGATTCAGAACTACCTCACAGGATTGTGTGGCGGCGATGTGACGCCAACCGTGATCCACGAAATCCTGGCCGACCTGTCCTCCCGATCTGCTGCCGCGAATCCAGTGTGGATGGGTATCGAGACCAGCAAGGAGAGCCTGCAATGAACACCGCTGCGGTGATTCACCGATCCGAGGAATGCCTGCTACGGCCCGGCAACACCAACTGTGGTGGCTGCGGGATGAGTATCGGTCTTACCATGTTGGGTCGGGCCCTCGAACAAGCGGGTGACAGCTGCGCGCTGGTGATCCCTGCCTGCTGCGGAATTGTCACAGCCGGTGCATTTCCGACGACCAGTTACGGCGTGCCGACAATTGCGACAACATTCGCGTCGTCGCCAGCCGTCGCGTCCGGCGTCGCGACAATTCGCGACCTCAATGGTGAATCGGGCCATGTAATTTGTTGGGCGGGCGACGGTGGCACGTACGACATCGGTCTGGCAACCCTGTCCGCAGCCGCTGAGCGTAACGAGAATATTATCTACATTTGTTACGACAATGAGATCTACGGTAACACTGGCGGGCAGCGCTCTTCGGCGACCCCGGCCGGCGCTCATACGACGACGACGCCGCGGGGAAAGATCGAAGGCAAAAAAGACATCATGTCGATCATGGCGGCCCACCGGATTCCCTATGCGGCAAGCCTGTCGGTCGCGCATCCGGATGATTTCGTGCGCAAGATGACGACCGCTTTTTCTATCGAGGGGATGCGTTTTCTGCTATTACACTCGCCCTGTCCAGCGGGCTGGAAGTCCGAGCCCGAAGATTCCGTTGAATTGGTTCGCCTGGCAGTTGCAAGTGGCCTCTTTCCCCTCTACGAAGTTTTCGACGGCGCCAGCTACCGTATCAGTATCGAGCCCGACGGCACGGACCCGGCCGAATACTTTCGCCGGCAGGGCCGCTTCGAAACCGAGGAGATAGATTTGCAGACAACGCGCCGTCACTGTGCGGAGCGCATGCATCGATTGCAGGTACTCGCGACACAGTACCCCGCAAACAGGAATCGCGTATAAAATAGTCGCTCTGGGCGGGCGATTAGCTCAGTTGGGAGAGCGCTGCATTCACATTGCAGAGGTCACTGGTTCGAGACCGGTATCGCCCACCATCTCGCCGCTGCGAGCAATGCAGCGCTGGGTCGCCCTGTGGGCTCCGTTTCGGCTTGCAGCGCCAAACTCGGGTTGCCTCCCCTCAGCCGGCGACGCCGCCGCCGTCCACCACCAGAGACTCGCCGGTCACGAAGGAAGACTCGTCAGAGGCCAGGTACAGCACCGCGTTGGCGATGTCCTCGGCCGTGCCGATGCGACCGAGAGGTCGGTCTGCGGCACCGGCGGCATAATCGTCCCACGACATGCCACGTTTGGCGGCGTCGTCTGCAAGCATGGGGGTCAACACATCTCCCGGGCACACGCAGTTTACGCGAATGCCCTGCGGACCATGATCGATTGCCATGGCCTTCGCCATGACCACCAACCCTCCTTTGGCGGCACAGTACGCGGCCGCTTTGTCGCCCCCGAGAATGCCCCAACCGGAACTCGTATGTATGATCGACCCGCTGCCGCGCTCGATCATTGACGGGAGCACAAACTTCGACATCAGGAATGCGCCCTTCAGGCTCGAGTCGATGGTTTCGTCCCACTCCTCCTCCGTGCATTCCGGAATCGTCTTCGGGTGAAACACGCCGGCGTTGTTAAACAATATATCGACTCTGCCAAAGCGCTCGAGGGTCTGGTTAACCGCATTGCGACAATCAGCGGCCAAGCGAACGTCAGATCGTATGAATAAGGCCTCACCGCCGGTTGCGACAATGTCCTGCACGATCTGTTCGCCGCGTTCGACATCACGCCCGGTAATAACGACCGCCGCTCCTTCCTGGGCGAAACGCTTTGCGGTGGCAGTGCCGATTCCCGAAGTTCCGCCCGTGATGAGCGCTACCTTGTCTTTCAGTCTCACAGTGTCAGTCTCTCTTAATCTAGCCGCGTAATTCGTGGCTCCATTGACTGCAGAGTCCGCCGGTCGTCTCTGCTCCGTCCATCACATAGACCTGGCCAGTTGCAAATCCTGCATCGTCGGTTGCCAGGAACGCAAATAGCGCGGCTATTTCCTCCGGCTTTGCATGCCGCCCCAGGGGAATCTTGCGATTGACCGCGTCCAGCATCTCGTCCGTGTATTCCGCCCGCTGCATCGGGGTCAGCACGTACCCGGGAGAAATCGCGTTCACCCGCACTGCCGGCGCCAGTTCCAGGGCCATCGCCAGCGTCAAACCGATCACACCTCCTTTGCTGGCGCTGTAGTCGGCATAGTGTGGATAACCGGTAGTACCTGCCGTGGAGGCGGTATTCAGAATCACGCCGGCGCCCGCCTCCATCATGTGTCGTGCGACGGCTTGCGCCACATAAAAGGCACCCTTTAGATTAACGTTTAACACCTGGTCCCATTCAGCCGGGCTTATCAACAGGAAGTCATGGCGGATGCTAATGCCAGCGTTGTTGATCAGCACGTCGACCGAACCCATACGATCGATCGCCTCAGCGAGAGCTGCATGGACCTGGTCGAACTCCGATACGTCGGCATCAATTGCGCCCGCTAACCCCGGCAATTCCTGGATCACGCGGGCCCTCGCACCAGCGTCGCGATCGAGGATGCAAACGGCGGAACCCTCCTCGAGAAAACGTGCCGCTGTAGCCTGGCCGATACCACTCGCGCCACCGGTCACCAGAACATTCTTGCCCTTCAAACCGCGCATCGCCTCCCCCCTCCTACTGATTGTATTGTGCATGATATGTCACGACTGCCCATTGCGCGCTTGCAGTTTCAATCGATCAGGCATCTGTTACGCTTTCGCATATTGTACTCATGTGCGCTGGGGACCGACCTTTGACCGACGCAAAAGAAAACCAACTATCCTTAATTGGCAGACTGGCAGACAGCCTGCTCAATCGGCGAACCGGTTTCTTCGTTGCTGAGCTGGTGCTGGTCATTGCTGGCGTTCTCATTGCGCTCGCGGTCGATGGATGGATCAGCGATTCGCGTGATCGACAAACAGAAACCGTCTACCTGGAACTCCTGGCTCGAGATATAGAAGGCATTCGGCACCAGGTTGACCTTCAGATCGAGTTCGAGCAAGAAAAGATCGACGTAGCTGCAAGAGCATACGCGGCTCTGACTACCCCTGACCCGAGGACGAAACAGGCGGATATCGGTTCACTATTGTCGCTGTTGGTTAGCAGGCGCACCATAAGTTTGAGCAGCGCAACATATGATCAGATGGTTAGTAGCGGACATTTGCAGCTGATCAGAAATCAGGAACTGCGAGACAGGATAGTTCGTTTTTTCGCTGCGATGGAGCGCAATGAACGCATCATAGACAATAATAACCGCGAGCTTATCGATCATGTTTTTATTCCATTCGTTATGCGTGCTGGCATTTCCGCTTTGCCGCGACGCGAAACGGCACAGGTTACTGCCACTCTTAACCGAGCGACCGCCATCGTTTACGAGCGCTTGGGATCGGCATTTTCGGTTCCGGAAGACCGTGTTTTGTCAGAGCCGGCAGACTCCGATTCCTGGAATGACATTCGACGCAACGTACTGTTTCGGATTCGCATAGCAGCTACCGGTCAGGCTTTGGCCGAAGGTACCGTGGACCAGATCAACGATATGGCAACGGCGATCACGACTGAATTGAACAGCCGGTAAGAATCAGACGGATCGGGCCAAGTCCCGACGTAGCGGCGCGATGTCCGTTATTAACTGGCTTTGGCGAACGTACGGGCAATACGGTTTTGGGCTTTGATAATCTTGCCCGCGACGACTTCGGGCTCGTAAACGTTCATCAAAGCAGTCTTAAGGAGCGGCGGACAATAGGGACCCGGCACAAGGCCGGGTCTTCGCTTCGTCCGCCAGCCAGGGCGGCAGGTTTTGCCTTCGCCTCAGCGGGGCTCAGATAGTG
>JAOTVR010000171.1 GCA_029863305.1 Gammaproteobacteria bacterium | reverse complement strand
AAAGCCGGCGCGCAATGCATGCGTCTGCCCCGCAGGGTCCATACGCTCGAGTTCGTTAGCCTCATTCACCGCGAGAAGGCGGCCACCGACATGGATGGCGGCGGTCGAGATAACTTTACCTCGATCAATGACGCTGAGCTTGGTCGTCCCGCCGCCGATATCGATATTCAGAATTCGCTCGCCGCGGTCGTGCGATGCCTGTGCCGCGCCCGAACCGTGCGCGGCGAGCATTGCCTCCATATGATGTCCGGCCGTTGCGCAGACAAGGTCGCCGCATTTTTCGGCAAGAATGCGCGCGATTCGCTCCGAATTCTCGCGGCGCAAGGCCTCGCCGGTAAGAATGACGACACCCGTGTCGATATCGTTCGGCTGCAGTCGCGCGGCGTAATACGCCTGATCGACGAGTTCACCCACGGCTCGCGCGTCGATGCGTGTCTCGCTTTCGTAAGGCGTCAGACTCACGGGCGACTCGAACAACGTCGTTCGTTCGACGACCAGGTAACGTGTAGACAGATCTACAGACTGCCGTCGCAGATGGACACGTGAAAACAGAATCTGTGTGCCCGCTGAGCCAATATCGATACCGACGCTGCTGAGAACCACGTTGTCGCGTTGCCAAAGTGGATGGTCTTCGATCGGTCCTTCATAGGTAACATCGACATGATGGTCGTCAGGCGTGTGATCGGGATCGGGATGATAATGCGAGTGTTGCAACAGCAGCCTCCACAAACGCAGCGCCGCGACGCGCACCTGTCAGGTTTTCTTCAGAGTTTCAGACTTTACGTCATTCCCAAGGTTCACGTAGCGGAAATCTTGCGAAAATATAATTGAAGATGTAACGGATTTTCTGCGCCAGACGTCGCTTCCAGCCGTGCGTCGTGGCATAAGGTGCCTATACAATCGTGCTGACATGCAAGTCGCTCCGGTTCATCAATCAGGATATAGGTGGTGCGTTGAAGTTTAGTGAGGCGGTAGACAAAGCCCGGGCGCTGCGGGCCAATCTCGGGCAAATCGTCAAAGGCCATGAGGCGGGACTCGATGCGACCGTGATTGCAATTCTCGCGCGCGGGCACGTATTGCTGGAATCCGTGCCGGGTGAAGGCAAGACGTTGCTGGCAACCGTGCTGTCCGCATCGATTTCCGGGATTACGACTGGGCGGATTTCCGGGCAGCCGACCCTCAAGCCCTCGGACCTGCTCGGCGCCGAGATCATCGGTCGCGGCGCGGAACAGTTTCAACTGATCAGGGGGCCGATCTTCAACAACATCGTTCTGTTCGACGAACTGAACAGAACGGACCCGCGGACGCAGTCGGCGTTACTCGAATCGATGCAGGAGTTTCAGGTGACGATTGGCGAGACGCAGTATCCATTGCCTCGGCCGTTTCACGTCATCGCGACACAGAACCCGCTATCTCACGAAGGTACCTGGGAACTGGACGCAGCGGCAAAACAGCGGTTTCTCGTCAAGATCGAGTGGCAGGCGCCGTCTCGGGACATCGAGTTCCAGATTGCCAGCGAATCGAAAGCCTTTCTCAAGGAAAACATAGAGCAACTGCAGCCGGCACTGACCGTCGCGGAACTGCAGAGGATTCAGGAACTGGCGGCCAGTGAGGTTGAACTGACCGACGACCTGATCCATCTGATGAATGCTATCACCGTGGCGACGCGTCCGACTGACGACTCGTATCCCACGGCCGAGCTGGATGCAAACGGCTTCGGTCGGGAAGTCATCAGCAGGAATGGTGGCGTCAGTTCGCGCGCCTCGAGTTTCTGGCCGCCGCTGCTCAAAGCGCATGCGCTGTTCCACGGCCGGCAGCACGTCGTTCCTTTTGATGTCTTTGCGACGGCTTACCCGATGCTGGTCCACCGCATCGAAACGAATTACCCGGTTGACATGAAAGGGCTGATACACCTGATCCTGCGTGAGCGGGGATATGCATACTAGGGACCACGAGTCCGCCAACACGATTCTCGACAAACGCAAGCTGCAAGCGCTTGGTGTGCTGCTGCCCGTCCAGTTGAGCGGCATGTCATTTTTTTCGGGGCGGCATCCGCTCGGCAGGGCGGGCGAAGGGATGCGATTCTTGCGCACGCGGCCATTCGAGTCCGGCCACGACAACCCGAGGGACATCGACAAATTCAGCCCGCCCGATGAATTCTGGATCAATGAATGGGAAGCCGAGTCACAGGCGTCGGTGCTGCTCTGCGCAGACGTATCCGGCTCGATGGCGTTCGGCCCGAAAGCCGCGCTGAGGAATCTCTCGTTACTGCAGCTGACGTACTCTCTCTGGCGGGCTGGCGATCGCGTCCGGGCGGTTCTCTTTAGTCAAGGAAAAAGAGAAACGTTCGCCGAACGCAATCTGAAGAGTCAGCTCGAGAAGTTGATGACGCGGCTCAGTTTTCACAACGTGCTGCCGGGACAAGACGTGATCGATATGCTTGCGGAGCATGCCTCGCGCAAGGGGTCAACCCGCGACGACCTCATTTTCGTCGTGTCTGACTTCTGCCCCGTCAAGGACGAGTCCGGTCTGGACCAGGCAGCGCAATGGCGCACGTTACAGCGCGCTATGTCCGGCGACATCGTTCCGGTTATCGTCAGTTTCGAGCTTGCAACCGACCAGCGCGGTTCGATCCGGTTGTGGGACGCGGAAAGACGCCAGCATCGAATGACGCTCATCACGCCGTCACGAATCCGGCGCATCAACGCGGAAGAGGCAAAGCGCGTCGCCGGTATCGAACGCCTGTTCCGCAAACTGGTCGTCGATTACCTGGTGCTGCGCCGCGAACAGGACGTATATCCCGAGCTTGCGAGGCTCGCGCGATGGCGCAGGAGGTGCCGCACTTGAACGCCCGCCAGCGGATCCGGTGCGCAATTGCTGCGACTGCTCTGATCGTGAGTGGCACTGCGCCCGCCGGTGAGTTCGCTGCACAGGTCTACCGCGATGCGGCGATTGAGATACACGCCGGCGTCCCCGGCATCAGCGGCCGCACGCTGCGTTTCGGCGACTTGTTGCATCTGCAGCTTGTCATTACGTACGACCCGGATGAAGTATCGATTCTCGATGCCGATACGGACTTCCCCATGGTCCTGTGGCCGGACTCCTTCAACGTCGCAAAAATCGAGCGTCAAGTTCGCGAAGGCTCCGGGCCCAAGGGGCAGAAAGCACAACTACAAACCACGATTCAATTTCAGATTCTGGGCTGCCCGAATGATGAACTGACTTGCCCGGGTAACCGGACGTACCGATTGCCCGAATTCAGCCTGGCTTACCGAAGAACCGGGATAACGAACGGTGATGCGGAGTCCGTTGTTTTCCGGCCCTGGCCCGAGACGCTGACCGTCATGACGACGATTGCGCGAGATAACGAAGACCAATTGTACCCATTCGAGAATTATTTCCCGACGGGTGGCTATCCGGACCCGCTTAGCGGCGAAGACACGACGCGCACGTCCGTGCTGACCGTCGGAATCGCACTGGCTATTTTTTTAGGAGGAGTACTTATGTGGCCGTTCCGCTTCGGAAGAAGACAAGAGCCCGCGAGACAAGCGCCGCGGTGGAAGACGTTGTTGCAGCAACTCGGCGATGATGACGCAAAGGACGAAAGCCGATACCTGGACTCATTGCGCCGCTGCTTTGTCTGGTATTGCAACGACGAACTCGATATCGACCCGTTCGTCTGGCTGGATCTTGCCGAGACCAGCGACGAGGACGAAGTCGATCGGGGGCATTCCGAACTCCGCTCGGTCTTTGTCGAGCTGCTGCAAAATCCGCCAGGGCGCGGGGCGGAACTGAGGGCGCGATTGCAGGCACTGACACGGCAGTCCGGGGCCGGGTAGCCGAATTTCGAGAACAGGGCGCATGACTCTTTCCAACATCGAAATCGGAACATGGTGGCCGTTGCTGCTTGCGGCGGGCAGCCTCGTCGCGCTCGCAATCGTCTTTATTCGAGGTCAGGGCACGCTATTCCCGGATATCTCCCTGCTCGAGAAATCGGCGCCCGCCGGCAGCATCGGCGATCGCCTGCCGCTACAACTCGGCGTGCTGATCAGCGTACTGCTGTTGCTGTCACTGATGGATATCTCCGCAACTCGCCAGGTCGAGTTCGACCGGCGGGCCAGGGATTTCCTCGTCATTGTCGACACGTCGCGCTCCATGCGGGAAAGCACGAGATTGCTGCGCGAGCAGTTTCCGCCCACTTACGAACGCAAAGCCGACCTGTATGTCGGCCAGGCCGAAGATGTTGCAACGATTCCGAATCTCGCGCGATACGAAGTCGCCCGGGAAAGCCTGCTGCAATACCTGGCATCGCGTCGTGACGTCGATCGTGTCGGGCTGATCTACTTCAACTCGCTGGTCTATCTGATGTCCGGATTTACCTCGAACTTCGAGTTCATCGAACAGCAGCTCGCGGGCATGGATCCCTACGTCACGTTCGGCACGAACATGCGCTGGGCTCTCGAACAGGCGCTCGATCTCATGGAGCGATACCCGGGCCGCAACCGACGCGCCATTATTCTGCTAACCGACGCCGAGGCAAGAAACACCGACTTTCTGCAGCAGCAGCTGGATCGTTTGCGCCACCTGGATGTCGCCTTCTATTTACTCTGGATCACATCGGACGCGGCGGATGGCCATTCACCTCTGGCGACCGAATTCCTGCGAACGATTCGATCGTTTGGCAGCGTGTTCACGATAGACGACGTGGGTGAAGGCTATCTGGACGAAGCGCTCGATGAGATCGCGGAGCTCGAAGACTACGCGTACAGGGAGGCTCGCCACGAGCGCGTGGATCTGTCGCAGTACGCACTCGTGACGGCGAAGTGGCTGACTCTGTTGTGGATCCTGCTGATCGGGACGTTATGGCTGCCGTTGCGACAGGTCAGGTTTGCCAGTGCGGCT
>JAOTVR010000076.1 GCA_029863305.1 Gammaproteobacteria bacterium | reverse complement strand
CGCTGGGTACGAAACAGATCTCGGCGAACCGCAATGCCTGCAGCATTTCGAATGCTGTTCGCAGGTGGCCATAGTGGATTGGATCGAATGTGCCGCCAAAGATTCCGATGGGTTTCATCGGGTCGACATTCCGAGCACGATGTCCGTCGACAACTGCCACGGATCGGCTCCTGACTGGCCCTTGGCCGCCTGGTCGGCGAGATTTGCAGCTTTGAGCAGGCGGTGGAAATCCCCGTGCTGATGCCGGCCGATGCAGCTGCGTACCAACGCCTGGCGATTGCGCCATACACCGGATTTTTGCATACCGCTGGCGAGATCCACGCCTCCCGCCACGGTATCGGTGAGACTTGCCAGTGTCCGCAACTCGCGCGTCAACGCCCAGACAACGATGACGGGTTCGACGCCTTCGCCGCGCAGGCCGCGGAGGATCTTCAAAGCGCGCTTCGCATCTCCGGTCAAAGCCGCGTCAACAAGATTGAACACATCGAAACGACTGCTGTTGGCAACGGCAGCGCTGATATCCGCCGCGGTCACTTTGCCCTCGCCGAGTATGAGTCGTAGTTTCTCGATTTCCTGTCCTGCTGCCAGCAGGTTGCCCTCCACGCGGTCCGCAATGAGGCTCACGGCACCACGATCCGGCTGCAGTCCGGCGCGCCGCATGCGCTCCGCGATCCAGCCTGGCAGCTCGCGCACATCGATCGGCCACACCTGAATATTGACACCTTTGGCGTCGATCGATTTCACCCATTTGGAGGACTGCGCGTTGCGATCGAGCTTGGGCGCACTGACGATGAGCATCAGGTCAGAATCTGTCGTGTCAACCAGATCGGCGATGGACTGACTGCCAACCCGACCGGGTTTGCCCGTCGGCAAGCGCAGTTCAACGATTCGTTTCTCCGCAAACAGCGACAGGTTTGAGCTGGAATCGCGCAAATGTGCCCAGTCGAATCCGGCCGTCGCAACGTGCAAATCGCGCGACGTAAAGCCGCGATCGCGTGCGACAGACCGAATCGCATCGAGCGCCTCATCAACGAGCAAATGCTCGTCGCCTGTTACCAGGTAACAGGTGGCCAGATTTTTCTGCAAATGGGGCGAAAGCTGGTTGACCTTGATCTTCAACCAAGCTGCTCCAGACTGACCGACTCACCCTCGAGCAGCACCGGAATACCGTTCGCTATCGGGTACAGCAGCTTGCCATCATCGGTGACAAGCGCCTCCGCCAGAGTCTCGGCCAGCAGCCGTCCGTCACGATTACCGAGCTTTCCGGCATCAATTGCCGCATTCACCCGTTTGAGAGTGGCGCCATTGGCGAGCGACAGCTCCTTGTGCGTGACAGGGCAGCGCAGTATTGCGAGTAGTCTTTTGTCCATGTACCTTCCCGTGTCCTGCTAGGATAACGGCAACTCGCCACGGATCAAAGCATGTCGAAATCGACCAACTGGCTCGATGGCGCAGCGGTTGGCCTGTCCGCCCTCTGTCTCGTTCACTGTCTGGCGCTGCCGGTGCTCGTCGCCGGTCTGCCGTTTCTCGCGCAGTTCTCTGCGGGCCACCTGCACGCGCAAATGCTGGTCGTGGTCTTGCCTCTGAGTATCGTCGCGCTGGGTCTGGGGTTTCGCCATCATCGCAGCATCCGTATTGTCGTTGCGGGCGTCATCGGCATGTCCATACTCACGCTGGGTGCAACTGTCGCCCATGCCCGCCTCGGGCTGACTGCTGACCGCTTGTTTACGATCGTTGGTGCGCTGATTCTCGCGGCAGCGCATTTCTACAATAGCATCCGCACGCGCGAGCGTCGGGACTGTTCGTAACAGCCTGCGTGGCGAGCCGCTACAAAATCTTTGACAAATCCTCGTTGCCGCAGTGTTCGGCTGCCTCGCGTGCCAGCACCCGATCTTCAGGATGTGGCCGAAAGGCGTCACTGACGTGTCGGCAACGCACCATCACTTTTACGGCCGCTTCGTAGTCACCGTCCTTCAACAGCCTGCTCAAATAAGTCTGTGCAAACAACAGCGCGGGCTCCTTGATTTCCCAGCGCATCATCTGATCGAAAAACCACTGCCACGCATTATCCGCTGCCGGATCACGCTCCAGCCAGTCACGAATGTGCCTGAAGCCGCCGGCGCGATTGTCGCGGCTGATAAACCCGTAGGCATGATTCAGCACCGCCGTGCGCTCCTTTTGCAGTTGCTTATCCACGGTTTCCTGGTCGGGCTGCACCGGGTCATGTATGCCGACTTCATTATGGAACTGATGCGGCCGCACGACGCTGCCGGTCAGCGCAAAGAACGTGAAGGCAAGATACAGCGCAATCAACTCGACGAAAAAATCAGACAAGGAACTCGTGCCCAGAGACCAGCACAGATACGCTGCGACCAGCAGGTAGCTTGGCAGTATCCAATAGCCTGCGCCGCATCGATTGATCACTCCGCCGACTGATCTCGGCTTCATGCACTCGACCGGCGAGCGCGTGATCGCGAGCACAGCCAATGATCCCGGTATTACTGCCGCAAGCAATGCGGTCACGCCAAGCATTGCGGCAACACCATACAGGCGGCCCAGGAAATACGTCGTATATATGACGACCGCGACATGCACGATCAGAAACAGGCTCCACGCATTGCCAAACCACAATACGTGATCGACCTGGAGTGGGCCCGGATCCTCGCCCCGTGCCCGCGAATCGAGGATGACCATGAGATAGCGAAACAACGCCGGCAGAATCATCAGCGCCACAATCAGGCCGGGCACGCCGCCATAAATAGCCAATTCGAGCAGCAGGAACAGCAATGCGAAGCTCAGCAGCACTGAGCCATTTCTCAGCACATAGAAAAACTCGCGAGCAAGCTCAGTTGGGCTCGGCATCATCGTCCTGCTTGTCCGGAACAGGGTCATAGCCCGAGCCACCCCATGGATGACAGCGGGCAATACGCCGGGCCGCAAGCCAGGTGCCGCGAAATGCGCCGTGCTCGCGCAGCGCTTCGAGCGCATATTGGGAACAGGTAGGCTGAAAACGACAGTTATTGCCGAGCCATGGAGAGATTGTCAGTCGGTACAACCAGACCAGGGCGAGCAGCGGCCAGGCCAGCAAAGTACCCAGCGCTCTGATCATTGCGCCGCCTGTAACGCCTCGGTTGCGAATGCGCGAATTGCCTTCAGCATCGACGCCAGGCCATTGCTGCGCGTCGGACTCAGGTGCTGCTCGAGTTCGAGCGCGGAAACGAAGTCGGGCGGTGTATCGAGTATGTCCTGCGGGCGCCTGCCGCTGTAGATCCGCAGTAATAATGCGATGAGGCCCGATACAATCGCCGCATCTGAAATTGCACGAAAGTCGAGCCTGCCATCGTGTTCGTTGGCAATGAACCACACCTGAGACTGACATCCCCGGATCTTGTTCGCGTCAGTTCGATCCGACTCCGCGAACTCCGGCAGACGACGGCCAAGATCAATCAGGTACTGGTAACGGTCCATCCAGTTATCGAAGAACTGGAATTCTTCGACCAGTTCCTTCTGGGCCGCCTGAACCTCGTTGCTCATTATTCGCTACGGCGCCAGCTCGTACCGCTGGCCCCATCCTCGATCTTGATGCCCGCCGCACTGAGTTGATCGCGTACCGCATCCGCAGTCGCGAAGTCTTTTGCGCTGCGGGCTGCATTGCGTTTCTCAATCAGGGCATCGATCTCGGCGGCCGAAAGTTCACCGTCACCGTGGCCCGCAAACCAGTCGTCCGGATCCGATTGCAGCAGGCCCATAAGATCGCCGCTTGCCAGCATCGATGCAGCGAGGCGGGTCCTGTCGTCCGCATCCTCAGCCTTGTTGAGCTCCTTGGCCAGGGCGAAGAATTCAGCCATTGCCCTGGGCGTATTGATGTCATCTTCGAGCGCAGCAACGAGCGCTGCGGGCGGCTGAGCTTGCGCGCGCATCGATTCCGGTACATCGAGTCCGCGCACGGCCCCATACAGACGGTCAAGCATGCGCCTGGCGGACCTGATCGTGTCTTCGGACCAGTCCAGCGGCTGCCGGTAATGCGCACCGAGGAGTGCCAGGCGGATGACTTCGCCCGGGATCGTCTTGATCAGGTCGTGCACCAGGACCACATTGCCGAGTGATTTGGACATCTTCTCATGGTCCATCGACAAGAAACCGTTGTGCACCCAGTAGCGCGCGAAATCGGCGCCGTCATGGGCGCAGGTACTTTGGGCCAGCTCATTTTCGTGATGCGGAAACACGAGATCCTGCCCGCCGGCATGAATGTCGATGGTTTTGCCAAGATGCTCTGCTGCCATCGCCGAGCACTCGATATGCCAACCGGGCCGACCGCGACCCCACGGTGAATCCCAACCAGGCAGGTCAGGTGTCGATGGTTTCCACAGCACGAAGTCCTGTGGCGATTTCTTGTATGGGGCAACCTCGACACGCGAGCCCGCGATCATCTCGCGCAAATCGCGCTTTGACAAAACGCCGTAATCCTCATACGAGGTGACATCGAACAGCACATGGCCGTCCGCTTCGTACGCGTGGCCACGATCGATAAGAGCCGAAATCATTTCGACCATGCCATCGATATGCTGTGTCGCGCGCGGTTCGACATCGGGCGGCAGAACGCCGAGCGCGCCCATATCGTCGTTGTACGCCGTCATATACTGCGCCGTTATATCGTCGATGGGCTTGCCGCTTGCAGCCGCGGCGGCATTTATCTTGTCGTCAACATCAGTGAAGTTTCGCGCAAATTTCAATTCAAAACGACGCCGCAGGATACGAGCGAGCAGATCGAACACCACGGCCGGGCGCGCATTGCCTATGTGCGCATAGTTGTAGACCGTGGGCCCACACAGATACATCGTCACCTTACCTTCGCGCAATGGCTCGAACGGCACCTTTCGGCCCAGTCTGGTGTCATGAAGATGAATCGTCATCGTTTTGTCTTCTGCCCGTTCAAAAGGGGGAATGATAGCAATATTGCCGGCGCCGGCTATGCCTTGTATTCTGCCGCCCCGCCCAAGAGAAAAAAGAGGACAAAGCATGTCTCCCGCACAGGTCAAGTTTCGAGCCCGCCAGTCGATCGGACAAGTGGAGGAAGGTAATGACCTGGCGCCCAAATTCGACGATCGTGGCCTGATTACGGTCGTCACAACGGATGCCGCGACAGGCGAGCTCCTGATGCAGGGGTATATGGATGCGGAGGCACTCGGCCTGACGATTACGAGCGGTGAGGCGCATTACTACAGCCGCAGTCGGCAGGTCCTGTGGCATAAAGGGGCAACCAGCGGGTTTGTGCAAAAGGTGCGCGAACTGCTCGTTGACGATGACCAGGACTGCATCTGGTTGCGCGTTGATGTTGCAGGGGGCGCAAGCTGCCATGTCGGTTACCGCAGCTGCTTCTACCGCCGCGTGCCGGTCGGAGAATCCTTCGATGCCCAACAGGCGGATGGCCACGTAGATCTCGAATGGACGGACCGGGAAAAGGTCTTCGACCCGGAAGAAGTCTACGGCGACGCGCCCAATCCGACAATTCTCTAGCAGTCGCTCCGTCGCGCGTGTTTTTTCCAGCTCGATCGGATTCAGCAAGATCAGACCGGCCGAGGGCCTGGCGAGCAACTGATCGAGGAAGAACTCCCTGTCAGCCGGAGGAAACATGCTCCTGGGCATGACGGGGCACGACGCACTCAAAGGACCGATTCGCCAACGTCGAAAACCGGGCAAGCGGCACCGAAGCTGTTGAGCGCTTGCGTCAGGATGATTCCTGGCTCAAACCCTGCTCACTCAGCTGGTCTAGTACGGTCTTTGCCGATCGTGTCGGCGCTTCTGGCGCAAGCGCTGCGCGGCGGGGAGCGGTTTCCGATAGGCGATGGCACGTGCCTGATACGTGTATTCGATCGTACCGACCAGCCAGAGCAAATAACCGAGCAATTCGATGAATTCCTCCACAGCGACTTTTACGACGCGTTGATAATCGCTACCCATTATGGACATCCACAGAGACTCCTGGCTAACCAGCCGAACGAACACGAACAAGATAACGGCACCCGCAAAGATGACCGCCAGGCCGGGCGATGGCCAGACACGGCCCCATGCAATCCGCAAGCGTCTGCGTGCACGGTAGGTGTAAACAATGACCAGTGCGCTCACGATTGCGATCAGGACCTGGCCCAGGTTGTTGATCAGGTATTCGCTGAGAAAGTAGTTCAATTCGCTGATCAGGAATGCCAATGCGATGCCACCGAACGGAAATGCGATCGGTCGCTGCGAAGGGCAGTAGTTCGCGACCCATGCCATCAGCAAACCGCAGACACAGAGGATCAGGGCTTGAGTAAACTCAATGGGAGAAAACTCGCTCGTGCCAGACTGATCGGCCGCAGCCGAGTCGACATGCAGGGCAAGACTGCCGGGCGATGAAATCTCGACCTGCGTCAGCATCCATGTCAGCAACACGATGCCGAGGAAATAAGCGATGTAGCGTGGCCAGACCATACCCGACTATACAATATGTCAGGCGCGCAGAATGAACGTTGGCACGCCGTGCTCCGACAGCAGGTGACAATCAATCAACCACTTACGGGCATCCTCGGCATCTTTCTCGAACCACGCCCCGGTAGCGCCCAGCCGAAAGCTGTAGCCCCAGGCGTCCATATCCTGCATCAGGCGTCGCCGCCCGACTCCATCTATCTCGTCGGCGAGAATAATTTGCAAGTAGCACACGGCGGCTTCTTCGAGATCATCACCGCCGGCATCCGTCTCAAGCTGCTCGCGCCGCTCAGGTGTTGCGCAGATAATGTGACACGACTCATGCAGCAGGGAGTGGATCGGCGTGTCGTCGCGCACATAGACATTTCGGCCGACGATGCCTGCCTCGCGGTCACCCCAGAAACTACCGGTGACGGGCTGGTTCCCGGCTTGCACGCCCAGTGTCAGTCCGAAGCGCGACAGCAAGGCGGCAAGCGATTCCAACGGCACATCGGCAACGACAAGTACATTTTCGGCTGAATCAGACAGGTTCTTACAGGGATGAGAGTTGTTTGAGAACGATGCGCACGAGGTCTTTCACGATCGCCCCGCGCATCAGCTCCTCTTCCCGTGCTTTACCGAGTACGAGCGTTTCGTCGTGCGTGTAATCCCGGGTCAGTGTGAGGAACTGCGGCGCCATCAGACTTTTTTCGCCACTCGTCAGGGCGTACTCGATCGAGTAGTAAACCTCGTATTCGGTCGGCACATTACGTGCGGACACAGACAGCACACGCTGATCCGTCTCATCAACACTGATCGCGATAATCGCCGTCGCCTCATCCGGCGCATCGACCAGACTGACCCCGGCGGCCTTGAGCTGCGACCGCAGTTCGCGGTGAAACAGACTGTTGCGCTCAACGCTATCGATATAGGTTAGCTGCATTTCGGGCGGTGTCGTCAGCGCGCTCTGCAGATGGAAGCCACAGCCCGCCAGCAGCATTACGCCCAGCACTGTCAGTAACCTAGACAACAATATTGACCAGGCGCCCGGGCACGACGATGGTTTTGCGTATCTCCTTGTCTGCAACAAATCGTTGCACGTTAGGATCAGCAAGTGCTTGCTGCGCAATGACGTCATTGTCTGCATCGGCGGAAACAGAGATTCGGCCGCGTAGCTTGCCGTTGACCTGCACGACGATTTCAACGAGGTCGGCTTCGAGGGCGGCGTCATCAGCCTGTGGCCACGGCACATCAATCAACGCGGTCTTGTGCCCCAATACCGCCCATAGCTCGTGGCAAATATGCGGCACGATTGGCGAGAGCATCAACACAACGGCCTCGAGCGCCTCGTGCTTGACCGCGCGACCTGCATCCGATGCGTCATCGAAACGAGTGACCGCGTTGAGCAACTCCATCGACGCCGCAATCGCCGTATTGAACGTATATCTGCGGCCTATGTCGTCGCCGATTTTCGCAATGGTCTGATGCGTCTTCCTGCGCAGATCTTTTTGCGCTGCATTGAGGCTGCCAGGGTCGAGTTCAGCAACTGCACCATCGCCGCTATGGCTCTGTACCGCGTTCCAGAATCGCTTGAGGAAGCGGAAACTACCTTGCACACCGTCATCCGACCACTCCAGCGCCTGCTCCGGAGGCGCCGCGAACATCATGAACAGACGCACCGTATCGGCACCGTACTTTGCGATCAATTCCTGCGGATCGACCGTGTTGCCCTTGTTCTTGGACATCTTCGCGCCGTCTTTGAGCACCATGCCCTGAGTCAGCAGGTTCGTGAACGGCTCTGACACGTCGGTCAGCCCCTCGTCACGCATGATGCGCTGGAAAAACCGCGCGTACAGCAGGTGCAGGATCGCGTGCTCGATGCCGCCCGTATATTGATCGACGGGTGTCCAGTACGCTGCACGATCATCCAACATCGATTTGTCGTTGTCGGGACAGGCGTAACGGGCAAAGTACCAAGAAGACTCGACAAACGTATCGAACGTATCCGTCTCGCGGCGCGCATCCTTGCCACATTGCGGACACGCCACGTTGATAAACTCAGGAATGTCTTTTAGCGGCGACCCATGACCCGTGAACTGAACATCTTCGGGTAACACGACCGGTAACTGGTCCTCGGGCACCGGCACTGCATCACAGGTATCGCAGTAGATAATCGGGATCGGCGTGCCCCAATAACGTTGCCGTGACACACCCCAGTCGCGCAGACGGTAGTTGACTGTGCGCCGGCCGCGGCCCGACTCTTCGAAGTAATCCGCAATCGCGTTGAACGCGCCGTCGTAATCCAGTCCATCGTATTGCCCCGAGTTGACGAGCACACCCTTGTCTACAAATACAGTCTCATTGATATCAATGTCTGTTCCGTCGCCGGGCGCAATGACCTGCACTATCGGCAGATCGTGCTTTTTCGCAAACTCCCAGTCACGTTCATCATGCCCCGGAACGGCCATGACGGCGCCTGTGCCATAGCTCATCAGCACGAAGTTTGCGACCCACAGCGGCACTTCTTCGCCTGTCAGTGGATGGATCGCGGCAATGCCCAGGGGCATACCCTTCTTTTCCATCGTTTCGAGCGTCGCCTCGGCCGCGTCGGTTTTCTTGCACTCTCCGATAAACGCCGCGATTTCGGGGTCGCCGGCTGCCGCTTTCTCTGCCAACGGATGTTCGGCCGCAACGGCCATGTAGGTCACACCGAACAGCGTATCCGGCCGGGTGGTAAATACAGTCAGCGGCTCATTCTCGCCGGCGACATCAAACGACAGTTCGACGCCTTCCGAGCGACCAATCCAGTTGCGCTGCATGGTCTTGACCGAATCCGGCCACCCCGGCATGCGATCGAGTTCATCGAGCAACTCGTCCGCGTAGGCCGTGATCTTCATAAACCATTGCGGGATTTCACGCCGCTCTACCAGCGCATCGGAACGCCAGCCTCGCCCATCGATGACCTGTTCGTTGGCCAGCACCGTCTGATCCACAGGATCCCAGTTGACAATCGAATTCTTGCGGTACACAAGACCTTTCTCGAACATTTTCGTGAACAGCCATTGTTCCCAGCGATAGTATTCCGGCCGACAGGTAGTGACCTCCCGCGTCCAGTCGTAGGCGTAGCCGAGCCTGTCCATCTGCACGCGCATATCCGCAATGTTGTCGTAGGTCCATTTCGCAGGCGGCACGCCACGCTTGATCGCCGCATTTTCGGCGGGCATGCCGAATGCGTCCCAACCCATCGGTTGCAGGACGTGTTTGCCCTGCATGCGCTGATACCTCGCGATAACATCGCTGATCGTGAAGACGCGGACGTGCCCCATATGCAGCTTGCCGCTCGGATACGGAAACATCGTCAGACAGTAAAATTTCTCTTTGTCGGTGTCTTCACCGACCTCGAAGCAATGCGATGCCGTCCAGTAGTCCTGGGCGCCCTTCTCTACGGCTTCGGGGTGATAGGCAGTGCTCATCGATCAATCAGTATTTGCTGGTGGTGAAAACCCGCAAGCGTACAGCAAGAGGCGACGATTCGCAGCAGCGACGGGGCTTTCAGAGGTTGACGCGGCCACGCAGCCAGAACACGGCAACGATCAGCAGGCACAGGCCGAGGACAGGCCGGTTGCCGCCGCTGGCATAAGGCGTGCTGCCTTTGCGTGGTTCGACGGCCATCGTCATCCTTGTTGGCTGGAACTGCGGGCCCGACTTGAGCACCTTGCCGTTCGCGCCGATGAACGCGCTGATGCCGGTATTTGTCGCACGAATCGCAGCGCGCTCAAACTCGAGCGAGCGCATTCTGGCGATCTCCAGGTGCTGATGCGGCGCAATCGAATCGCCAAACCAGGCGTCGTTGGAGACATTGATGAGGATGCCAGCGTCCGGCAGTGCGTATAACTGCTCAGCACCGTAAGCGTCTTCGTAGCAGATGGCGACAGCCAGCTCGATGCCTGTGTGCGTCACCAGGAGAGGCTGGATATCCTCGCCTGCGGATAGATCGCTGTATGGCAGATTCATCATGCGCATCCATTCGCGCACCTCTGCCGGCACCGGAAAGTACTCACCGAACGGTACGAGATGGCGTTTGCGGTAAACCTGTCGTTGCCCGCCGTTCAGTGCAATGACGCTGTTGTAAATTTTCGGCTCTGTCGTTTGTTCCGTGACACGCTCGAGTATGCCGAACAGAATGGTCTGCCCCGCGACTCGGCTGTCCTCCTCCAGCGCATCAATGTACGCCGTAACACGATCGCTCAGTGCGGGTATCGCGACTTCGGGCCAGACGACTATGTCACTATCGATCGCGACTCGGGTCGCCTTGCGGTAGAAGTCGAGCGTCTCCTGAAACTGCTCGGGAAGCCACTTCTTGTCCTGTGATATACCGCCCTGGACAAGTGTCGCCGTAAGCGGCTCGCCCGCCGGCTCAGTCCATTTGACGGTTTTCAACAGAGCGCCGCTCAGCCACGGCAGCAAAACTATAGCGATGGCAATCCATTGCGGACCGTCCCTCGTTAACAACGCAACGAGCAGCGCGGCAACACTCAGCACCAGCAGTGCGGATATGCCGTAGACACCCGCAACAGGCGCCCAGCCTGCCAGGGCCGAGTCGACCTGGCTGTAACCCAGGGCCATCCACGGGAATCCGGTGAACAACCAGCCGCGGGTCCATTCGACAAGTACCCAGGTTGCCGGAGCCACGGCCAACAGCCGCCACGGCTCACCACTGGCCAGGCGGCTGATGAGCCACCCGCAAAACCAAAAGTAAAAGGACATGAGCAATACCATGCCGAGCATCAGTATCAGCGCAATCCAGACCGGTGCCTTGCCGTACACGACGACCGAGATGTAGATCCAGTAAGTACCGGACAAAAACAGGCCGAAGCCAAACCAGAAGGAATGTCTGGCAGAGTCGCGCGGCGAATTGGTCAGGCAGACATACAGGTATGGCAACAGCAGCAGTGGCAGCAGCAACGACAAGCCGAACGGCTCGAATGCGGCTGTCGTCAGGCATCCAAGAACGAAGAAGATGAATTGACTGAGCCGGGGCCGGTCTGCCGGCAGCAGCAAGATCGATGGTTCGCGCGCCACGCCCTAGCTATTCCGCTGAACCTGAAGGGAATCGATGCGGCGCTTGTCCGCCTTGACGACAGCAAACCTGAAGCCGCCGAAATCCACTGACTCGCCGCGTCGCGGCAATCGGCCCAGCTCGTGCATGACCAGCCCGCCTATCGTGTCGTATTCCTCGTCACCAAGTTCGCATTCGAAAAACTCGTTGAAATCCTCGATGCGCGTGAGTGCGCGTACCGCAAAACTGGGCGTGCCGTCGCGCTCACCTTCGGGACGAATAAACGCGACTTCTTCGCGATCGTGCTCATCGTCGATATCACCGACAATTTCCTCGAGCACATCTTCGATTGTCAGCAATCCTGCAACACCACCGTACTCATCGACAACGATGGCCATATGGTTGTGACTGTCCCGAAACTCCTTGAGCAATGCATTGAGTCGCTTTGACTCAGGGATCACGGATACCGGTCGCAATAGTTTGCGCAACGGCACATCGTCCGCCTCTTCGCTCCCAAAATAGCGCAGCAGGTCTTTCGCGAGCAAGACACCGAGGACCTCGTCGCGATCCTCGCCAATGACAGGAAACCGCGAATGTCCGGACTGGATTATCGTGGCCAATATTTCCTCGAAATCCTCGTCGATATCAATAACGACCATGTGCGATCGCGGCACCATGACGTCGCGCACCTGCGTCTCGGACACCTCGAGCACGCCGGAGAGCATGCTCTTCTCCTCGGCATCAAGATCGATTTCGGACTGTTGAATAAAATCGTGAATTTCTTCGCGGCTCCAGGGATCCCCTTTGAATGCGCGCTTCAAACGAGCAATCAATCCGGTGCTCCCTGTGCCGCTGGTACTTGGCGGTTTTTCGTTCATTGAACCTGGTCAGTAATCATGCATCACTATCAGGCCATTGTAACAGTTGGTCAGCATGACGGCTCGTAGGGGTCGGCCACCTTTCGCGACGCGAGTATTTTGCTCTCCAGACCCTCCATCTCGGCCGCTTCAGCATCCGTGCCATGGTCAAACCCGAGCAAATGCAAGGTTCCGTGCACGAGGATATGGCCCCAATGGTCCGCCTGCCGCTTGCCCTGCCTGGCCGCCTCGGCCGAGACGACCGAGGCGCAGATAACAATATCGCCCAATAGTCGGCCCGCATTATCAGGGAGACCTTCAATTTCGCCAGCCGGAAATGCCAGTACATTCGTTGCCTTGTTCTGCTCGCGGTACTGCCTGTTGAGCATCCTGATCTCCTCGGCGTCGACGATGCGCACCGCGATTTCGATATCGCCGCCCGTCGACCGCCCGGACTGCCGCACTGCGGCATCAATCCAGGTCTGAATATCGGTTTTTGCGGGCAGGTCGGGATCGTCGCAGGCAACCTGCACGTCAACTGTCAGTGTCGTCACTATCGTCAGCCTCGTAGGCCTCGACGATGCGCTGCACGAGCAGGTGGCGAACGACATCTTTGGGTGAGAAGAAGGTGAACGCGACACCCTTGACACCATTCAGGATTCGCATGGCGTTCTTGAGCCCGGACTCTTGCCCATTGGGCAAATCAATTTGTGTGATGTCGCCGGTCACCACCGCATGAGAGCCGAAGCCGATACGCGTCAGAAACATCTTCATTTGCTCGACACTGGTGTTCTGCGCTTCATCCAGAATAACGAAAGACTCGTTAAGAGAGCGACCGCGCATAAATGCCAGCGGCGCAATTTCGATGACATTGCGTTCAATCAATCCCGTCACCTTATCCGCGCCCATCATGTCGAAAAGCGCGTCGTACATCGGGCGCAAATAGGGATCGACTTTTTGCGACATGTCGCCGGGCAAGAACCCGAGGCGCTCGCCCGCTTCGACTGCTGGCCGCACGAGCACAATGCGTCGCACTTGTTCTTTTTCCAGCGCATCGATAGCTGCCGCAACGGCAAGGTACGTCTTGCCAGTACCGGCAGGACCGACCCCAAAAGCCAGATCATGCTCCCAAATATTCTTGAGGTAGGCAATCTGATTGGCGCCACGCGGCCGAACCAGCTTATGCCGCGTTTGAATCGACACATCTTCGGCATCGACCTCTTCCGTGCCGGACTTTGCCAGCGCCGGATCGGCTTCGTTCATAACAGACTCCTGCAAAAGTATGTGCACACGCTCGGGATCGATGCTTTCCTTCTGGGTCATGGCAAACAACGACAACAGTACGTCGCCGCCAATCTGCGCCGCACCGGGTTGCCCCGTCACGCGAAAATGGTTACCACGACTGGCGATCTCCACGTCCAGGCGCTGTTCGATTTGCCGCAGGTGTTCATCAAACTGGCCGCATAGATTGGCCAGGCGGTTGTTATCGGCGGGCTCGAGTACAATGTCCCGAGAAATCTGGGTGGCATTCAAAGTGTCTGAAAGACTACCGCGATGCGCGGGAATTGGGAAGTGAGCTCATTGTATATCACGCCGCTGCCTGATCGCTTACGAGCCGGCCGCGCAATGAGTTGGGCAACGCCTCCGTAATGACGACATCGACGAATTGGCCGATGCAGGACGGGTCGGCATCAAAGTTCACCCAGCGCATATTTTCGGTTTTACCGGCAACCTGATTCACGTCCTTTTTCGATGTCTTTTCAACAAGTACGCGCTGGGTTGTGCCAACCATGCTCTTGCTGATCTCGAACGCCTGCTGGTTGATCCGCGACTGCAGAATCTGAAGTCGATTCTTCTTGACGTCCATCGGCGTGTCGTCAGCAAGGCTGGCCGCCGGTGTACCGGGACGAGGGCTGTAAATAAAACTGAACGACTGATCGAAGCCGACTTCGGCAATGAGATTCATCAACGCCTCGAAATCCTCGTCCGTTTCTCCCGGAAAACCGACGATGAAGTCCGACGACAAGGAAATGTCCGGTCGCGCCTGTCTGAGCCTGCGAATCTTTTGCTTGTACTCGAGAATCGTGTGACCACGCTTCATGCGAGCAAGCACACGATCAGAGCCATGCTGTACCGGCAGATGCAGATAATTGGCGAGTTTCGGAACCTCGGCGTAGGCCTGAATCAGGCTGTCCGTGAATTCCAGCGGATGCGAAGTCGTAAAGCGAATGCGCTCGACGCTGTTGATGGCGGCAACGTAGTAGATCAGCGTTGCGAGGTCCGCAATCTGCCCATCGTGCATCGGCCCGCGATAGGCGTTGACGTTTTGCCCGAGAAGATTGATCTCGCGGACACCCTGTTCGGCGAGACTGGCGCATTCGGCGATTACATCATCGAACGGCCGGCTGATCTCTTCGCCGCGAGTGTACGGCACAACACAAAAACTGCAATACTTGCTGCAGCCTTCCATCACCGAAACGAATGCAGTGGGGCCGTCGGCTCGAGGTTCCGGCAGACGATCGAATTTCTCGATTTCCGGAAACGAGATGTCAACGACCGCGTTGCCTTTTGCGCGGGCGTCTTCAATGAGCTCTGGAAGACGATGCAGCGTCTGCGGGCCGAAAACAACATCGACAAACGGCGCTCGCCTGCTAATGCCCTCGCCTTCCTGGCTCGCAACGCACCCACCGACGCCGATCATGACGCCCGGGCGCTTTTCCTTGAGTAGTCGCCAGCGACCGAGCTCGGAAAAGACTTTCTCCTGGGCCTTTTCCCGGATCGAACAGGTATTGACAAGCAGAAGATCGGCTTCGTCCACATTGCGCGTAAGCTCGTAACCGTGCGACTCACGGAGGACGTCCGCCATCTTGTCCGAGTCATACTCGTTCATCTGGCAGCCCATCGTCTTGATGAACAACTTTTTGCTCAATCTGCCCACCTGCTGGAGCGGTTCCGTTACCGGATAAAGCCCATTGCCTCTAATTTGACGAGTATACGATGCGCGGCGAGATCCGGCGTGATATCGGCCGTGTCGACGACCATCTCGGCATTCTCCGGTGCTTCGTAAGGATCTGAAATACCAGTGAATTCCTTGATCTTGCCGGCACGTGCCAGCGCGTACAGGCCCTTGCGGTCACGCTGCTCGCATACCTCGACCGATGTCGAAACGTGAATTTCGACAAAGCCGCCTAACGGCGTAATCAATTCGCGAACCGCGCGACGTGTTGCTGTGTAGGGCGCAATGGGCGCACAAATCGCAATGCCACCGTTCTTGGTTATCTCGCTCGCGACATAGCCAATACGACGAATATTCAAATCGCGGTGTTCTTTGGAAAAGCCGAGCTCGCTCGACAGATTTTTGCGCACGATATCGCCGTCGAGCAGACTGACCGGACGACCGCCCATTTCCATGAGCTTCACCATGAGCGCGTTTGCAATCGTCGACTTGCCAGAGCCGCTCAGACCAGTGAAGAACACGGTGAACCCCTGCTTATGGCGCGGCGGATGCGTGCGCCGCAATTCGGCCACGACATCGGGAAAGGAGTACCACTCCGGAATCTCCAGACCCTCCTGCAGGCGGCGACGCAGTTCCGTACCCGAGATATTCAGTACGCGATCTTCGTCGGTCTTCTCATCGATGGGTATGTACTCGGCACGGTTCTCCGCATAAACCATCAGCCGAAATGGCACCATTGAGATATCGAGCTCATCGGCGTGCTCTTTGAGCAGCGCCTGCGCATCGTAAGGGCCGTAAAAGGCCTTGCCCTTGCTGTCCTGCCCCGGGCCGGCATGATCGCGCCCGACGATCAGGTGCGTGCAGCCGTAGTTCTTGCGAATGATCGCGTGCAACATCGCCTCGCGTGGCCCACCCATGCGCATGGCCAGCGGCAGCAGACTCAACATCGTTGTCTGTTCCGGGTAACGGCTGAGCAATTGCTCGTAGCAACGAACACGCGTGAAGTGATCGACGTCGCCCGGCTTGGTCATGCCGACAACCGGGTGAATCAACAGATTCGCCTCGACTTCGCGAGCCGCTCGCAGGGTCAGTTCCTGGTGCGCGCGGTGCATCGGATTGCGCGTCTGGAATGCGACGACCTTGCGCCAGCCGAGTTTCTGAAAGCGGTCACGCACCTCTCCGGGCGTATCGCGCAGATGTTTGAAATCGTAATGCGTCGGTGACTCGACGCCCTTGAGCGCGCCGCCGATATAAACCGGATTACCTATGTTTTGCAGATAGTTAATTGCTGGATGCGTAACGTCCCTGCTGCCGTAGACGCCCTCAGCCTCTGCATCGGGGTCCGGAGTCCAGATATCCCCCACTTCAAGCGTTGCGAGAATGACACCCTCGAGATCGCGCAGCGCGATCCTGTCGCCCGGGCTCAGGTCTTTGGCAAAGTCCTCGCTGACATCCAGCGTAATGGGAATTGGCCAGAGTACGCCACTCCTGAGGCGCATTGACTTGATAACCGAGTCATAGTCTTCCCTGTTGAGGAACCCCTCGAGCGGCGAAAATGCGCCATTCAGCAGCAACTCGATATCGCAGAGCTGGCGTTCGGTCAGGTCCCATGACGCATACTCGCGTGCGGCCTCTTTCTCGGCTGCCGCCTCCGTTGCCGATAAATACAGTTCTTTCAGTTCGCCGCCATGCGGCTCTTTGAACGCACCCATTGTTTTCGTGTCCTGATATAAAAGCGCGGCGCAGGCTGTCGACAGGCCTGCCCCGCGCAAGCAACTCAAATCAGACTATCGTCGGAACTAGAACGGAATGTCGTCGTCGAAGTCGTCCGGACCGGCCTGTGGTGGCGGACTCGACGGACCGGAATCCTGACTTGAGCCCATTGCTGCCGAACCACCGCCGCCGCGTCCGCCGAGCATTTGCATTTCGTCAGCGATAATCTCGGTCGTCCAGCGGTCCTGGCCGTTCTTGTCCTGCCATTTGCGCGTTCGCAGCTTGCCCTCGATATAAACCTGCGAGCCCTTGCGCAGGTACTCCGCCGCGACCTCGGCGAGACGGTTGAACATCGCGACCTTGTGCCACTCCGTGCGGTCTTTTTGTTCGCCTGTCTGCTTGTCCTTCCAGCTTTCGTTCGTGGCTACTGTGAGATTGGTCACCGCCGAACCGCTGGGCATATAACGCGTCTCGGGATCGCTCCCGAGGTTGCCGACGATGATGACTTTGTTAATTCCGCGGGCCATATCAGGTCCCCTGTCAAATGAGTTGCTGGTTGTTTTGCCCACCCGGCTGAGTCCGGCGAGGGTCGACTATTGTAGAGCCTGAGGGGCCAATTACCACCCCGATTTCTCTAGGATCGCTGCCGAAACAGCCCCGACATCGCCAGCCAGATGGCCGCGAGCAACGCACAGACGAAGAACACGTCGGCCGGCCGCCCTGCCGCCAGGAAGCGGCCGCCGATCAGGCCGCCGACGAATGCCCCCAGGAATTGCGCACTCGAGAATACGCCGAGCGAGGCACCACGGACCTCACCATCAGCCAGCAGCGACAAACGCGCAGGCAAACCGGCTTCCAGGAAGTTAAAACCCGCGAAAAACACCACCAGCGCCAGGAATACCGGCGCGACTGCAACGCCGCCGAACGACAGCATCATTTCGCCGGCAAACAAGAGCGCGACCGCAATGCCGATGGTCCTGGCCTTGCCCTTGCGTTCATCGCTGATGATCAGCGGTATCGTTCCTGCAAGTGATACCAGCAGCGCGCCGATGTACATTTTCCAGTGCGCCGTCACGGCCATCTCGAGCTTGTTGGCCAGCAGGAACGGCAGTGCGACGAAACTCGCTGTCAGAATCGCGTGCAGCAAAAACACATACAGATCGAGACGCAGCAGGTCCGCACGAAATGCGGGTCGGAAGTCCCAGTTCTGCGGTGTCACGGGCGCTTCAATGCCGTCGGGCAAGCCTCCGAGCAGCAGTCCGGCGACGACCGCCAGCAAGGCTCCGGCCCAGAACAGCGCGGGAACGCCGAATTGCGCTGCGATGATCGGACCGATGATCAACGCAACCATGAACGACAGGCCGATACCGATGCCGAAGAAAGCCATCGAGCGCGTGCGCACTTCTTCACGCGTCGCGTCGGCAATCAGCGCCGCGAGTGTCGCCGAAATCGCTCCGGCCCCCTGCAGGAACCTGCCTGCGATGACACTCCAGATCGTGTCGCCGACGGCCGCAACGATACTCCCTGCCGCGAATATGATCAGGCCGCCGACGATGACCGGCACTCGCCCGACCCGATCCGATAGTGCACCCAGCGGAATTTGCAGCCCGGCCTGAGTTAATCCGTATGCGCCGACGGCAAGGCCGATCAATAGCGGTGTCGCACCGTCCAGTTGCGCTGCGTACAAGGACAACACCGGCAATAGCGCAAACAGCCCGAGCATTCGAAGCATCGCAATTGCTGCGACAACGGCCACAGCCCGCCTCTCAGCAGGTAACATCGCGGCAATCAGTGTGTCGGTGTCGGTCTTCATTGCATTGGGTTTTGCGCTGCAGCCTGAGGGCGGCGTATATTAGCAGGTTGCTCAGCGTTTACTGACACCTATATGAAATCCATCGACATACGTGGCGCAAGAACACACAACCTGTGCAATCTCGACCTGAGCTTGCCGCGGGACAAATTGATTGTGTTCACCGGCCTGTCCGGTTCGGGCAAGTCGTCGCTCGCCTTCGACACAATCTACGCCGAGGGTCAGCGGCGTTACGTCGAATCACTGTCCGCTTATGCGCGACAGTTCCTGTCGATGATGGAAAAGCCCGACGTTGATCACATTGACGGCCTCTCCCCGGCGATCTCTATCGAACAGAAATCGACCTCGCACAATCCGCGCTCGACCGTCGGCACAGTGACCGAAATCTACGACTACCTGCGCCTGCTGTATGCGCGTGCCGGTATCCCGCGTTGTCCGGACCACGACACCGACCTCGAGGCACAGACCGTTAGTCAGATGGTCGATCAGGTGCTCGCCATGCCCGAGGGCACGCGACTGATGTTGCTCGCACCGGTAGTCGCCGACCGCAAGGGCGAACACGTCCAGCTCATGCAGGACCTGATGGCGCAGGGCTTTATTCGCGCGCGCATCAACGGCGAAGTGTATGAACTCGACCAGCCACCATCGCTGGATCTGAGAAAGAAACACCACATCGATGCGATAGTCGATCGCTTCAAGGTCAAGGATGACATCCGTCTGCGGCTGGCCGAATCCTTCGAGACTGCACTGCGTCTGGCCGACGGCGTTGCGCGCATTGCATTCATGGACGACACCGACGAGGAAGAGCTGATATTTTCGGATCGCTTCGCCTGCAACATCTGTGGTTACAGCCTGACCGAACTCGAGCCGCGCCTGTTTTCCTTCAACAATCCGACCGGCGCATGTCCAGGTTGTGACGGTTTGGGCGTCAAGCAGTACTTCGACCCCGAACGCGTTGTCGTGAACAGGGAGTTGTCGCTGGCCGGCGGCGCCATTCGCGGCTGGGACCGCAAGACGACCTATTACTATCAAATGATCCAGAGTCTGGCGTCGCACTACGACTTCGATCTGGAAACACCATTCAACGAATTGAGCGACGACTTGCGCGACGTCGTGCTGTACGGCAGCGGTGGCGAAAAAATCGAGTTCCACTACGAGAACTCCCGCGGCATGCAGATCAAGAAACGGCACCGCTTTGAGGGCGTGATTCCGAATCTCGAACGACGCTATCGGGAAACCGAATCGGGTGCAGTTCGCGAGGAGCTTGCGAAGTTCTTGAACAGCCAGGACTGTCCCGACTGCGGCGGCACTCGCCTGAACCGGGCAGCCCGGCACGTTTTTATTGTCAACCTGTCGCTGCCGGAAATTTCGGATATGTCGGTCGGCCACGCCCGGAAGTTTTTTGAGACACTGAAACTCGAGGGCTGGCGCGCGACGATAGCCGAAAAGATCGTCAAGGAAATTGGCGACCGGCTCGGCTTTCTCAGCGACGTCGGCCTCGACTATCTGTCACTGGGCCGCAGTGCCGAGACACTGTCGGGTGGGGAGGCGCAGCGAATTCGTCTCGCGAGTCAGATCGGCTCGGGACTCGTCGGCGTCATGTACATCCTCGATGAACCGTCGATCGGATTGCATCAGCGCGACAATCAACGACTGCTCGGCACGCTGACCCACCTGCGCGATATTGGTAACACGGTAATCGTCGTCGAACACGACGAAGAAGCCATCATGTCGGCTGATCATGTCGTCGATCTCGGTCCGGGCGCGGGTGTCCACGGTGGTAAGGTCGTCGTTGCGGGCACTCCCGACGAAGTCATGAAAAGCTCCGCGTCGCTGACCGGACAGTATTTGTCGGGTAAACGCAGGATTCCGCTGCCTGAATCGCGGGTGGTTCCGGATCCGGAGCGT